>DASQAW010000171.1:0-2921 GCA_035635495.1 Burkholderiales bacterium
ATCGACGCTAGGGGGATCAACACCAGGGAAAAGACCAGACGAGCGCTCATGGTCGCCCTCCTTTTGATCTTAGAATCCTACGCCGATTGCGGGGCAGAACAAGGCGATGACCGTTACAGCCGTCACCGAAACTCAGATCCACGCGCTCATGGAGGCGGTCGATCGCGCCGACCAGGTTGGGAATACGGCCGAAGCCGAGCGCGCCCTCGCCAAGGCACGCGCGCTCGCACCCGACCATCCGGGTGTGCTCAACGTCGCCGGCATGCGGGCGCTCGCCTCGGGCGAGGCGGGAACCGCCCGCCCGCTCCTCGAGCGGGCGGTATTCCTCGACCCGGAGACACCGATTCTTTGGGTCAACCTCGCACTCGCGCATCGCTCGTTGCGCGACGAGGCTGCCGAGCGCGATGCCTTGGAAAGGGCGCTCGCTATTGATCCGCGCTATTTCCCCGCGCTGCTGCACAAGGCGCGGCTCTTCGAGAGGCAAGGAAAACCTAAGCTCGCGGCTTATATGTATCAGGCGTTTCTCGCTTGCCTGCCGCCTGGCGTGCCGCCGCCTGCGGTGCAGGATGCGATTGCGCACGCCAATCAGGTGCTGCGCGAGAACAATCGTGCGCTGGAGGCCTATCTGCAGCCGCGCATCGACGCCGCGCGCGCGCGCCACGACGGCGAACCGCTCGTGCGTTTCGACGCCTGCCTGCAGACGCTACTCGGCAAGCGCCCCGCGTACCGGCAGGAGCCCACGTTCATGCTTTTCCCGCGGCTGCCGGCGATCGAGTTTCTCGACCGCAGCCAATACCCGTGGCTCGATGCCTTCGATGCCGCTACCGAGGAGATCCGGGCCGAGGCCCTCGCGGCGCTCGCCGGCGATGCCGGCGACTTCGTGCCGTATATCTCCAAGCCGGCGGGCGCGCCCGTCGACCAATGGGGCGAGCTCAACAACTCCAGGCGCTGGAGCACCTACTTCCTCATCAAGAACGGCAAGCCGCTGGAGGAGCATCTCGCGCGCTGCCCGCGCGCCGCCGCGCTGCTGCGCTCCGCGCCGCTCTGCGAAATTCCGGGACACGCGCCGACCGCGTTCTTCTCCGTTCTCGCACCGCGCACGCGCATTCCACCGCACACGGGCGTGACGAATACGCGGTTCATCGTGCATCTGCCGCTGGTCGTGCCCCCGGGCTGCAGCTATCGTGTGGGCGCCGAGCGGCGCGAATGGCGCGAGGGTCGGGCCTGGGTGTTCGACGACACCTTCGAGCACGAGGCGGTCAACGACGGCGACCAGCCGCGGATCGTGTTCATCTTCGATGTCTGGAACTGTTTCCTCACCGCGGCCGAGCGCGACCTCGTCGCCGAGCTGACGGCGGCGATGCAGGACTACAACGAGGGCCAATCGCCCTTCCGCCAGGGCGGCTAGCTGCCCGGCGCTGCCGGTTTCCGCGGCGGATTCACCCAGTAGATACGCGCGCCGGTGCGCGCCGCGCTCTCCTCAACGCGCCCCATAGCTGCCTCATCGGCGTCGTTGTAGTTGGGTCCCGGCGGCGTGCGGGTGCAACTGCCCGTGGCGAGCACGATCGTCAGCGCGAGCAATAGGCGCATAGTCCACCTCCCGCACTAAGTATGCCCCCGGGCGGGGTATGCGGCTACCATATGCGTGATAACCGCTGCCAAACAGAGGCTTAGAAGCCCTTGAAATGCCCCTTCTGCGGCTCCGAGGAAACCCAGGTGATCGACACGCGGGCCAACCTCGAGGCGAATACCACACGCCGGCGCCGCAAGTGCGCCAGCTGCGAGAAGCGCTTCACGACCTACGAGCGCGTGGACCTGAAGATGCCGCGCCTCGTGAAGAAGGACGGCAGCCGCACCGACTTCGACCGCGACAAGCTGATGGGCAGCATGATGCTCGCGCTGCGCAAGCGTCCGGTCGCCACCGATGAGGTCGAAGGCGCCGTCGACCGCGTGATCGAGCGGCTGCGCTCGCTCGGCGAGCGCGAGGTGTCGACCACGCGCGTCGGCGACTTCGTCATGCGCGAGCTGGCCAAGCTCGACAAGATCGCCTACATCCGCTTCGCGTCGGTGTACCGCCAGTTCGAGACGCCCGACGATTTCCGCGACGCCGTCCAGGAAGTCAAGGCCAGCCCCCGCAAGCGCCGCAAATGAGCTTCACGCAACTCGATCGCGCCATGATGCGGCGCGCGCTCGAGCTCGCCGCCAAGGGCATGTACACGACGACGCCGAACCCGCGCGTCGGCTGCGTCGTCGCACGCGAGGGCCGCATCCTCGGCGAAGGCTGGCACGAAGCGGCGGGTAAGCCGCACGCCGAAGTGCGGGCGCTGGAAAACGTCGCCGCCGAAGGCGCGACGGTCTACGTAACCCTCGAGCCCTGCCGCCACCAAGGACGCACGCCGCCGTGCGTCGAGTTGCTCGCGCGTGCGAAGGTGGCGCGCGTGGTCGCCGCAATGCGTGATCCAAACCCTGAAGCCGCGGGCGGCGGCGAGCGCCTGGGCGCGGCCGGCATCCGCTTTGAGCACGGCTTGCTGGCCGACGAGGCGCGCGAGCTCAACATCGGCTTCGTCTCCCGCGTCACGCGCGGCCGGCCCTGGGTGCGCCTCAAAGTCGCGGCGACGCTCGACGGGCGCACCGCGCTCCAGGACGGACGCTCGCAGTGGATCACCGGCGCCGAGGCGCGGCGCGACGGCCATCGCTGGCGCGCGCGCGCCTGCGCCCTCCTGACTGGCATCGGCACGGTACGCGCCGATGATCCGCAGCTCACCGTGCGCGAGGTCGAGACGCCGCGCCAGCCGCTGCGCGTGGTCGTCGACAGCCGTCTCGAGACGCCGCCGAATGCGCGCGTACTTCCCGCGCTTGTTTTCACGGCGCGGCAAGGCGAGCTGCCCAATGCCGAGGTCGTAGCGCTGCCGAACGCGGCC
>DASQAW010000172.1:0-8104 GCA_035635495.1 Burkholderiales bacterium
CGAGGACGATGCGAGCTCGACGGCAAGCTTGAGCGCCTCCGCGAGGCTCGTGCTGTCTGCGCGGCCCGTGCCGGCGAGGTCGAGCGCGGTGCCGTGGTCGACCGAGGTGCGGATGAAGGGCAGGCCGAGCGTGATGTTCACCCCGCGGCCGAAGCTCGCGTACTTCAGCACCGGCAGCCCCTGGTCGTGATACATGGCGAGCACCGCATCGGCCTGCCGCAAGCGCTCGGGGACGAACAGCGTGTCGGCCGGAACGGGTCCCTTCGCGTCGATGCCGGCGCCCACGGCCGCGGCAATCGCCGGCGTGATCACCTCCATGTCCTCGCTGCCGAGATGGCCCGATTCGCCGCTGTGCGGATTGAGCCCGGCGACGAGAATGCGCGGCCGCGCGATGCGGAAGCGACGCCTGAGATCCGCATCAAGGACGCGCAACGTGTCGACGAGCCCAGTGGTGGTGATGGCGCGCGGCACGTCCGCGAGGGCGAGGTGCGTGGTGGCGAGCGCGACGCGCAAACCGCCGCCGACCAGCATCATCACGACGCGCGCCGCGCCCGAGCGCTCGGCCAGATATTCCGTATGGCCGGTGAAAGCGATGCCGGCATCGTTGAGCACGCTCTTCTGCACCGGCGCGGTCACCATGGCGGCGTACTCGCCGTCCATGCAGCCGCGGATCGCGCGGTCGAGCACCGCGAGCACGTAGCGCGCGTTCGCGGCGTCGAGCCGCCCCGGAGTCGCGGGCCGCGCGAGCGGCACGTGCTCGATGCGCGGCACGCCGGCGAGGAGGGACTTGTCGCCGATCACCACCAGCTCGGCCTCGCGCGCCTCGCGCGCGAGGCGCACGCACAGTTCAGGGCCGATGCCGGCGGGCTCGCCGGAAGTCAGCGCTATGCGCTGCTTAGCGTTCCTCAAGCCGCAGCTCGACGTAGGTCTGGTCGCGGAGCTGCCGCAGCCATTCCTGGTAGGCCTCGTCGGCCTTGCGCTCGCGCAGCGCCTGGCGCACCTGCAGCCGGCGGCGTTCGGGGCTGACGTCGCTCGAGCGGCGCTCGAGGACCTGGATCAGGTGGTAGCCGAACGGGGTGCGCACCGGCTGGCTCACCTCGCCGACCTTCAGCTCTTCGTAGGCGCGCTCGAACTCCGGCACCGTGTCGCCGGCGTAGACCCAGTCGAGCTCGCCGCCGCGCGCCGCCGTGCCGTCGTCGGAATGCACGCGCGCGAGCTCGGCGAAGTCGGCGCCCCCGGAGACGATGCGATCGCGCAGGTCGAGCAGCTTGCGGCGCGCCTCCGACTCGGACACCGCCTCGCTCGTGCGGATCAGGATGTGGCGCATGCGCGTCTGGCGCACCGCCGCCGCCTGGGCCCCGGCGCCGCGCCGGTCGGCGAGCTGCAGGAGGTGGAAGCCGGCCGGGCTGCGCAGGGGCTCGCTGACCTCGCCGGGATTCATCTTCGCGAGCACCTCGGAAAAGAGCTCGGGCAGGCGGTCGTGGCTGCGCCAGCCGATCGCGCCTCCCTGCAGCGCGTCGGGCGCGTCCGAGAAGCTCGCCGCCACGCGCGCGAAGGGCGCGCCGCCTTTGACCTCGGCGAGCGCCTGCTCGGCGCGCTCGCGCGCCTGGCGGATGCGCTCGGGGCTCGCGCCCTCGGGCACGCGCACGAGGATGTGGGCGAGGTTGTACTCCGCGCCCTCCGGACGGCTCTTCTGCTGCTCGAGGAAGACGTCGACTTCGGTCTCGCTCACCTGCACGCGGTTCTCCACTTCGCGCTCGCGCAGCCGCTGCATCAGCATCTGCTGGCGCACGTCGTTGCGCCAGGCGTCGAAGGGCACGCCGTCGGACTCGAGCGCACGGCGAAACTCGGCGAGGGTCATGTTGTTCGATTGCGCGATGCGCTCCACGGCACGGTCGAGCTGCAGCTCGTCGACGCGAATACCGGTCTCGCGCGCGAGCTGGAGCTGCGCCTTGTCGAGGATCAGCCGCTCGAGCATCTGCCGCTCGAGCACCGGGCGCTCCGGCGCCGGCGTGCCCTGGCGGCGCAGCTGGCGCTCGGCCATGCCGACCGCCTCGTAGAGCTCCGAGTAGGTAATGACTTCCTTGTTGACCACCGCCACGATGCGGTCGACCAGCGTAACGCCGTGCGCCAATGAAGCCGCGAGCAGCGCGGCGAAGAAAAGCAGTTTGCGCATCTAGAACACCTGTTCGAACGGCAGCCGCGGGCGGGCGCCGGGCGGCGTCAGCGCCGGGTCGACGCGGTTGATCACGGAATAGCCTGGCACGTCCCTTCTCAGTAGCTGCACCGCCTCGGCGGTGCCGACCTGCCCGACGCCGGTGAACTCGAGCTGGAAGATGATCGCCGTCGTTTTCGTGTCCGCCGAGGCCTGGAGGCGCTGCACGACGAAGCGGAACACCCAGCAGCCGGCATTGTATTCGGCGCCGGCAAGTCCCTCGAGGAGCCGCCGGTCGAGGAAGGAGTAATTGTAGCGCCCGACGCCGTACCAGCCGTTGGCGACCGGCCACTGCCCGGAGAGGTCGATTTGCCGCAGCGTGTCACGCTGGAACCGATAGCTGAAGTTCAGCACCTTGGCGATCTCCGGCGCATAGCGCAGCCCGACGCTGTAGCGCTCGGCGCCGCCGCGGTAGGGGTTGTACTGCGTGGTGGCGTCGAAGCTCAGCGCCTTGGTGGCGCGGCCGCCGACGGAGGCGAGCACGTCCGATTCGCTGGCGAGGCGCAGGGTCGACCCCGGAGCGAGCGCGACGCGCTCTTCCTGGAAGTAGAAGCGCTGCCCGAGCGTGGCGCGAAACAGCTCCTGCCCGTCGGGCTGCAAAAAGCGCGTGGTCGCCGCGATGGTGACCTGGTTCGCGTCGCCGAAGCGGTCGCCGCCGACGAAGCGGTTCTCGGTGAACAGCTGCGGATAGTTGAAGTCCGCAAGCGCGGTGTCGAACAGCGGGATGTGGTCCTGGTTGTGGTAGGGCGCGTAGACGTAGAAAAGCCGCGGCTCGAGCGTCTGTGTAAGCGACTGCCCGAACCAGCGCGCGGCGCGCTCGAAGACGAGCCCGCTGTCGACGCTCAGCCAGGGTATGGCCACCGAAGGCTTGGTCGGTTCTCCCGGCGCCGACTGATCGAGCTCATAGGTGGTGTAGCGCAGCCCCGCGGTGGGCCGCAGGTACCAGCCCGGTGCGACGCGCGGCGCGGCGACGGTCGGCGCGAAGGTAGCGCGCGAGCCTTCGACCAGCGTCGAATGAACGAAGCGCACGTATTCGCCGGGCACCGAGGTATCGAAGATGCCGCCGACGTCGTTGTAGCTCGCCGCGGCGTTGAGCTGGGGCAAGCGCCAGTAGGGCGGCACGATCGGCGCCAGCGGATCCTGCAGGGTCTGGAAGCGCTGCAGGCGGAACTGCGAGAAAAAGCTCCCGTCGCGCACCGCGCCGCTCTTCGAGAGGTACGCGTCCTGCGGCAGGTTGCCGACCGACACCTGCTTGACCTGGCTCGCCATGTCGACGAAGTAGCGATCGTCCGACACCTTGTTGTAATCGACGAAGCCGACGTATCCGGGCGCGAAGACGTGGTTGTGCTGCCAGGCCAGCCCGGTGCGCGTGGCGCCGAATACCGGATCGTTCGGCAGGTACTCGTAGCGCATCTCGCCGGTGAACTGCGGCTGCAGGTAGCGGAAATGGCTCTTCAGCTGGAAGCCGCGCCGCGCCATGTACACCGGCGTCAACGTGAGGTCGCGCTCCGGCGCGATGTTCCAGTAATAGGGGATGCCGAACTCGAGGCCGCGCTGGCTGGTCTGCGCGTAGTACGGCGTCAGCAGCCCGCTGCGCCGCCGGCTCTCGAGCGGAAACGCCGCGTAGGGAAAGGTCATCAGCGTCTGGTCGAAGAAGCGCAGCCGCGGATGCGTCGCCTTGCCCTCGTCCGTCTCGTAGTCGAGGTCGAGCTGGCTCGCCTCGAGGAACCAGTCGTCCTGCCCCGGCTGGCAGGTGGTGAACTTCGCCTCGAGCAGCCGGTATTTGCTCCGGCCGAGGAATTCGATGCGCTCGGCCGAGCCGCGCGCAGGGCGCTCGCGTTGCAGGAGGAAGCCCGGCTTCTCGAACTCACCGGTGTCCTCGAGCGTGTTGTACTGAAGACGCGGACCGAAGAAGCGGTCGACGCCGCTTTGCAGCCGCACGCCGCCCTCGCCCTCGAGCTCGCCGAACTCGCGGTTGTAGCGCAGGAACTCGCCGAAGACGCCGACATCGCCGCGCCGGATCTCCGCCGCGCCGCGCGCACTCACCTCGAGATCGCTCACGCCCTCGATCTTCTGCGCGTCGATCGTGACGGGATCCGACTGCGCTAGGGCGTTCGCCGCGGCGACCAGCGCAAGGACCAGCGTCGCGAGGCGAAACGACATCAAGCTCGTTCGTTTTTCGTTAGAATTTTCAATGATAGCCGACGATCGCCGCGCTTGGCTCGAGCAGTGGCTCGGCGCCGAGCTGCGCGGCGCGCGCTTCACCCTCACTCCGGCTTCGGAGGACGCGAGCTTCAGGCGCTATTTCCGCGCGACGCTCGACGACGGCCGCAGCTTCGTCGCCATGGATGCGCCGCCCGAGAAGGAGGACTGCCGGCCCTTCGTGCGCATCGCGCGCCTGCTGCACGACGCGGGCGTGCACGCTCCCGCAGTGCACGCGCACGACCTCGGCGCGGGCTTCCTGCTCCTCTCCGACCTGGGCACGCGCACGTATCTCAACGAGCTGAATGGAGCCAACGCGGGGCCACTGATGGCGGACGCGACCGACGCGCTGATCCGATGGCAGCTCGCCACGCGCGCGGGCGAGTTGCCCCCGTACGACGCGGCGCTGCTCCGCCGCGAGATGAACCTCTTCCCCGAGTGGTACGTCGCGCGCCACCGGCGCAAGAACCTGAGCACCCAGCAGGCGCGGACGCTGGAGACGGTATTCGCGCTGCTGATAGAAAGCGCGCTCGCCCAGCCGACGGTCTACGTGCACCGCGACTACATGCCGCGGAACCTCATGGTTTCCGAGCCGAACCCCGGCGTGCTCGACTTTCAGGACGCGGTGATGGGCCCGATCACCTACGACGTGGTGTCGCTGCTGCGCGATGCGTTCATCAGCTGGGAAGAGGAGCGCGTGCTCGACTGGAGCGTGCGCTACTGGGAGAAGGCGCAGCGCGCCGGCCTGCAGGTCGCTGCGGACTTCGGCGAATTCTGGCGCGCGTTCGAATGGATGGGACTGCAGCGCCATCTCAAGGTGCTGGGCATCTTCGCGCGCATCAACTACCGCGACGGCAAGCCGAAGTACCTCGGCGACACGCCGCGCTTCCTCGGCTATGCGCACGCGGTGGCCAAGCGCTACCGCGAGCTCGCGCCGCTCCATCGCCTGCTCGAGGAGGTCGAGGCGTGAAGGCAATGCTGCTGGCCGCGGGGCGCGGCGAGCGGCTGCGGCCGCTGACCGACCGCATACCGAAGGCGCTGGTGCCCGTGGGGGGCAAGCCGCTCCTCGCCTGGCACCTCGAGCGCCTGGCAGCGAGCGGCTGCCGCGAGGCGGTGATCAACGTGTCGCATCTCGCGCAGCGGATCATCGACTATGTCGGCGACGGCGCGCGCTTCGGCCTGCGCGTCGCCTACTCGCGCGAGGCGGAACCGCTCGAGACCGCGGGCGGCCTCGCGCAGGCGCTGCCGCTGCTCGGCAGCGCGCCCTTCCTGCTCGTGAATGCCGACATCTACTGCGAAGCGGATTTCCGCCGGCTGCTGGCCTTCGAGCTCGGCGCGATGCTGGCGCATCTCGTGCTGGTGGCGAATCCGCCGCACCGGCCGCAGGGCGATTTCTCGCTCGACGCCGCTCGCGTCTGCAACGACGGCGCGCCGCGCTACACTTACGCCGGCGTGGCCGTCATGTCGCCGCAGCTCCTGCGAAGCGTGCGCCGCGGCGAGAAAGCGCCGCTGGCGCCCCTGCTGCGCGGCGCCGCTGAGGCGCAGCGTTTGTCCGGCGAGCTGCTCGCCGGACTGTGGCAGGACGTCGGTACCGCCGAGCGGCTGGCGGAACTGGAGACCCAACTGGCCGCTCGAAAGTGAAGCGCGAAAATGAAACCCGCTGACCATCTTTCCCTCTACGCGGCGCGCCGCAGGCGGCTCGCCGAGCTGATGGGCGAAGGCGTCGCCGTCATCGCCACCGCGCCGGAAAAGCTGCGCAACCGCGACAGCCACTATCCGTACCGCTTCGACAGCTACTTCTATTACCTCACCGGCTTCCTCGAGCCCGAGGCGGCGCTCGTGCTGGTGGCCGGGAGGTCGCCGAAGGCGCTGCTCTTCTGCCGCCACCGCGATCCCGAGCGCGAGATCTGGGACGGCTTCCGCTACGGCCCCGAGGCGGCGAAGGAGCGCTTCGGCTTCGACGAGGCGCATCCGATCGGTGCGCTCGACGAGATGGCGCCGAAGCTGCTGGAGGACCAGCCGGCGCTCTACTACCCGGTTGGCGCCGAGGCCGACTGGGACGCGCGCGTGATGCGCTGGCTCAACGTCGTGCGCGCGCGCGCGCGCGCGGGCATCGCCGCGCCGGAGCGCCTGCACGACGTGCGCGTGCTGCTCGACGACATGCGCCTGCTCAAGGATCCGCACGAGCTCGGCGTCATGCGCCGCGCCGCGCGCATCGCCGCGGCGGCGCACCGGCGCGCAATGCAGTCGGCGCGCCCGGGGAGGATGGAATACGAGATCGAAGCCGAGCTGCTGCACGAGTTCCGCCGCAACGGCGCGCAGTTTCCGGCCTACTCGCCCATCGTGGCGACCGGGGCGAACGCCTGCGTGCTGCATTACATATCGAACGACGCGCGCCTGGCCGACGGCGACCTCCTGCTGATCGATGCCGGCTGCGAGCTCGACGGCTACGCCTCCGACATCACGCGCACCTTCCCGGTGAACGGCCGCTTCAGCGGCGGCCAGCGCGCGGTCTATGACCTCGTGCTCGCCGCCCAGCGCGCGGCGATCGACCGCGTGCGCTCGGGCACCCTCTGGAACGAGCCGCACGACGCGGCGGTGCGCGTGCTCGCGGAGGGCATGCGGGATCTCAAGCTCCTTTCCGGCTCGCTCGACGAGGTGCTGGAGAAGGAGACCTACAAGCGCTTCTATATGCATCGCACCGGCCATTGGCTCGGCCTCGACGTGCACGACGCCGGCGAATACAAGCGCTCGGGCAACTGGCGCACGCTCGCGCCGGGCATGGCGCTCACCGTCGAGCCCGGCCTCTACATCCGCGCGGCCGACGACGTGCCGGAGCCGCTGCGCGACATCGGCGTGCGCATCGAGGACGACGTCGTGGTGACGCCGGGCGGCTGCGAAGTGATCACCGCCGAGGCGCCGAAGCTGCCGGAGGACATCGAAGCGCTGATGCGCGATGCCCGCGCCGGCGGTTGACGTCCTAATTCGTGGCGCAGGCCCGGTCGGCTGCACGCTCGCGCTCGCCTTGCGCCCGTCCGGGCTGCGCGTCGCGCTGGTCGACTCCCCCTCCCCGGCGCCGGCGTTTCGTCCCATTGCACTCTCCTACGCGAGCCGCCTGATCCTGGAGCGGATCGGCGCATGGCACGATCTGGCGGTGACGCCGATCGAGCGCATCGTCGTCTCGCAGGCCGGCAGCTTCGGGCGCGCGCGGCTCGACGCGGCCGATGCCGATGTCCCCGCGCTCGGGTATGTCACCGAATATTCAGCCCTGCTCAGCCGGCTGCGGGCGCAGCTCGACGGCGGCGGCGAGCCGGTGGCGGCGCGGTGCATCGTCCACGCCGAAGGCGCGCCGCAGGAAACCGAAGGCAAGCGCTATGCGCAGGATGCCCTCGTCGCGCTGGTGCACACTTCGCCGCCCTCCGGTGCCACGGCGTTCGAGCGCTTTACGGTCGAAGGCCCGCTCGCGCTGCTGCCGCTCGCCGGGCGCTATGCGCTCATCTGGAGCATGCGCCCCGAGCACGCCCGGCGCAGGCTCGCGGCCAGCGAGGCCGACTTCCTGCGGGAGCTCGGCGCCGCCGCGGGCAGCGCCATCGGCCGGGCGACGAAGGTCGAGCACCGCGCCCTCCAGCCGCTCGCGCTCAAGGTGCGCGCCGCGCGCGTCGCCGGCAACGAGGTTTACATCGGCAA
>DASQAW010000173.1:0-9406 GCA_035635495.1 Burkholderiales bacterium
GCGCTCATGCTGGTCAAGCAAGGCGGTGATCCTGCCGACATCGCCCGCGCTTTCGTCGAGGCGGTGGTCGAGGTGCTGGTCGCCAAGTGCTTGCGCGCCCTCGAAACCAATGGGCTCAAGCGCCTTGTCGTCGCCGGAGGCGTCGGCGCCAACAAGCAGTTGCGCGCGGCGCTCGATGCCGAAGCGCGCAAGCGGGGCTTCGATGTCTATTACCCGGAGCCCGAGCTCTGCACCGACAACGGTGCGATGATCGCCTTCGCCGCCGCACAACGCATGGGCTCGGCCGTTGCACCGGCGACCCACGCCTTCACCGTCAAGCCGCGCTGGCCGCTTTAGGCCTTCTTACCGCCGATGCGCGACTCGTTGCCGGCGATGAGCCGCGCGATGTTCTCCCTGTGACGCCACACCAGCAGCGCCGACATCACCAGCACGGCCGCGAAATAGGCGCCGAGGCCGAGGATCAGCGCCGTGGCGAAAGGCGCGAAGGCGGCGGCGACCAGCGCGGCGAGCGACGAATAGCGCAGGAAGAACGCGATCATCAGCCAGGTGCCGAGCGTGCCCAGGCCGATGCGCCAGTCGATGCCGAAGAGCACGCCCGCGGCGGTGGCGACGCCCTTGCCGCCTTTGAAGCGGTGATACACCGGGAAGAGATGGCCGACGAAGACGGCCAGCGCCGCGTAAGGCGCTGCCACGGGCAAAAACAATAGCGCCAGCCAGACGGCGAGCCAGCCCTTGGCGCCGTCGCCAACGAGCGTGGCGATCGCCGCCGCCTTGCTTCCGCTGCGCAGCACATTCGTCGCGCCGGGGTTCTTCGAGCCGTAGCTGCGCGGATCCGGCAGCTGCATGAGCTTGCTCACCACGATGGCGAAGGACACGGAGCCCAATAGGTATGCACCTAGGACTACAAGCGCCATGTCCATTGCGGCGATTCTATAGAATCGTCCACGGCATGGACGCCATCGTCATCCGCGACCTGCGCGTCGAAGCGCTCATCGGCATCCACCGGCGCGAGCGCCACGTGGCGCAGACGCTGTCGATCGATCTCGAGATCGGGCTGCCGGGCACCGCGGTATTCGCGAGCGACAAGGTCTCCGACACCATCGACTATGAGCAGGTGGCGCTGCGCATCCGCGCCCTCGCCTCGGCGCAGCACTACCGCCTGGTGGAAACCTTCGCCGACCGCGTGGCGACGATCCTCACCGCCGACTTCGGTGCGCCGTGGGCCAAGGTGAGCGTCGCGAAGATCGGCATCCTGCCGAACGCCAGGTTCGTCGGCGTCACGATAGAGCGCGGCAAGCGCTAATCCAAAAAGGGGTCAGAGCAATTTTCCTGTAACACCTACGCTGCTTAGTTGTTACAGGAAAATTGCTCTGACCCCTTTATCCCCGAGGATGATGCTTGGCGTGCAGCTGCTTCAGGCGCTCGCGCGCCACGTGCGTGTAGATCTGGGTGGTCGAGATGTCGGCGTGGCCCAGCAGCAACTGGACGACACGCAAGTCGGCGCCATGGTTGATCAGGTGGGTGGCAAACGCGTGGCGCAGCATGTGCGGCGAGAGCTTCTTGCCGGGGATCGCGCGCGCGCCGTAGCGCCGGATCAGGTGCCAGAACGCCTGCCGCGTCATGCCCGCGCCGCGCGCGGTGATGAACAGCGCCTCGGGCTCGCGCCTGCCCTGGAGCTCGGGGCGCGCCTCGTTCGCGTAGCGCGAGATCCAATGGATCGACTCCTCGCCCAAGGGCACCAGGCGTTCCTTCGAGCCCTTGCCCATCACCCGGACCACGCCAGCGCGCAGATCCGTCTCGAAGGTCTTGAGCGCCACCAGCTCCGACACGCGCAGGCCGGTCGCATAGAGCGTCTCGAGCATCGCGCGGTCGCGCAGGCCAAGCGCGGTGCCGACGTTCGGCGCGGCGAGTAGCGCCTCGACGTCGTGCTCCGACAGCGACTTCGGGAAGCGCGGCGTGCGCTTCGGCGAATCGAGCTTGAGCGTCGGGTCGATGCCCACCAGGCGCTCGCGCACGCAGTACTGGTAGAAGCGCTTGACGCTGGACACGCGGCGCGCTGCGCTCGAGGCGCGCCCTTTCTTCGCCGCCAGGAAACCGAACAGCGCGCCCTCATCGGCCCTGAGCAAGTCGCCGCCCAGGTGCTCCTGCAGCTGCTGGAGATCGGCGCGGTACGCCGCGATGGTGTTCTGCGACAGGCCGTCCTCGAGCCACAACGCGTCGCAGAACGCGTCGAGCACCCCGCCGGCTACGGCGTCAGCTCGAACGCGTCCGCGCCGCACTCGTGGAGGAGGAGCCACCGCTTCGCCTCCAGCAGGTAGCCGGAGGTCGAATGGGCGAAGCCGCCGAGCCCGTCCGCCGCCACCACGCGGTGGCAGGGAATGACGATCGGGAAGCGGTTGTCGCCGCAAGCCTGGCCTACCGCGCGCGCCTCGGCGCCGAGCCGCTGCGCGAGCTCGCCGTAGGTCAGGGTCTTGCCGCGGGGGATCGTGCACAACGCCTCCCACAGCCGGCGCTGAAACTCGGTGCCGTCTATCGCGAGCGGCAGGTCGAAGCGCCCGTCGGGGTTTTCGCGGTAGTGCTCCAGCTGGCGCGCCGCGCGCTCGGCCAATGCGTTCGATGGCGCCAGCGGCGCTACCGACGGCGGCAGATAACGGATGTCGGTGACGTGGTCGCCGCGCGTCGCCACGGCGACCTTCATTTTGGGAAACTCGATGATGGCGTCGTACATCAGCGCACTGTAGAGCGAATCGGCGCCGGTTTCATCCCGTTTGTTGCGCCAGCTTCTCGATCTGCGCCAGCAGCTCGTCCGGCACTTCGATGCCCTGCGCCCGCGCGCTCTTTTCCGCCGCAAAGCGCCGCGCCCCCGGGAGGCGTACCCCGGCGTCGGCGAGCATCGTGCGCACGACCGTTTCCACGCGCTCCAGGTATTTCTCGGTGCCGGCGAGCGCGCCGGGATCGACGGCGATGAAGGCCTGGCCGATGCGCGGCTTGTTGCCCTCCTCCGAGAAGAAGGAGTCGGCTTCCGGGCCGATCGCGGAGCCGGTGAGCGCGGCGCAGATCAATTCGAACATCAGCGCCAGCATGGCGCCTTTCGCGCCGCCGATGGGAAAGAGGCTGCCGTGCTCGATCGCTTCCTTCGGATCGTTGGTCGGCCTGCCGTCGCGGTCGAGCGCCCAGCCGTCGGGAATGCGCTCGCCTTTGCGCATCGCCATCATGATGCGGCCGCGCACGACCGTGGTCAGCGCCAGGTCGATGACGATGGGCTGTTCATCAGCTCTCGGAAACACCGCCGCGACGGGGTTCGTCCCGAAGAGCGGCTTCTTGCCGCCCCAGGGCGGGATCGCCGCGGGCGAATTCGTGAATGCGAAGCCGACGAGCCCGGCCCGCGCGACCGGCAGCAAGTGGATGCCGAGCACGCCGACGTGGGCGCTGTTGCGGATGCCGGCGAAGCCGATGCCGTTGCGCCGCGCGCGCTGGATCGCTTCCTCGACCGCCCACTGCACCGACACGTACGGCAATCCGTCGTGGTTGTCGATCAGGCACGCCGCCGCCCTGTCCGCTACGAGGCTCGGCTCGGCCTTGCCGTCGGCGCGGCCCTTGCGCAGCATCCCGCAGTAGAACGGCACGCGCGACATGCCGTGCGTCGGCAGCCCTTGCTCCTCTGCGTGAACCAGGTGGCGCGCCGCGCCTTCCGCCATGCGATCATTTGCGCCCGCGCGCCTCAGGGCGGTGGTGGCCAGCTCCAGCAGCGCCTGCGCGTTCTTCTTCACAGCGAGGATTCTACTCATGGGCAAAATGATCCAGCTCACTGCATCCGACGGCCACAAGCTCGACGCCTACCGCGCCGATCCGGCGGGGAAACCGCGCGGCGCCATCGTCGTCATCCAGGAGATCTTCGGCGTGAACAGCCACATCAAGAACGTCGCCGACGGCTATGCCGCCGACGGCTACGTGGCGATCGCGCCGGCGATGTTCGACCGCGCGCAGAAGGGCTTCGACGTCGGCTACTCGCCGGAGGACATCGCCAAGGGCCGCGAGGTGCGCGCCAAGGTCACGACCGACATGGCGCTGAAGGACGCGCAGGCCGCGGTGAACGAGGCGGCGAAGGCCGGCAAGGTCGGCATCGTCGGCTACTGCTGGGGCGGCTTCGTCGCCTGGATGGCGTCCGCCAAGGTGAGCGGGCTCTCGGCCGCGGCGCCGTACTACGGCGGCGGCATCCTCGACAACGCGGACCTGCAGCCGAAAGTCCCGCTGATGGGCCACTTCGGCGACAAGGACCAGCACATCCCGGTCGACGGCGTGAAAAAGCTGATCGAGAAGCATCCGCAGCACCAGATCTTCATCTACGCCGCCGACCACGGCTTCAACTGCGACCAGCGCGGCTCCTACAACGCGCCGGCGGCGAAGCAGGCGCGCGAGCGCACGCTAGCGTTCTTCCGGAAGCACGTCGGCTGAGTCACCCAGCAGCGCGCGGCGAAAGCGCGCCTTGAGCAGCACGCCTTCGTGCGGCGGCAGCACGAGCGGCAGCTTGTCGTCGGCGACTTTGACCGCCGCGAAGTTCGGCCCCGCCGTCTTGTAGACCAGCTCGCGCACCGCCGCCACGTCGCCGGTGGCGGTGATGGCGTGCTTGAACTTGCACGCCAGCGCGACCGCGGCAAGATCGACGCCGTCGGCGGTATGCGTGCGCTGCATTCCCGTCTCGCCGTAGCGCTCGTTGTCGATGACCACGACGCTGAGGTTCTCCGGCTGCTGCACGCCGATGGTCGCCAGCGCGCCGAGTCCCATCAGCATCTCGCCGTCGCCCGTGACCACCAGCACGCGCCGCTTCGGCTGCGCGAGCGCCAGCCCGAGCCCGACCATCGCCGCCTGCCCCATCGCGCCCCACATGGGAAAGTTGAGATCCGTATCGCCCGCGGCGGTGATGTCCCATGCGGTGGAGCCCAAGCCCGCGATGACGAGCAGCTCCCCGCGGTTTTTCAGCAATTCGGAAACCACCTCGCGCCGGCGCAGCGTCACTGGTTGCGCTGCTCCTGGAAGGTCTTGATGCCGATCACGCGCTGCGCGATGAGCACGGCCTGGGCTCCTTGGGTCTCGTACGCGAGTCCAATCGCAGTGTGCACGTGCCCCGCCACGGTCTGCGGGTCGCCGGCCTGCCGCACCGCGACGCTCATCGTCTCGAGCACGCGCGCGGTGTTCTCGCCCATCGGCACCTGCCACGGATTGAACTCGCCCTGCTCGCCGCGCATGGTGACGATCATCACCAGCGGGAAGCGGCAGACCTTGATCATCCCGAGCACGTTCACGAGGTTGCCCACGCCGCTCGACTGCATGAGGAGCACCGACTTCTCGCCGCCCAGCCACGCGCCGGCGACGAGGCCGATGCCCTCCTCCTCGGTGGTCAGCAGCACCGCGCGCAGGTTGCGATCCGCCTGGCACAGCTCGATCAGGCGCTTGTGCCCGGCGTCGGGCACGTAGCCGACGACCGTCACGCCGGCGGCGGCGAGCTCGCGATGGATCTCGGCGGGCCAGTCAGGCTGCATGCTTGAGGAGCGTCTGTCCGGGCCGCACCCGCGTGAACGCGACCGGCTTCATCGTCACCGCGCCGTCGGCGCCGATGCTGGTATACGCCGACGTCTCGAGCGCGCTCGTCTGCGGAAAATCGTCGCGGTAGTGCGCGCCGCGCGAGTCCTGCCGCGCGAGCGCCGCCTGCGCGATCGCGCGGCTCACGGCGGTGAGGCTGCGCAGGCTGAGCCAGTCGTGCCAGCTCAGGTTGAACGCGCGCGAAGTGGCGCCGATGCCGGTGGCATCGATCTCGGCGTCCAGCGCGTCGAGCTCGCGCAGTGCCTGCATCAGCCCGGTGGCATCGCGGATGATGCCGACGCGCTCCCACATGGTGTCGTGGAGCCTTTCGCGGATCGCCTCCAGGTCGCCGCGCGGGGCGCTGAAGGGGCGCTCGTACTGATCGAGTCTGAATTCCGCGGGTGGCGCGAACCGCCCATGCTTGCGCACCCAGGCTGCCATGCTGTCGCCGGCGACCGCGCCGAAAACGGTCGAATTGGCGACGCCGTTCCCACCCAGGCGGTTGGCGCCGTGCACGCCGCCGGAATCCTCGCCGGCGACGAACAGGCCTGGCAGCGTGGTGGTGCAGTCGGCCGCGAACTCGACGCCGCCCATCATGTAGTGCGCCGTGGGCACGACTTCGACCAGGCCGCCGGCAAGATCGAAGCCGCAGTCGGCGCAGCGCTCGACCATGCCTTTGAATTCCTTGCGCACGCGCTCCGGACCGAGATGGGCCATCGATATATAGAGGCCGCCATGCGGCGTGGTGTTCCCTTTGCGGATCTCGCTGAACATCGCGCGTGAGACGAAGTCGCGCGTCGCCCGCTCGGCCTTGGGGTCGTAGGCGGGCATGAACCGCTCCTTGTTGCCGCCGAGGAGATAACCGCCGGAACCCCGCAGCCCCTCCTCCAGCACCGTGCCGGTCATGCGCGTGTGCGTACCCGCGAGCAAGCCCGTCGGATGGAACTGCACCATCTCCATGTCGCGGAGCCGCAGCCCGGCGCGCAATGCCATCGCCAGCCCGTCGCAGGTCTTGTCGCCCGAGGGCGTGTGGTAGCGATACATCGTCGGCCCGCCGCCGGTGGCCAGCAGCACCGCCCTGGCGCGCACGAAGACGTAGTCGCCGGTCCGCATGTCGATGAACAGCACCCCCGAAATCGACGCGCCATCGGCCGATTTGACGAGCTCCACTGCGCGGTGCTCTTCCAGCCGGTGGATGCGCCGCGCCCAGACCTGCTCGGCCAGGCGGTTCATGATCTCGATGCCGGTGAGGTCGCCCTTGTGCACCGTGCGGTCGAAGCTCTGGCCGGCGAAGGCCTTCTGGTGGAGCGTGCCGTCGGGATTGCGGTCGAAGAAGCAGCCCAGCTCGTTTTCCAGTTCGCGCACTCTTTCAACGGCCAGCGTCACCAGCTGCCACGCCAGCTCCTGGTCGGGCAGCCACTTGCCGCCTTCGATCGTGTCCATGAAATGGCGCTCGACCGAGTCGTCCTTCGCCAGCGCGACGTTGTAGCCGCCCTGGACCATGCGCGTGCAGCCGCACTTGCCGAGCAGGCCCTTCACCGCGACGGTGATCGAGAGCTCGGGCGCGGCCTGGTGCGCGTGCAGCGCGGCGAACAGGCCCGCTCCGCCCGCGCCGAGGATCAGGAGGTCTGTGTCGCGGGTTTGCGGAACCATTGCGTGGCGACCACGATGACGACGAGCGCGAAGCCGATGGCATCGGCCGCCGCCTTCGGATAGACGAGGAGGAAGCCGGCGAGGATCAGCATCCAGCGCTCCCATGCCGCCGTGCGCTTGACGAGCCACCCCTGCAGCCCGCCGGCGAGCGCGACGATGCCCACCGCCGCGGTGAAGGTCACCCACGCGATCGCCGGCCAGTTGGCGTTCGCCAGCGTCTTGAACGAGCCGGTGAGCAGGAGACCCGTGCCGGCGGGGTCGAGCACGAACATGAAAGGCACGAGGAACGCGGGCGTCGTGTACTTCCAGCACTGCAGCGTCGTCTTGTACGGATCGCCGCCGGTGATCGCCGCGGCGGCGAAGGGCGACAGCGCGGTGGGCGGAGACACCTCGGAGAGCACGGCGTAGTAGAAGATGAACATGTGCGCGGCGAAGTCCGGCACGCCGAGCTGGATCATCGCCGGCGCGGCGATGACGGCGCAGATGATGTAGCTCGCGGTCACCGGCACGGCGAGGCCGACGATCCAGACGATGAGCGAGGTATAGATCGCGGTCAGCAGCAGCGAGCCGCCTGCGTATTGCAGAACAATGGAGCTGAATTTCAGCCCGAGGCCGGTGAGCGTGACGACGCCGACGATGATGCCGGCGCCGGCGCAGGTCGCGGCGACGTTCAGGACGCTGAGGGAGCCGCCGGAGAGCGCCTTGATCAGCCCGGAGTTCCACACGCCGCGGATGACCGGTGCCCTCCCGGTGAGCACCTCGTAGGGGATCAGCGCCGTGTCGCGCCGCAGGAAGCTGGTCAGCGCCGAGACCACCGTCGCCCAGAACACCGAGAGCACGGGCGAGAAGCCCCACAGCATGAAAACGACGATCGAAACGAGCGACAGGAAATGGAACCAGTACTTCTTGGTCAGGTTCCACGCCGTCTCCACCCGCTCGAAGGTGACGCCCTTCATGCCGAACTTGCGCACGTCGATCTCCACCATCGTGAAGAGCGCGAGGTAGTACAGGCAGGTCGGGATCGTCGCCATCAGGATGACGTCGAGGTACGAGATCTTCAGGAACTCGGCGATCAGGAACGCGGCCGCGCCGAGCACCGGCGGCGAGATGATCGCGCCGAGGCCGCCGGCCGCGAGCAGGCCGCCCGCGGCGTCCTTGCCGTAGCCGACCTTGGCGAGCATCGGATAGGCAACCGAGCCGAGCGTCACGGTCGTCGCGACGCCGGAGCCGGATGGGCCGCCGAGCAGGAACGACGCGAGCACCACCGTGCGCCCGGCGCCGGTCGGCTTGCCGCCCATGGCCGAGAACGAGAAGTCGATATAGAACTTGCCGGCGCCCGAATGCTGGAGGAAGGCGCCGTAGATGGTGAAGAGGATGATGAGCGACGACGAGACGTCCACCGCGACGCCGAAGATGCCCTCGAGCGTCATGTACATGTGGCCGATGAGCCGCGGGATCTCGTAGCCCTTGTGCGTCCAGGGCGCCGGCAGATACGGCCCGAAGAAGGCGTAGAGCAGGAAGCAGAAGGTGATCACCGGCATGATCCAGCCGGTCGAGCGCCGCATCGCCTCGAGCACCAGCACGATCAGCGCGACGCCGAAGAACACGTCCCAGTCGTTCGGCGTGATCGAGCGGTCGAAGAAATCGTCGCCCTGCATGACGAGGTAGCCGCAGATGGCCACGCCGAGCAGCGCGAGGAGCCAGTCCCACGGCATCACGCGATGGCGGAAGCGCCGCGCCAGCGGGAAGATCAGGAAGCACAGGAACAGCACGAACGCCACGTGCGTCGCGCGCAGCACCTCGGTGCGCACGATGGAGTAGGAGGCGTACAGGTGGAAGAGCGACATCACCACCGCCACCGCGATGATGAAGTGCTGCATGGCGCCCGTGAACCGGTTCTGGACGCCCTCCTCCCGCTCGATCATCTCCTCGGCGCGCTTCAGCGCCTCCTCGGAGACCTCCGCGGCCGGCTGGTGGATGCGGGCGACTTCTTCGCTCATGGCGTGCCCCAAAAGCAAAAAGGGGTCAGAGCAATTTTTCTGTAACTACTAACGGGTGAAGGTGTTACAGGAAAATTGCTCTGACCCCTTTTTGGAATCTTCGCCTATTTGATGTTGATGCCCTTCTCGGCGAAGTACTTCACCGCGCCCGGATGCCACGGCACGGGCGAGGC
>DASQAW010000174.1:0-1662 GCA_035635495.1 Burkholderiales bacterium
CGCAGCGCGATCTCGTCGGGCAGCTCCGCGCCGTAAGGCCCGGAGACGATGAGCTCGAAGCGCTCGCCGGCAACGGCGCGTCCGTCGGGCGTGGCGATCAGCCACTCCGGCGCGGCCGCCGAGACCCAGATCGGCCATAGCAGCGCGAGCGCCCAGGTCCTCACGGCGCGCTCCAGTCCTGCGCATCGGCGAAGCGCTCGACGAGGAACTCGACGAAGCGGCGCACCTTCGCGGAGAGGTGCTTGCGGCTCGGGTAGAGCGCGTAGATCGGCAACGGCGCGGACACGAACTCCTGCAGGACAGGCACCAGGCGCCCGGCGCGCACGTCCGGCCCGACGATGAATGCCAGCTCGAATACGATGCCAGCGCCCTGTGCCGCGACCTCGGCCAGGAAGCCGCCATTGTTCGAGTGGAGCCGTCCGGTGACGCGTACGGCGCGCTCGGCGCCCGAACGGTCGCGGAAGCGCCAGACATGGCGCGGGCTCACGTGTTCATAAGTGAAGCAGTTATGACGCTCGAGCTCCTCCGGCGTGGTCGGCGCGCCGTGCTTGGCCAGATAGGCCGGCGACGCGCACGGCACGAGGCGCGTCTCGCCGAGCTTGCGCGCCACAAGATTGTCGCCGCCGGGCGAGCCGATGCGGATGGCCAGATCGAATCCCTCCTCGACCAGATCCACCACACGGTCGGACAACGAGACATCGAAGCGCACTTCCGGGTGCCGTCCCATGAATTCGGCGATCGCCGGGGCGACGTGGCGGACCGCGAAGTTGATCGAGGTGGTGAGCCGGATCGTGCCGCGCGGCACGACCGCGGCGCTGGAGGCCTCCTGCTCCGCCTCCGCCAGGTCGCCGAGGAGCTGAACGGCACGCTCGTAGAAGGCGCGCCCGCTTTCGGTCAGGCTCACGCGCCGCGTCGTGCGGTTGAGGAGCCGCGTCTGCAGGTGGCCCTCGAGCTCGGCCACATGCCGGGAGGCGGCCGAAGTGGATAGCCCGAGGCGGTCCGCGGCCCTAGCGAAGCTTCCCGCCTCGACCACTTGGGCGAACACCCGGATGGCAGCTAGGCGGTCCACGGCGGCAGATACTATCCCGCATCTCGGGACAATGTATTTTAGAGCAGCCTCTTTATCCCCATACTCGATCCAAGCATACTTACGGGTCTCTAGTTGCCCGGAGCGCTCGCTTACTTCACTTTCGCGGCCGAGCTAGTCGGGGGCGCGCTGTCGGCGACGGCGCCTGCGCGCTCGCCAATATCTTCCGCGCACGTAAATTGCGGCCCGCGGCAATACCGGTTTTGTCGTAACCACAAAGGAGAGAACCCATGAAGCTCTATTACTCCCCCGGCGCCTGCTCGCTTTCGCCGCACATCGTGGCGCGCGAGGCCGGCATTCCGGTCCAGCTGCAGAAAGTGAACACCAAGGACAAGTCGATGGAAAGCGGCGGCGACTTCTGGAAGGTGAACCCGCGCGGCTATGTCCCGGTGCTCGAGCTCGACAACGGCGAGCGCCTGACCGAGGGCCCGGCGATCGTGCAATACCTCGCCGACCAGAAGCCCGAGACCGGCCTCGCGCCGAAGTCCGGCACGTTCGAGCGCTACCGGCTGCAGGAGTGGCTCAACTTCCTTACCTCGGAGGTCCACAAGCAGTTCTCGCCGCTCTTCAAACCG
>DASQAW010000175.1:0-2382 GCA_035635495.1 Burkholderiales bacterium
CCCTTGCCGCCTTCCATGTGGAAGGGCGCGCGTGTCGAGACCGTCGACCACAGGCCGCGGCCCTTCCAGCCCTTCTTCGCATCGTCGATGCGGCCGTCCATCCACTTCGTGTAATAGCCGAGCGGATAAGGCACGCGCAGCACGACGAACTTGCCGTCGACCAGCGCGAGCAGCGCGTCGTTGAGGTTGCCGGTCGCGATGGGAACGTTCTTGCCGAGGCCGAAGGTGTCGAACTGGTCGACCCAGGTGTAGTAGCTCGATTCCACGCTGCCCGGATCGCCGACGTTCCTGAATTGCGGGCCGGGGAAGGCGTACAGAGTCCAGCCTTCCGGGCACTGCTTGCCCGTCGCGTTCGGGCCGTTGAGCGGCCCTTTGCACTTGCGGCGGTCGAAGCTGGCGAGGTGTCCGCTCGACAATGAAGACCAGAAAACCCCATCCCGGTCGATGTCGCCGCCGCGCGGCCCGTAGCCGGGGAGCGGCGGCTCGTAGATCTCGGTGAGCGCGGTGCGTGCCGGATCGGGCCCGGGATTCACGCGCACGACGTAGCCGGGGAAGCTGCGCGAGGTGCCCCACACCGTGCCGTCGACGGGATTGACCGCCACGCTGTACAGCCCGGTGATGACACGCTTGTCCTTGGCAGGATCCAGCGGCTGATCGGGTTCGACCCATTCGTCGCGCTGGCCGTTGCCGTTGGTGTCGAGCACGAAAGGCGTCCAGCCCTGCGCGCGGGCCTCGTCGCCGGTCTCCTCGAACAGCTTGCGGTTGAGCCAGCCCAGGGCCGGATTGCTCGCGCCGCCGGCGCTGGTCCACAGCGTTTGGTTCGCGTCCTCCGCGAAGACCAGGTGATGCGTGCTGAAGCAGGTGCTGATCAGCGTGAACTTGCCGCTCGCCGGGTCGAACATCGAGAGGTGGCGGTTGGCGCTCTCGAGCGGCAGCACCTGCGCCGACGGATGGCTCGAGCCCTTGCGGCAGAACTCCGGATTGCGCGGCGGGCGCACGCGAGCGGTGTACCAGACGCGGCCGCGCTCATCGAGCATCGGGTTGTGCGTCGTGGTGTGGCTGTTCCAGATGCGCTCGGCGCCCCAGTAAGGCGAGGGCGCCATCGGCGAGTCCTTCGACGACGGCGTCTCCGGGTCGCGCACCGGGTGCTCCATCTCGGTGGCGACGTTCTTCACCGGATCGAGGACCGGCAGCAGGTCGGTGCTCTCCTCGGTCGCGCCATAGAGCTTGCCGTAGGCGTTGATCGTCGGATTGCGCTTGTCGGTGGAGACTTCGTCGTGCAGGTACGCCTTCGGATTGCTCCAGTCCCAGAGCGTGATGACGACGTTGCGCTCGAGCCCCTCGGGCCGCGGCGGCCGCACGCCCGGCACCTCGCCCGCCGCGACGCGGTCGGTCCAGTCGGCGTACTGCTTGAGCATGCGCTGCGTGTCGGCGCGCGCGAGCGCGCCCACCATCGAGGTCATCGCCTGCCCCGAAGTGATACGGCGCGCCCAGGCTTCCTCGGAGGATTTGAAGGGGCCGAGCGCCCTCGGCACCGTGCGCGTCGCCGCGGTGCCGAGCGCGTGGCAGGAGATGCAGCCGTTCGTTTTCACGATGTCGAGCCATTCCTCCTGGCTCGCCGCCTTGCCGATCGGGAACTCGCTCTTCTCCGGGATGTGGAGCATCGCGTACCAGTAGGCGGCGGGGTAGTACTGCGCCGCAGAGCCCTCGTTCGGCGCCACGCTCGCCTTGAGGCGCAGCGGCGCCCTGCCCGGCACGGCCTTGAGCTTCTTCGAATCCACGAGGCCGTAGCCACGCACCCACACCTGGTACGTCGCCTTCGGCAGGTCGGGAATGACGAAGCGGCCGCGCTCGTCGGTGACCGCGATCTTCGCGAACCTGGTCGGCAGCTCGTCCGTCTCGGCGATCACCCAGACGCCGGCCTCGGCGGTCTTGCCATTGGTGACCAGGCCGCGGATGCTCTGCGCGCCCGCAGGCATCGCCATGGTCAGAGCGAGAGCCACTAGCAATGCACGCATGTTCGTTCCTCCTATGCGGCCGCCGCCGCGAGCTGCGGCCGCGCGACGCCTCCACATGAGCTGCATCACGGCGTGAACGAGCGTTGGATGTTCATGCGAGGTATGGCTGCATCTTAGCGCGCATGTCCGCCGGGATCGGCAGCGCGCGGAAACTGTCCAGCGAAACCATGGCCACCTTGTGCCGCGCGCGGAATTTTTCCTCGCCGCCGACGGATCCGCGGAGCGCGAACTCGATCGACGAGCGGCCGAGCTTGGCGATCGAGAGCTCGAGGCGCAGCGTGTCGCCGAGATGCGCCGGGCGGAAGAACTCGCAGCCGGTGTTGACGATCGGGAAGCCGATGCGCCGCTGGAGGTGCATCTCCTG
>DASQAW010000176.1:0-10132 GCA_035635495.1 Burkholderiales bacterium
GTGCCACTGGCTGCGGAAGCCGACAGGGCTGTGGCGCAGCTGATAGCCCGAAGACGGCAACACCTTCGAGAGCAGCGCCTGCGGATTGCCTTCGGTGAGCCCGATGGCGTCGTCCCTGAACTTGGCGCGGCCGTCGCTATCAGTGAAGAGCACGACCTTTCGAAAGGTCATCATGCGCGGTACTTCTCCAGCGCCTTCGGCTGCAGGGCCATGCCGTGCCCCGGTCGGTCCGGGATGCGGATCAGGCCGTCCTTGCACTCGGGCAATTCCTCGAACAGGTCGGGCGGCGCCCAGTCCATGAACTCGACGAGGAAGCCGTTGGCGAGCGCGCCGACTACGTGGATGGAGATCTCGTGGATCAGGTGCGGCGTAACGGCGACACCATGCGCCGCGGCCAGGCGGCCGATGCGCAGAGTCTCGGAGAATCCGTTCGCGCGGCACACGTCCGGCATGGCGTAGTGCAGCGCCTTGCGGTCGAGCAGCTGTTTGAACTCCCATCGGGTGTAGTGGTTCTCGCCGGCGGCGATGGGAATGCGGATGGCCCGGGCGACATCGGCGTACCCGTCGTAGTCGTCGGCGAGCACCGGCTCCTCGTACCAGAGCAGGTCGAATTCCTCCAGCAGCCGCGCCTGCTGGCGGTTGCCGAGCACGTCGCGTCCCTGGTTGACGTCGACCATCATGCGCACGCCCGGGCCGAGCGCCTTCTTCACCGCCGCGACGCGGCTCGCGTTCACCGCCGGATCGGGGTGATGGATCTTCATCTTGTAGTACTTGCAGCCGCAGCCCGCGTACTTCTGCGCCTCGCCGATCAGCTCCTCGACGCTGTATTTCGCCCAGCCGCCGCTGCCGTACGCCGGGATGCGGTCGTTCACCGCGCCCCAGAGCTTGTAGAGCGGCAGCTTCGCCGCCTTTCCGGCGATGTCCCAAAGGCCGATATCCAGCGCGGAAAGCGCGTACGCGGCGATGCCCTGCTTCTTGATGCCCATGTCGACGTGGAACATCTTTTCCCACAGGCGCTCGACGTAGAGCGGGTCCTCGCCGAGGAGCGCGGGCTTGAGCCGCGTCTCGAGGTAGGTATGCACGGCCTCGGCACCGCCGCCGTTGAACACCAGGCTGTAGCCCAGCCCCCGCAGGCCTTCGTCGGTGGCGATCTGGGCGACCACCAGCTTATGGATCGGGTACTGCAGCGCCATGGGCTTCGGCGTCGGCACGGTGAGGAGGGCGGTGTCGATCGAGGTGATCTTCATGCTGCCGATGCTACAACGGCGTCGAAGAGCTGCTGGAAGCCGGCCTGCTGCCGTGCGTCGAGCGCCGGCCCGCACGCCTCGAGGTAGCTCTCGGCCTCGCGCGCGGCCGCCGAGAGCTGTGGCAGGCCGAAAGTGCCGGCGGAGCCGGCGAGCGTGTGCAGCGCACGGTGCAGCTCCGCCACCCGGCGCGCGCTCCAAAGGACGGCGATCGTCTCCAGCTTCTGCGGCAGCTCGCGGCGGTATTCGGCCTGGAGCTCCTCGAGCGGGTTCACTTCCTGAGGCCGAGCACCGTCTTCACGGCCACCAGCACGGTCTCGATGTTGAAGGGCTTGGTGATGTAGCCGGAGGCGCCGCGCTCGAGGCCCTTCAGCACCGCTTCGCGGGTCGCCTTGGCGGTCATCATGATCACCGGGATGTCCTTCACCGCGTCGTGCTGCCGCACGCGCGCCAGCACATCGAAGCCGTCGATGTCGGGGAGCATCACGTCGAGCACGATGGCGTCGGGCTTCGGCGGCTGCCGCAGCGCGGCGTTGATCTCCTCGCGGTTGCCGGCGAGGCGCGTCTCCATGCCTTCCATCTGGAAGTACGTCCGCACCAGCTTCGCGAGCTGCGGATCGTCCTCTACCACCAGCACGGTGATCTTCTCGCCGGCGGCGAGGTTGCGCGGCTGGGCGGCGCGCTGCGCGAACTTGACGAAGTAGCCGTTCGCCTGCAGCGTCGCGGCGGCCGCCTCGCTTTCCGAGGCCGAGGCGGCGAAGAAATTCCCAGGGTCGATGTGGTCGCTCGTGACGTCCACCGCCGGGGCGATGTGGCCGCTGCGCAGCAGCCTCTCCAACGCCTCTTCCACCGCCTTCGCCGGCAGCGAGCCCGCGCGCGCCTGGACCTGGGCGACGGTCGACTTGCCGTCGAGGAGCACGAGGACCGAGAGCTCCGTCGAGGACAACGCCGTGCGCCCGCTGCTCAACTCAGCGCTTCCCCGTTCCGTCGGCGCGTAGACTACTCCCGAGTCCACGCGTTTCACTATATCCCCGATCGCCGAAGTCAGCACGCAGTCAGCCGGGCGGCGCTAGCATCCGGTCAGGAGGAACCCCAATGAGAACGCTCGCCGCCGTCTTCGCGCTCGCCAGCTCCGCCGCCTGCCTGAGCGCCCATGCCGAGGGTCCGAGCTTCCGCGTGGACCCGGCCTGGCCGCGGCCGCTGCCCGAGGAGAACGGCGTGCAGCTCGTCCTCGGCCAGGTCGCCGGCATCGCCGTCGACGAGCGGAACGGCCACGTCTGGATCGTGCACCGGCCGGCGACGCTGCTCGCCGACGAATGGAACGCGAAGGAGTCGCGTCCGGTGACGCATCGCTGCTGCAAGTCGGTGCCGCCGGTGGCGGAGTTCGACGCGGCGGGCAGCTACGTTCGCGGCTGGGCCCCTTCCGACCCGAAAGTGCAATGGCCCAAATCGGAGCACGGCATCTACGTCGACCCGGAAGGCAACCTTTGGCTCGCCGGCAACGCCGAGGAGGACAACCAGATCCTCAAGTTCACGCCGGAGGGGAAGTTCCTGATGCAGATCGGCCGCGCCGGCAAGTCGGAAGGCTCGAACAGCCGCACCCAGCTCGGCCGGCCCGCGCACATGGTGATGGACCCCAAGACGCAGGAGCTCTACGTCGCCGACGGCTACGGCAACAGGCGCGTGGTGGTGTTCGACGCGAAAAGCGGCGCGTACAAGCGCCACTGGGGCGCGTATGGCGCGCAGCCGAGCGACGACAAGCAGCCGCCCTACGATCCGAACCAGGGGCCGGCGAAGCAGTTCGGCAACCCGGTGCATTGCGTGCGGCTCTCGAACGACGGCAAGGTCTACGTGTGCGACCGCGTCAACAACCGCATCCAGGTGTTCGAGCCCTCGGGCAAGTTCCTGCAGGAGATCCGCGTCGAGCCGCTGACCCTCGCCAACGGCTCGGTCTGGGACATGGTGCTGTCGCACGATGCGGCGCAGAAACTCATGTACGTCGCCGACGGCGCCAACGGCCGCGTCTACGTCCTCAACCGCGCCGACGGCGCGCAGCTCTCGAGCTTCGGCCGCACCGGGCGCATGGCGGGCGAGTTCAAGTGGGTGCACAACATCGCCATCGACCGTCAGGGAAACCTGTACACCTCCGAAGTCGGGTTCGGACGACGTGTGCAGAAATTCGTCCTCCTGTCGTTCTAGGCTCTACGCCAAATTCAGGCGCGCGCCACGCGTGTTCGCGCGCGGGCGCTGTATAAAGGCTGCATGAAAGCTTGCGAGATTTTCCACGTCAATCACAAGAAGAGCTTCCGCTGGAAGTGGCGGCACAACGGCGCCGATGGGCGCGCCGTCGAATCCAAGGAAAGCTACGCGCTCTACTTCGAGTGCGTCACTGCCGCGCGCGAAGCGGGCTATGAGCCGCGTCGGCAGCAGCGTACGCCGGCCGCCGCCTAGCCAAGTTCCTTCCTCACGAGAGCCGCGCCCTCGGCGAGCGCCTTCAGCTTGCCGAAGGCGGCTGCGCGCGTGAGGTACTTCATGCCGCAGTCGGGCGCGAGCACCAGGCGCTCGGCCGGCACGTGCTTGAGCGCGGCGCGGATGCGTTCGGCCACCTGCGCGGGCGTCTCCACGGCGTCGGTGCTGAGGTCGATGACGCCGATCATTACCTGCTTCGGCGCGAGCTCGCGCGTGATGGCGAGATCCAGGCGAGGCTGCGCGGCCTCGATCGAGATCTGCGACGCGCGCGTCTGCGCTAGCTGCGCGAGGAAGGAGTAGCCGGCAGGCTTGTCCTTCACCGCGGCGGCGTAGCCGAAGCAAAGGTGCACCACCGTGGTCCCGCCGATGCCCTCGAGCGCGCGGTTGATCGCCTTCACGCCATAGCGCGCGGCGCGCTCGGCGCGCGCCTGCAGCCACGGCTCGTCGAGCTGGACGACATCGGCTCCTGCCTTTTGCAAGGCCTTGACTTCGTCGTTGACCGCCGCGGCGTACGCCATGGCGAGCGCTTCTTCGTCCTTGTAATAGTCGTCCTGCGCCTGCTGCGTCATGGTGAAGGGGCCGGGCAGCGTGATCTTGATCTGCCGGTCGGTGTTTCGCCGCAGGAACTCGACGTCGCGCACTTCGACCGGTCCTTTGCGCCGGATAGGTCCCGTGATGCGCGGCACCACCGAGCGCGCGCCGGTGCGGTTGATCGTGCTGCCCGGATTCACGATGTCGACGCCTTCGAGCGCCGTGGCGAAGCGGTTGGAGTAGCTCTCGCGCCGCATCTCGCCGTCGGTGATGATGTCGATGCCGGCGGCTTCCATGTCGCCGATGGCGAGCAGCGTGGCGTCGTCCTGCGCTTCCTGCAGATAGGCCTCTGCAATTCTCCAGATCTCCGGCGCGCGCACCCTCGGCACCTTGGAGCCGAGCTTGTCGCGATCGATCAGCCAGTTCGGCTGCGGATAGCTGCCGACGACGGTGGTGGTGAGGAGGCGGCTCACGGCGCGCATGGTACACGCGGCCGAGCGGGCCCCTGATTTGCAAGTACCGGAGAGGTACTCGACAGGAGGCAGCAAATGAAATTCTGGCCGATGGCCGTTGCAGTTTCGCTGGCGCTCGTCGCGGGCTGCGATCGCCGGCCCACTACGCCGCCGTCGCCGAAAACCGACATCTCGTCGGCGACGCCGCAGGCCGCGGCAGGATCTTCCACGACACCGGCGAACACCGCGACGCCGACAACCGCAGAGAAAAGAGAGGGCTCCAATCCGGTACAGGGGCAGGTCGACCCCAAGTCCGGCGCCCAGCACCGTGACTTTCAGCAGCGCGGCGAGGGCGCGGGCCCGAGCAGCAGTGACACAAAACCGACGATGAAGAACTGACCGAGCCCTGACGCGCGTGGATTGAGTTTTAACAATCCCGGCCCGAACCTTGCTCTTTAACGGCTGTACCCCAACCACGGAGGCTACATGAGACTTTCAACTATCGCAGTTGCTGTTTCCCTTGCGCTTGGCGCGTCGCTGATGGCGGCGTGCGACCGCGGCGCCGACCGTTCGAGCTCGTCCTCGACCACCGCGCCCGCGGGCGGCACGACCAGCTCGCCGAGCACGGCGCCCTCGGGCTCGAGCTCCTCGTCGACCTCGATCGACATCAACAAGAAGGACCAGGCGAGCGGCGGCTCGTCCTCGTCCTCGTCGAGCACCCCGCCCTCGAGCTCGAGCAGCAGCCCGAGCGGCTCGGCCGGCGCCGGCTCGTCGAGCTCCAGCGCGACCAACCCGAACCCGCCGTCGGGCGCGAGTTCCAGCTCCACGTCGAAGTAGTTTTTTTAGGAGCGTCTTACAAGGCCGCCGCGGCCCTGCCCGGCGGCCTTTTCATTACGTGATGCCGACCTGCATCGAGCCGATCCGCTCGATCGTCGCCACCATCACGTCTCCGGGGCGCACCGGGCCGACGCCCTGCGGGGTGCCGGTGAGGATCACGTCGCCGGGGTGCAGCGTGTAGAAGGCGCTGCCCCATTCGATGAGCTGCGCCACCGAGAGAATCAGGTCGCTGGTGTGCGCGTCCTGCCGCGTCTCGCCGTTGACCGTGAGCTTGAGCGAGAGATTTCCCGGGTCCCGCACTTCGTCCGCGGTGACTAGCCAGGGGCCGAGCACGGCGTACGAATCGGGCGACTTGCGCAGGCTGCGCTCCTCGGGGCCGCGGATCGTCATATCGAGGCCAATGGCGTACCCGGCCACATGGCCGATCGCATCCGCGGTCGTCACGTTCTTCGCGCGCTTGCCGATGATCACCGCCAGCTCGCACTCGTGATCGTTGCGGCGATCGGTGTGCACCAGCTTCACGCCCTCGCCGGCACCGACGAGCGCGCTCGTTGCCTTCAGGAACATGCCGGCCTTATGGATCTCCTGCACCAGGTTGCCGTGATGGATCCCCTTGTCGGCGAGCGCTTCCTCCAGGTGCTTCTTGTAATTCACCGGTGCGGCGATGATCTTCCCGGGATTCGCCACCGGGCTGAGCAGCTTTACGCGCTCGAGCGGGATCGTCTTGGCCGACTTGGCGAGGCGCTCGATCTCCGGCCGCAGCTCGGACAGCTGCGCGATCAGCGCGTCGTGGCGCGGGAAGGGATAGGTGACTGCGGGCAGCTTGCCCAGCACGCTGGTGACATCGCGGATGCTGTCGTCGGTGACTACGCCGAGACGGTTATCGTCGAAACGGCAGATTTTCATGGCAGGGTATTCTATCGGCATGAAACTGTGTGTCTTCGGCGCGGGCGCCGTCGGCGGCCATATCGCGGCGAAACTCGCCGCCGCGGGGAATGACGTATCGGTCGTCGCGCGCGGCGCGCATCTGGCGGCAATGCGCAGCCGCGGCATCAAGCTGCTGCACGGCGGCGAAACGATCCTCGGCCGCGTGCGCGCGGCCGAGACGGCGCGCGAGCTCGGGCCGCAGGATGCCGTCTTCGTCACGCTCAAGGCCAATCTGCTTCCCGCGTTCGCGGAGCAGGCGCAGTGGTTGCTCGGCGCAGACACGGCGGTGGTCTTCGTGCAGAACGGAATCCCGTGGTGGTACGACGAGCGGCTCACGCGGCTCGACGCGGACGGCCGGCTCGCCCGCGCGGTCGCGCGCGAGCGCATCGTCGGCGGCGTCGCCTACTCGGCCAACGAGATCGTCGAGCCCGGTGTGATCGAGAACCACGTGCCGGGCAACAACATGATCGTGATCGGGCGCCCGGACGGGGCGGAAACGCCGCTCCTCCGCCAGCTGCGCGAGGCGCTCGGGCGCGCGGACCTGTCCTCGCCACCGCTCGCCGACATCCGCCAGTCGATCTGGAGCAAGCTCGCCCAGAACCTGTGGACCTCGACCCTGTGCACGATCACCGGGATGACGGTGCGCGAGGTGCAGGACCATGCGCCGCTCGCGGCGGTGGCCGAGCAGGCGAGACAGGAGGCTGCTGCCATCGCGCGGGGCCTGGGCGTGCAGTTCGAGCGGGCGCCCAGGCGCCCGAGCGGCAAGAGCTCCTCCGGCGCGGCGCACAAGCCCTCGATGCTGCAGGACTACGAGCGCGGCCGGCCGATGGAGGTCGAAGCGCAGCTCGTGGCACCGCTCGAGCTCGGACGCATGGAAAAAGTACACACGCCGACGCTCGACGTCCTCGTGCCGCTCGTCGCAGCGAAGGCGGCCGCGAAGGGTCTGTACACGCATTAAAATGGCCTCACCTGCCATGCCCAAGGCAAAACAAATAGAACGGGCACGGGGGGAGGAACAGGCGGGATCACCGCTCGACGCGGCATTCAAGCTGGTCGACTCCCTCGCCGTGCCGGTGTTTTTCAAGAGCCGCGACGGCCGCTATCTCGGCGTCAATCGGGCCTGGGAGGAGTTCTTCGGCATCAAGGGCGAGGCGTTCATCGGCAAGCGGGTCGCCGATCTCTACCCGCAGGACCCGGCGATCGCGGAGCGCCACGCCGCCATGGACCGCGAGCTCTATGCGCGTCCCGGCCGCCAGAGCTACGAGATCACGGTGCGCACGCGCGGCGGCGAGCTGCGCGACACCCTCTACTACAAGGCCACCTACGCCGACGCGCGTGGCGAGGTCGCCGGCCTGATCGGCGCCATCATCGACATCACCGCGCGCACGCAGGCCGAGCGCGCCTTGCGCGAGAACGAGGAGCGCTGGCGCGCGATCGTCAACTCGGCGAACGAAGGCATCCTGGTCTACGACCGCAGCCTCAACATCGTCGCCGGCAACCAGGCGGCCGAGCGCATCATCGGCGTGCCGCTGGCGGAGATCATCGGCGCGCGCGGCTTCACCTCGCTCCTGCCCTGCGTGCACGCCGACGGCCGCCCGGTGCAGCCCGACGACCGGCCGACGCGCATCATGGTGCGCACCGGCACGCCGCTCACCGGACACGTGGTTGGCATCAAGCGGCCGGGCGGGGCCCACACCTGGCTTTCCGTCAACACCGGGTTCCTCCGCCACCACGACTCGGCCGACTGGTACGGCGTGGTGTCGAGCTTCACCGACATCACCGCGCAGCGCAACGCCGAGACCGCGCTGCGCGAGAGCGAGGAGCGCTACCGCCGCACCTTCGAGCTCGCCGGCTCGGGCCTCGCGCACGTCAGCCTCGACGGACGCTTCCTGCGGGTCAACCGGCGCCTCTGCGAGTTCCTGGGCTACAGCGAAGTCGAGCTGGTGGGCATGTCGGTCAAGGACCTCTCGCATCCCGAAGACCGCGACGCCGTCGACACGCGGCGCGAGCGGCTCCTCTCCGGCGAGGTCGAGTCGGTGCAGCTCGAGAAGCGCTACCTGCGCAAGGACGGCGCCACCGTGTGGGCGCACATCGCCATCGCCATGGAGCGCGACGCGGCGGGCAAGCCGCTCTACGCGATCTCGGTGCTCGATGACATCACGCAGCGCATGCAGACCGACGCGGCGTTGCGCGAGAGCGAGGAGCGCTACCGGCGCACCTTCGAGCTCGCCGGGTCGGGCGTGGCGCACATCGCGCTCGACCGCAAGTTCATCCGCGTGAACCGGCGCCTGTGCGAGATCCTCGGCTATCCCGAGCACGAGCTGATCGCCATGACCGGCCGCCAGATCTCGCACCCGGACGATCTCGAGGTCATCAACCAGCAGCGCGCGAAGCTCTACGCCGGCGAGATCGACCACGTGCGCGTGGAGAAGCGCTACCTGCGCAAGGACGGCTCGACGGTGTGGGTGGCCTTCAGCATGGTGGTCGAGCGCGACGCCGGCGGCAAGCCGATGTACGAGATCGCGATCTTCGACGACATCACGGAGAGAAAGCGTGCCGAGGAAGCGGTGCGCGAGAGCGAGGAGCGCTTCCGCAGCCTGACGCAGCTGTCCTCCGACTGGTACTGGGAGCAGGACGCCGAGTTCGGGCTGAAATTCATGTCGCGCCGCATGGGCGAGCGCACCGGCCTGGATGCCGCGGCCTACATCGGCCGCAAGCGCTGGGACCAGCCCGCGCTCAACCTGACGCAAGCCGACTGGGCCGCGCACCGCGCGCAGCTCGAGCGCCACGAGCCGTTCCGCGACTTCGAGATGGAGCGGCAGAACCCGGCCGGCGGCACGCGCTGGATCTCGGTGAGCGGCGAGCCGATCTTCGACAGCGACGGGCGCTTCACCGGCTACCGCGGCGTCGGCTCCGACATCACCCAGCGCCGGCAGGCCGAGGCGGAGTTGAAGCGCGCGCACGACGACCTCGCGAAGAAGGCCGAGGAGCTGCAGCGCTCGAACGCCGAGCTCGAGCAGTTCGCCTACGTCGCCTCGCACGACCTGCAGGAGCCGCTGCGCATGGTGTCCTCGTACACCCAGCTCCTCAAGCGGCGCTACAACGACAAGCTGCAGGGCGACGCGCAGGAATTCATGCACTACATCGTCGATGGCGCGGCGCGCATGAAGCAGCTGATCGAGGACCTCCTCGCTTATTCGCGCGTCGGCACCAAGGGCAAGGAGTTCAAGCCGGTGGCGGTGGAAGCGCCGCTGAAGAAGGCCATCACCAACCTGCGCGCGGCGATCGAGGAATCGGGCGCCGCCGTGACCTGGGATCCGCTGCCCACCGTCGATGCCGACGAGGTGCAGCTGGCGCAGCTGTTCCAGAACCTGATGGGCAACGCGCTCAAGTTCCGCGGACAGAGCGTGCCGCGCATCCACGTCTCGGCGGCCGAGAGGGACGGCGCGTGGCAGCTCAGCGTCGCCGACAACGGCATCGGCATCGAGCCGCAGTACTTCGAGCGCATCTTCATGCTGTTCCAGCGGCTGCACACGATGGGCGAATATCCCGGCACCGGCATCGGCCTCGCGATCTGCAAGAAGGTGGCCGAGCGCCACGGCGGGCGCATCTGGGTCACCTCGGCGCCCGGCGAGGGCAGCCAGTTCCACTTCACGCTACCCAAGAAAGAGT
>DASQAW010000177.1:0-2121 GCA_035635495.1 Burkholderiales bacterium
GCAATGGCCCATCCCGTTTTCACCGCTTTGCTCGCCGCGGCGTTTGCTTTGGGCAGCTCCGCCGCGCTCGCGCAAGGCAAACCGAAGCCGGCCGCGGACAAGACGGCCGCCGTGCAGGAGAGCCGCCCGGCGATCACCAACGAGGCGCTGCCGGTGGAAAACTTCCACGCACAGTGCATCGGCTGCCACGGCATCCCGGGCTACAAGACCGCGTTCCCCGAGGTCTACCACGTGCCGAAGATCGCCGGCCAGCAGCCCGGCTACATCGTCGCTGCGCTGAAGGCGTACAAATCCGGCGAGCGCTCGCATCCGTCGATGCGCGGCATCGCGGCGAGCCTGAACGAGGAGCAGATGAAAGCGCTCGCCGAATATTACGGAGCGCCCGCGAAATGAGCCGCGTGTTTTCCATCATCATCGGCGCGCTGCTCGCGTCCAGCGTCCACGCGGGCGGCAACGCGGACAAGGGGAAACAGAAGGCGGCGCAGGTCTGCGCCGCGTGCCATGGGCCCGACGGCAACAAGCCGTCCGCGCCGGACCAGCCGGTCCTCGCCGGGCAGTACTACGACTACCTGGTGCGCGCGTTGGGCGACTACAAGAACGGCCGCCGCAACAACGCGATCATGAAGGGCTTTGCCGGCCAGCTTTCAAAGCAGGACATCGAAGACCTCGCCGCCTGGTTCTCGAGCCAGACGACCACCGCGCTGCACGACCAGCGCTAGATCGTATTGTCTTTCCGCTCCGAGCGGCCGACCAGCTCCTCCCAGAGCCCGTCGGTCGACTTGCGCAGGAGAATCTCGGGCTGCGGCTCGAGCACGTACCAGAGCCCGCGCTTCACTTCCTCGGCGAGCTCCGTCGGCTGCCACAGCACCATGCCGGCGAAAAAGCGCGCCTGCTGCGGCTGCGTCTCGATGATGCGGTCCACGATCGCGCTGTCGAAGGAGACGTAGAGCCCGGGCGCGAGCAGCAGCGAGCGGGCGCCGGGGCTTTCCTTGCCCTTGAACAGGGCGAAGATCACTTCCGGCCCGGTCGGTCCGCCGAGGTATACGGGATCGACCACCTTCTGCGAGGGCGCGTGCTTGGGGAAGAGCTTGCCGAGCGTCATCGTCGTCGGCCGGTTGACGATGAAGCCGACGTGGCGCTCTTCGCCGAGCGGCCGCGCGATCAGGATGGTGGAGCCGTACATCCGGTCCCTGAGGTTGCGCTTGGCGACCAGCAGGACGGTATCGCTCAGGTCGGCCGACCAGGCGAGCTGGGCGGTGAGCGCCAGGGCGATTGCGGAAAGCACGGACAGGAATCTCATGGCGCCATCTCCCGATTCGGTGACGCCATCATGCCGCCCGCAATATGTAACACCGGCGGCCCGCGGCTAGTCCGTTCGGTGTCAGCGCGAGGTTTACTTTCTCGCTCTGCGGTCGAGGCAGTCCAGGTAGGCGGCGGCGTCCGGCGGCAGTCTGTCGCGCTGGGCGCGCCACACGGTCTCGGCCAGGCACTCGATCGCCTCGTGCAGCGCCTCGTGGCGCTCGCCGTGACGCTGCACCAGGGCCCGGAAGCGGTCCACGATGCCCGGCGGCTGGTCGATCGAGAGCTGTTCCTCCAGAGCGACATGCAGGCTCATGTGGAGGAAGGGATTCGCCTCCCGGTACTCCTTTTCGCCATAGCGGTCCGGGTCGCCCAGCATGGCGTGGTACTCCGGGTGGGCGAGGATCACGTCGAGCGCGATGGTCTCGATGCCGACGAGCGGCTCGCCGGCGCGGTATTTGCGCCAGGCGCCGAAGAACGTCTCCCGGACCTGCTCGCGCGACGGATCGAACATCAGGCCTTGGTCTTCTGCCGGTATTCGCAAAGATCGCGGATCACGCATTCCGGGCAGCCGGGCTTGCGCGCGGTGCAGATGTAGCGCCCGTGCAGGATCAGCCAATGGTGCGCGTTCTGCAGGAATTCCGGCGGGGTGAATTTCACCAGCCGGTCTTCCACCGCGCGCGGGTCATTGCCTGTCGCGAGGCCGGTGCGGTTGGCGACGCGGAAGATGTGCGTGTCGACCGCCACCGTCGGCTGGCCGAACGCGGTGTTCAGCACCACGTTCGCCGTCTTGCGCCCGACCCCCGGCAGCGCCTCGAGCGC
>DASQAW010000178.1:0-5411 GCA_035635495.1 Burkholderiales bacterium
CATCTCGGTGCGCGGCGGGCACACGCTGCTCAACAACCTGGTGATCGCCGGCGACGTGCCGCTGGCGCTGACCATGTACCAGTACATTGCCGAAGGCTCGAAGCGCAAAGGCGCCTCGGTCGACTGGTTCGTGCTCGAGCCGGCGGTCGCGCGCATGAGCGGCGTCGGCATCGCGCGGCGCGCGCCGCATCCGAACGCGGCGCTCCTCTTCTACGAGTTCATGCTCTCGCCCGAGGCGCAGCAGCTGCTCCTGCAGATGGACTACGTGCCGACGCTCAGCAAGCTGCCCTCGCCGCTCGCCAACCGTCGCTTCACCCTCGTCGACCCGGCGATCGCGCTCGACCATCGCGAGAAGTGGGACAAGTCCTTCGAGGAAGTGATCATCAAGCGGAGCGGCCAGTGAAGGCAATAAAGGGGTCAGAGCAATTTTCCTGTAACACGTACGCATGTCGCCCTAGGTGTTACAGGAAAATTGCTCTGACCCTTTATTGCTGGTACTCGTGCTTGCGCTCCCCGCGCACGCGCAGTCCGACTGGCAGCGGGTGGTCGAAGGCGCGAAGAAAGAGGGCGCGCTGCTTCTCTACACCACCTTCCCGAGCGAATACGCGAGCCAGCTGATCGAGCCGTTCGAGAAGCAATATGGCATCAAGGTGAATCACTGGCGCGCGCGCTCGGAGATCGTGCTGCGCAAGGCGCTCGCCGAAGGCCGCGCGGGCGGCGCGACCGCCGATGTGATCACCATCATCACGCCGCAGCTCGAGGCGCTGCGGCGCGAGGGTCTCTTGCAGGCCGTGCAATCGCCCAATCAGAAGGACCATCCTGCCTTCGCCATCCCGGCGCACCGCGAATGGGTATCGCAGGTGCAACACGTCTTCGTCCACGCGTACAACACCAACCTCTTGCGCAAGCAGGACCTGCCCAACCGCTGGACCGATCTGCTCGATGCTAAGTGGAAAGGCAAGCTCGCGATCGAGGGCGATGACCACGAGTGGCTCTCCTCCGTGATCGCCGACATGGGGCAGGACGCCGGCGTCAGATTCTGGCGCGACCTCGTTGCGACTAACGGCATCTCGGTGCGCAGCGGTCATCCGCTGCTCACGAACCTGGTCGCCTCAGGCGAAATTCCGCTCGCGCTGACCGTCTACCAGTACAGCGTCGAGCAGGCGAAGAAGAAGGGCTCGCCGATCGACTGGTTCGTCATCGGGCCCGCGGTCAGCATCACCAACGGGATCGGCATCCCGAAGAAAGCGCCGCATCCCAACGCCGCGCTCCTCTTTTACGACTACCTGCTCGGCGAGGAAGCGCAGCGCATCCTGGCGCGGATCGGCTACGTGCCGACCAGCACGAAAGTCGAATCGCCGGTGAAGGGCGTAAAGCTGAAATCGCTCGACCCGGCGGCGCTGCTCGACGAGCAGGAGAAATCGACGCGCCTGTTCGAGCAGCTGATCCTGAAGGGAGCCTCTTCGGGAGCGAAGCGCTCTTCTCTTGTGAATTTCACACAATTAAGCCACGCACTTCGCCCTCGAGATTTCGACCCATGCGGCCTACGCTCAGGATCGTCAATAGCGGAGGTGCACGATGAACGCGTACCTGGCCGGTTTACTACTCGCTGCACGCAACAGGCTCCCCCTCGGACGATGCTCCTGCCATGAGCAGACAGTGAAATGGTGTACGAGGCATGGCCAGCCTAAAAAGGCGCCGGCATATCGGCATTGGAGTCAACGTGCTCGGGGGCTCTAGCGTCACTCGCCGAAGTCAGGGTCTTCCTCGCAAAAATACTCCGCCACTTCCGCCGCATCGTCCTTCGATCGACCGAACGTGATCCAGCCATGCCCACGCAGCACGAACTCTTCCCGGCGAAGCACGATCTCGTCTTTATCGCCGTCGACCAATATGAACGTGCCATTTGAGCTCTGGTCTCGTATCACGAAGTGGTTCTGCCGGCGTTCGATAACGCAGTGATGACGAGAGGCGGTCTCATCTTCGGTGAGAACCAGCGTCGATTCCGTGTCCCGCCCTATGGTGATCGATTCCACCCGACGCTTGCGCACCATCTCGCGATTGCCCAGGCGCAGGCGAAGCTGTGTGTTGCCCGTCGGCCTGTCCGCTTGCGCGAGCGGCAAGTCGGTAACGTCCGGGTCCTTCGACCATAACACTTCGCACAGGGAAACCTCGTCCGCCTTGCCTTTCACGGCGATGTCGTACAGCTGGCGCGTAGAGCTACGCAGCAGCGGGCTGAGCTTCAAGACGGTATCCGCGGACGTCAATACCTGGCCCTTGGTCGCTTGCGCGGCAAGGCGCGACGCCATGTTCACCGTGTCGCCGAATACGTCTCCGTCGCGCTGAACGACGGGTCCAGCGTGAAAACCGATCCGCAAGGACAGCCTCTGTCCTTCGACGGGCGGCAGCGCGCTCACAGCCAGATGCATCCGCGTTGCCGCCTGCGTCGCCCGGTCCGGATTTGGAAAGAGGGCCATCAGTCCATCGCCGATGGTCTTTATGACACGCCCGCCGCTCGCCTCCGTTGCGCCGCGCGCCGCCTCGAGACACTTGCTGATGGCATCTAGCGCTTTCTTCTCACCCGCCGCCTCGTAGAGGCGCGCGCTATCGGTCACGTCTGCGAAAAGCACCGTCGTCTCGCGGGAATCGCTCATTCGAGCTTGATGCCGGCGGCGTGGACGGCGCGGCGCCACTTGCCGAGCTCATCCGCGATCATCGCGGTGTACTCCTGCGGCGAGCTGCCGCCGGGCTCGAGGCCGAGCTTCGCCAGGCCCTCGCGCACATTTGAGGCGGCCAGCGCTTTTCGCGTCTCGCCGTTGACGCGGTCGACCACCTCGCGCGGCACACCGGCCGGCGCGGCGAGCCCGAACCACGACGCGAGCAGATAGTCGGGCAAGCCGGCTTCCGCGGTGGTCGGCACATCCGGCAGGCGCGCGAGGCGCGTCGAGTTGGCCACGGCCAGCGCGCGCAGCTTGCCGCTCCGCAGATGCGGCTCGTATTGCGCAAAGGCGTCGAACATCAGGTCGATGCGCCCGCCGAGGAGATCGGTCAGCGCCTGCGCCACGCCCTTGTACGGCACATGCAGCATATCGACCCCCGCGCTCGCCTTGAACATCTCACCCGCAATGTGGACGAAGTGCCCGGTGCCCGCTGAGCCGAACTTGAGCGCGCCGGGCTGGGCCTTGGCGAGCTGGATCAGCTCGCGCAGGTTCTTCGGCGGCAGCGAGGCGGCGACGATGACCGCCACCGGCGCGTTCGCCAGCGTGCCGATCGGCGTGAAGTCCTTGATCGGGTCGTAGCGCAGATTGGGCTGCAGCGACGGCGCGCTCGCCAATGTGCCAGTGGTGGAGAAGAACAGCGTGTATCCGTCGTTCGGCGACTTCGCCGCCGCCTCGGCGCCGATCGTGCCGCCGGCCCCGCCACGGTTCTCGACGTACACCTGCTGGCCCAAGCTGTCCGAGAGCTTCTGCGCGATCATCCGGCCGACGATGTCGGTGTTGCCGCCCGGGGGGAACGGCACGATCAGCTTCACCGGCCGTGCGGGATACGGCTGCGCAAGCGCCGGGCCGGAAAGCAGCAGCAGTAAAAGGGCGCGCCAGATCAACGTTGCGCGATGAGATCGGAAGCCATCAGCTCGGGCGCGATGCCTTCGGCTTCGGCGGCTTCGTAATTGAGCTCGATCTTGATGCCGTTCGGGTCGAACAGGAACAGCTGGAAGAGCGCCTGGCCATTCGCGCGGCGCTGGGTGAACGGCACCCTTTCGCGCCGCAGGTGCTCGAGCATGGCGCGCAGGCCGGTGGCGCGGAACGCGATGTGGTCGAGCGCGCCGGTTCCCTCCGCCGACTTCTGCGACGTGCGGCCGAGATACTTCTTCTGGATGTCGCCTGCTTGCTTCGTGCTCGGCCCGATATGCACGATGTCGACGCCGTTGACGTACATCCAGTGCACCGGGAAGCCGAAGTCGGGATGCGCTCCTGAGGTCATGCCGAGCACGCGCGCGTACCAGTCGCGCGTGGCATCGATGTCGTCCGCCGCCACGAGGAAGTGCTCAATGTGCTTCAAAGGCATGCACTAATATATACCGCGAGGAGGAGGACGTATGAACATCGCGGACGCCAAGCGGCTCACTGCCGCCGGCGCGAAGAAAGTCATGGCCACGGCGATCGCCCGCGCGCAGGAAGCCGGCGTCGCGGTCTCGGTGGCGATCGTCGACGCGGGCGGGCATCTCCTGCTGCTCGAGCGCATGGAAGGCGGCCGCTTCCACACCGTGCACTCCGCGACCACCAAAGCCGTGTGCGCCGCCTCCAACAAGCGCGCAACGGGCTCGAAGGGCGCGCAAGGCCAGGACCTCGACACAGTCCACGCGCTCGGCCTCGCGCTGGCGGCCGGTCCCGAGCGCTGGACGCCGATGGAAGGCGGCTGCCCGATCATGGCGGGCGGCGAGTGCATCGGCGCGGTCGGCGTCGCCGGCGGCGACTGGGCTTTCGACGAGCGCGTCGCGCGCGAAGCGGCGGAATCGATCAAGTGAAAGTGGCGTGCCTCGGCATGGGCTGGTGGTCGGATGTGCTCGCCGATGCGATCAAGCGCTCCGGCAAGCTGACCATCGCGGCGTGCTATAGCCGCTCGGAAGAGAAGCGCCAGAAGTTTGCGAGCAAATATGGCTGCCGAGCGGTGCGGACGTACGAGGAGATCCTCGACGACCGCAGCATCGAGGCGATCATCAACACCACGCCGAACGCCGTGCACCGGGAATCCACGCTCGCCGCGGCGAAGGCCGGGAAGCACGTGTTCCTCGACAAGCCGATCGCCAACACCGTCGCGGACGCGCGCGCGCTCACCGCGGCATGCCGGCGTGCGAAGGTGGTGCTGGCACTCGGCTACCAGCGCCGGCGCGAGTCGCACTTCCGCTGGGTCAAGCGGCACCTCGCCGAGTTCGGCAAGCTGGTCAACGCCGAGTCGAACATCAGCCGCGACCGGCTGGGAAAGATCGATCTCAACTCGTGGCGCTACACGGCCGAGGGCATGCCGGGCGGCGTGATGCTGCAGATCGGGATCCACTACAGCGACGTGCTGGAGTACCTGCTCGGGCCGGTGAAGGCAGTGACCGGCCAGTTCGTGCGCCTGGTCCTGCCGGGCGACAACCCCGACGTCGCGAGCCTGATCCTCGAGCACGAGAACGGCGCTCTGTCGACATTGAATGCGAGCTATGCGTCGGCGTCGGAGTATTACCTGATGAACATCTATGGCAAGGAAGCGAGCGCCTATTACGACATGCACGGCGGCCTGCGCGTCCTCAGGCGCGGCGGCACGAAGGCGGACGCTGTGCCCTGCCCGCCGAACGACACGATCGTCGAGGAGCTGGAGGAATTCATGCGCGCGGTGCGCGGCGACGCCGAGCCGGAGATGGACGG
>DASQAW010000179.1:0-3190 GCA_035635495.1 Burkholderiales bacterium
AGCTATTACGAGCTCCGGAACGCGATCCGCGCGCACTATGGCGAGCTGAATCCCGGCAACTGCTGGGTGACGCGGCTTGCATTCGAGCCGCGCGTCGCGCTCGGCGTGATCGAGCAAATGCTGGCGCCGCACGTGGAGTTGGGGCGGCTGTCGATCCATCGCCGCATGAAAACCGTGGCGGTCACCACTGACGGTGATCGCATCACCGAGCTCGTGGCAATGGGCCTCGACGATGGCGGGATGATTCGTTTCAAGCCAGGGATGGTGATCGACGCGACCGAGCTCGGCGATGTTCTCCCGCTCTGCGGCGCCGAGCACCTGGTCGGCGCGGAAACCATCGCGCAGACTGGCGAGCCGCAAGCCCAGCCGATCGAGCCGAAGCCGCACTGCATGCAGAGCTTCACCTACACCTTCGCCTGCGAGCGCCGACCTGCGGGCGAGCGGCATATCATCGCGCGGCCCGAGAAGTACGAGCATTACAAGGCCGCGCAGCCCTACAGCCTGCGCATCGAGGTGCACGCCGGCGAAATTTACGGCGAGACCAGCGGCTGGCTGCAGTACAGCCTGTACGAGCAGCTGCCGGGCACCAAGGGCGGACTGTGGACTTACCGCCGGTTGGTGAAGAAACAGAACCTCACGCTGTTCAACTGGCCGGGAAACGACTACCGCGACCGCAGCCTCCTGGACGGCTCGCCGCTCGATGCGGCCAAGGCATTGCAGGACGCGAAGCGCGTGAGCCTCGGCTTCCTCTACTGGCTGCAAACCGAGCAGGGCGCGCCGGTGCTTCGGCTGCGGCCCGACGTGATGGGCACCGTAGACGGGCTGTCGAAGCACCCGTACATCCGCGAAGCGCGGCGGATCAAGGCGCGCAAGACGATCGTCGAGCAGGAGATCTCGGAGCGCCACCAGAAAGGAACGCGCGCGGCGCCTTTCGCGGATTCGGTCGGGGTGGGCTGGTATCCGATCGACATCCATCGCTCGGGGCCTGATGACGTCGGCGCGAGCTGCCGCACGAAACCGTTCCAGATCCCCCTCGGCGCCTTGCTGCCGAGGCGCACCGCGAACCTCATCGCCGGAGCCAAGAACATCGGCACCACGCACATCACCAACGGCTGCTACCGCCTGCATCCGGTCGAGTGGAACGTCGGCGAGGCGGCTGGCGCGCTGGCGGCGTTCGCGCTCGAGAACCGCATGCCGCCCGGCGCGGTCCGCGACGATGCTGCGGTGCTGCATCGGTTCCAAGGCCGGCTGGTGGAGGACGGCGTGCCGCTCGCCTGGCCAGCGAGTCTATGATGGAGCCTCGCCGTCAAGGAGCCTCGCCATGACACCGGAACAGGTCCTCGCCCTCAAGCCGAAAATCCTGGCGCAAGCGCAGCGCGAGTCGTACTTCAGGGACGGCTTCCTGCTGGTCGAGCGCGCGATCAGCGAGGACTGGATCCGCAAGCTGCGCGCGGCCACCGACGAGCTGGTCGAGCGCAGCCGTAAGGTGACGAAATCGGACGCGGTGTTCGACCTCGAGCCGGCGCATCGGCCCGCCGCGCCACGCCTGCGCCGCGTGTCGAATCCCGTCGAGCAGCACCCGGTGTTCTGGGAGTACTGCCTCGGCTCAGTGATGGCGGATATCGTTGCGGATCTCGTCGGCCCCGACGTGAAGTTCCATCACTCGAAGCTCAACTTCAAGTGGGCGAACGGCGGCGAGGAAGTGAAGTGGCATTACGACATCAGCTTCTACCCGCATACCAACTACTCGCCGCTCACCGTCGGCACGTACCTGTACGACTGCGCCATGGAGCAGGGCCCGCTCGCCTGCCTGCCGGGAAGCCACAACATCGAGCCGATGCTTTCGCAGTACAACGCGCAGGGCGCCTGGACCGGATGCCTGTCGGACGCCGATGTGGCGAAGCTCGACCTCTCGAAGATGAAGTACCTGCCGGGACCGGCGGGGTCGCTCACGATCCACAACTGCCGCACGCTGCACTACTCGGCGCGGAACGACTCCGACCTCGGGCGGCCGCTGCTCTTGAATGCGATGAGCTCGGCCGACGCGTTTCCGTATACCGTCAACCCGATCAAGCCGAAGCACGACCAGTACATCCTGCGCGGCAAGCGCGCGCAGTTCGCGCACCATGATCCACGGCCGTGCCTCATGCCGCCGGACTGGTCGAGGGGCTATACGTCGATCTTCGCCCTGCAGCAGGAAGAGGAAGCCGAGATCGCGCGCTAGTTTCCGAAGAAGCCGAGCAGGCGCTCGGCAAGCAGCCGCGGCTGCTCTTCGGGAATGAAGTGGCCGCACTCGGGGATGGCGCCGCCGCTGACGCTCGAGGCGATGGCGCGCAGCGACTCGAGCGGCTCCTCGCCGCGGCCGCGCGCCTCGGCCCTCGCGCCGCCGAGCGCGAGCACCGGCATCGGCAGGCGAAAGCCGGAATCGAGCAGCGCTCGGTTGTCGGCCTTGTCCTGCGGCAGCGCACGGTAATACTCGAATCCGGCGCGCATCGCGCCCGGTTGCGTGTAGCAGCGCAGATACTCGTCGATGTCGGCTTGTGCAATGGCGCCGCGCTGCCAGCAGAACTCGCGGTAGAACCAGCCGAGGTATTCGCGTTCACGCCCGGCGACGAGGGCCTCCGGTAGCTCCGGCGTCATGTGGAAGGCGTGGTGCCAGCGCCGGCCGCCCTGCGAGATGTCCGGCCCGATGCCCGGAATGGTCACATCGAGGACCGTCAGCGTCCGCACCGCCTGCGGCGCTGCGCAGGCGAGCGCAAAGGCGCTCGGTCCACCCCAGTCGTGCCCGACGAGATGAAAGCTGCGAAGGTCGAGCTGCTCGCACATTTCCCGCAGGTGCGCGCCGATGCTCTTCTTGTCGTAGCTCGGCGGCCGCGAGCTGTCGCCGAGGCCATGCGTGCGAGGTCTGGGGCCAGCCGTGCAACAGGACGACCGGGACGCCCGCGCCGGCGCTTACGACTTGCAGCGCGCTCAGACCACCGCGCCTTCGTGCTCGTCGCGCCGCCCAGCCTTGCGCCCGGGCTTGACGAACTGCTCGCGCTTGGCGCCAAGCCACATGACGAGCGGGCTCGCCACCAGCACCGAGGAGTAGATGCCGAAGAGGATGCCGATGGTGAGCGCGAGCGCGAAGTAGTGCAGCGCCTGGCCGCCGAAGATGAGCATGGTGGTGACCATCATCTGCGTGCAGCCG
>DASQAW010000180.1:0-5802 GCA_035635495.1 Burkholderiales bacterium
TGTCTCGATTCACCTCGCGCATGTCCTCGCGCATGCGCTGGCGCTCGTCCTTGCTCATGCCCTGCTGCTTGCCCGCCGGCCCCTTCTGCTCGCGATTTTGCTGCGCGAGCGCCGGGCCGATGGCCAGCGTGAGCGCGGCAAGGAGGACCCAGGCTTTCATGAGTGGGACGATGTTACCGGGATGCGGCGGTGCAGTGGTGTCGGGTCATCCAATTTTTGTAACAATGTATTGCCTCGCGCGTTTCACTCTATATGGCTGAGCTCAAGACCCGCATCCTCGTAGTCGACGATGATCAGCGCCTGCGCGATCTGCTGGTCAAATATCTCAGCGGCGAAGGCTACGACGTGAAGGCGGTGCCCGACGCGAAGGGTATGGACAAGCAGCTCGGCCGCGAGCGCTACGACCTCGTGGTGCTCGACCTGATGCTGCCCGGCGAGGACGGCCTCGCCATCTGCCGGCGGCTGCGCGGCCAGCAGACCTCGCCCGCGATCATCATGCTGACGGCCAAGGGCGACGACGTCGACCGCATCGTCGGCCTCGAGATGGGCGCCGACGACTACCTGCCGAAGCCCTTCAACCCGCGCGAGCTCCTCGCGCGCATCAATGCGGTGCTGCGGCGCAAGGCGCCCGCGGGGCCGCCGGGCGCGCCTGCCGCGGGCGGCGAGCTGCATCGCTTCGGACCGTTCGAGTTCAACCTCGCGACGCGCGCGCTCACCAAAGACGGCAAGGCGGTGTCGCTCACGACCGGGGAATATTCGGTGCTCAAGGTACTGGTCCAGCACCCGCGGCAGCCGCTGTCGCGCGACAAGCTGATGGAGCTCGCCCGCGGCCGCGAGTACGAGGTGTTCGACCGCTCGATCGACGTGCAGATCTCGCGGCTGCGCAAGATCGTCGAGGACGATCCGTCGCATCCGAAGCACATCCAGACCGTCTGGGGCTTCGGCTACGTGTTCGTGCCCGACGATTCGCAGCCCAAGTGACGCTTTTCGCGCGTGCTTTCCTCTTCATTGCGCTGCTCATCGTCACCGCAGTGCTCGCGTCGTTCCAGATCTACCGCGTGTACGAGCGCGAGCCCCGTTCGCGGGAGCTGGCGCAGCAGACCGTCAGCACGGTCAACCTGACGCGCGCGGCGCTGGTCAACGCCGACCCGGTGCTGCGGCGGCAGCTCCTCATCGAGCTGAACGAGACCGAGGGCCTGCGCGTGTTCCCGGTTACGGCGAGCGAGCACACCGAGCCGTTGCCCGACGATCCGCTGCTGCAGCGCGTGGTCGAGAAGGTGCGCCGCACGCTCGGCGCGGACACGCGCTTCGCCGACGCGCACGACGGCGAGGCCGGCTTTTGGGTGAGCTTCTACATCGACGAGGACGAGTTCTGGGTGATGCTGCCGCGCGAGCGCTTCGAGCCGGTGCTCGGCCTGCAGTGGATCGGCTGGCTCGCCGCCGTCCTGGTGCTCGCGCTGGTCGGCGCCTGGTTCATCGCCTCCAACATCGCGCGCCCGCTGGCGGCGATGCGCAACGCGGCGCTGCGCCTGGGACGCGGCCAGCGCCACGAGCCGCTGCCCGAGACCGGGGCGCGGGAGCTGCGCACCGTGGCGGCCGCGTTCAACCGCATGGCAAGCGACCTGCAAGGCATGGAGCGCGAGCGCGCCATGGTGCTGGCCGGCATCTCGCACGACCTGCGCACGCCGCTCTCGCGCCTGCGCCTGGCGCTCGAGATGAGCGGTGCGGACTCCGCGGAGACCAACGCCATGATCTCCGACATCGACGAGATCGACGCCATCATCGGCCAGTTCCTCGACTTCGCGCGCGGCACCGACGAGCAGAAGGAGGAGCACGACCTCGGCGAGGTGCTCGCCGATCTCGCCGAGCATTACGCGCGCATCGGCAAGAACGTGCGCCTGCTTTCCCATCCGGTGCGGTCGTTCCGCTTCGCGCGCATGGCGGTGCGCCGCGCGGTGGCGAACCTCGTCGACAACGCGCTGCGCTACGCCGGCGAGCCGGTGGAGATCGAGGTGCTGGCGCGCAACCCGTCGGTCGCCATCGAGGTGCGCGACCTGGGCCCCGGCATCCCGGCCCACGAAGTCGAGCGGCTGAAGCGCCCCTTCACGCGCCTCGACGACTCGCGCTCGGGCGCCGGCGGCGCGGGCCTGGGCCTCGCCATCGTCGAGCGCACCGCGCAGGCGCACGGCGGCAGCCTCGAGCTCGCGCCGCGCGCACCGCGGGGCCTCATCGCCCGACTGATCCTCTCCACGCGCTAGGTGGCCGAGCCAGGCTACGCGATCGCACCGCCGGTCGAGCCGATGCTGGCGAAGCTCGCCGACGAGCTGCCGCGGGAAGGCGATTACCTCTACGAGCCCAAGTGGGACGGCTTCCGCGCGCTCGTCTTCCACGGCGGCAGCGAGCTCTTCATCCAGAGCCGCGACTCGCGCCCGCTCGACCGCTACTTCCCCGAGCTGCACGACTCGCTGCTCGAGCTGCTGCCGGAGGGCAGCGTGCTCGACGGTGAGATCGTGATCGCCACGGCGCGCGGCCTCGACTTCGACGCGCTGCAGCTCCGGCTTCATCCCGCGGCCTCGCGCGTCGCCAAGCTGGCGCAGGAAACGCCTGCATCGTTCGTCGCCTTCGATGCGCTGGCAGTGGAGGGGCGCAATCTGATGGCCGAGCCGCAGACCGCGCGCCGCACCGCGCTGGAGAAGCTGCTGGCGCGGGCGCAACGGCCGCTCTACCTCACGCCGATGACACGCGAGCGCGAGCAGGCGCTGCAATGGCTCGAGCATTTCGAAGGCGCCGGGCTCGACGGCGTGATCGCCAAGCCGGGGAACCTCACCTACCAGCCCGGCAAGCGCGCGATGATCAAGGTGAAGCACGCGCGCACCGCGGACTGCGCGGTCGCCGGCTTCCGCTGGCACAAGAGCGGCAAGGACGCGGTCGGCTCGCTGCTCCTCGGCCTCTACGACGACGAAGGCGCGCTGCAGCACGTCGGCGTCACTTCGTCATTCACCATGGCAATGCGCAGGCAATTGGCGCAGGAGCTCGCGCCATTGCGGAAGGATGCGATGCAGGACCATCCGTGGCGCGAGTGGGCCGGCGTCGAAGCTGAATCGAGCCGCATGCCGGGCGGCCACAGCCGCTGGAGCGCGGGCAAGGACCTCTCGTGGGAGCCGCTGCGCATCGAGCGCGTCTGCGAGGTGAAGTACGATCATCTGCAGGGCGACCGCTTCCGCCACGCGGCGATCTTCCTGCGCTGGCGGCCCGACAAGCGGCCCGAGGACTGCCGCTACGACCAGCTCGAGGTCACGCGGCCTTACGAGCTGGACAAGGTTTTTTCGTCCGGATCCAAGGGCTCCTGACCCGGCCGCAGCTTCGGCGGCACGTGCTGCAGGTTCACGCGGATGCGCGTCCAGGTGGACGAGCGGCCGCGCATCGAATCGACGAGCACGTCGGCGGGCTCGAGGTGCTCCACCACCTGCGGATAGCGCTTCTTCCAGCGCGCCAGACCCGCGAGCGCATCTTCCTTGCGCTTGGCGCGGCCGATCTCGATCACCGGCAGCCGCGCCTTGGAGGGCTGCACCCGCGCCGGCTCGCCCGCCTGCTTCCCATAGTGTGGCGGCCAGGGCGCGTCGCCCTCACCCTGCTTCGCGAACAGCTCGAGCAGCCGCTCGAGCGATCCAGGATTCGCATCGATCCCGGCATGGCGATCCCCCAGCTGCTTGAACCGCTTCGGCATCGCCGGCAGCGTGAAATCGGCCGGCTCGCAGCTCGCCATCTCGTCCCAATCGAGCGGCGCCGAAACGGTCGCTTCCGGCGTCGGCCGCACCGAGTAGGCCGAGGCGATGGTGCGGTCCTTCGCGTTCTGGTTGTAGTCGACGAAGACGCCGTGGCGCTCCTCCTTCCACCATTTGCTCGTCGCGAGCTGGGGCGCCCGCTTCTCCACATCGCGCGCAAGCGCGAGCGCTGCGCGCCTGACCTCATCGAAACTCCACCTCCGGTGGATGCGGACGTAGATATGGATGCCGCGCTTGCCCGAGGTTTTGGGCCAGCCAACCAGCCCGACGTCCTCCAGCGCAGCGCGCGCTACGCCCGCCACCTCGCGCACCTGTGTCCACTTCACGCCCGGCACCGGGTCGAGATCGACGCGCAGCTCGTCGGGATGGTCGAGGTCCTCGGCGCGCACCGGATGCGGATGCAGCTCCAGGCAGCCGAGGTTAGCCATCCAGGCGAGCGCCGCGGCGTCGCGCGGCACCAGCTCCTCCGCCGTGCGGCCCGAAGGGAACCGGAGCTCGACGACCTCGATCCAGTCCGGCCGATTCTCGGGCGCGCGCTTCTGGTAGAAGAACTCGCCGTCGACGCCGTTCGGATAGCGCACCAGCATGTTCGGCCGCCCGCCCGCACCGCGCAGCGCCCCTTCGGCGACCGCGACGTAGTACCGCGCCACATCGAGCTTGGTGATCTTCGCCGCCGGGAACAGGACCTTCGCCGCGTTGGTGATCTTCACCTCGCGGCCGTCTATTTCGAGCGTCTCCGAACCGGGTTGGCGCGCCATGCAAAGATTCGTTACCGTAACATGTTACGATAATGCAATGGCTCGCCGCGCAACCGGCAAGGCCCTCTCCGCAGCCGAGCGCATGCGCCGTTACCGCGTGCGCCGGCGCGCCGCCGGCCTGCGCGCGGTGACTCGCTGGCACCCCGAAACGCCGGTGTGGTCGGACCATCGCATCGCCGACGCGCGCAGCCTCGCCCTGCACGCGCTGGCCGCGCGCCGCATCGCCGCGGACCCGCGCGTGCTGCGGCGGGCGCGCGAAACATTGAAGCGCTGGCTCGCCCGCTACGGCGCGCGGGCGCCCGCCGCGCTGCGCGAGTGGCAGGAGCTGCTGGAGCGCCCATGGCAAGAAGTGGCGGCAAAGGCCACCGAGCTTAGCGAAGACGCGGGGCGCCTGCGACAGTCTTCGCCGCTTTCAACGCTGCTCTCCGACGCCGAGCGCCGCCGCGTGCATGACGCGTTCCGAGCTTGAGCACGTCATCCGCGCCGCGGGCGCGATTGCGAAAGAGCGCGAAATCGTCGTCATCGGCAGCCAGGCGGTGCTCGGCGCGTACCCCGACGCGCCGCCGGCGCTGCTCGTTTCGATGGAGGCGGACGTCTTTCCGCTCCGCCATCCCGAGCGCGCGGACAAGATCGAGGGTGCCATCGGCGAAGGGTCGCGCTTTCACGAGGAGTTCGGCTATTACGCGCAGGGCGTGAGCCCTTCGACCGCCACGCTGCCCAGAGGGTGGCGCCAGCGGCTCGTGCGGGTCGAGAACGAGAACACCGGCGGCATCGCGGGGCTGTGCCTGGACGTGCACGACCTCGCCATCTCGAAGTACGTTGCCGGCCGGGAAAAGGATCTCGGTTTCACCCGCGTATTGGTCCGCGAGCAGCTCGTCGAGAAGGCAAGGCTGCTGCAGCGCCTGGCCACGACTGCCGTGACGCCTGCGCTGCGCCAGCTCATCCAGGGGCGCATCGAGCGTGACTTCCGGCGCGCCTAGGGCTTGCGCGTCCCACGAACGGAATCGAATCGCCGGCAGGCTTGCCACCGAAGACGTCGATCCAATGTGCGACGGACCCAGTCGACCTTCACCGTGTTCCGCCATTGGGCTCCTTCGGCCAGGCAGACGATCGACTTGTCGTGCCCGCTGGCGGCTATCGGGTTCTTTTTCTTTTCGCCCGCCGCTTGCGAGCGGTGCGCATTTTGGCTTCGAACTTTTTCGCGAGGGCCTTGAAGCCGTCGTCGGCCGGATGCATGTCGTCGTACCACGTGTAGTCAT
>DASQAW010000181.1:0-4539 GCA_035635495.1 Burkholderiales bacterium
CGCCTGCAGATCCCGCTGCTGCATGAGCTGCCCGGAGTGGGCGAGAACCTCCACGACCACCTGCAGATCCGGCTGCAGTACAAGGTCAGGAACGTGCGGACGCTGAATGGTGTCGCGAATAGCTGGTGGGGAAAGGCTGCGATGGCGGCGGAGTATTTCCTCTTCCGCACCGGGCCGCTGACCATGCCGCCGTCCCAGGCCGGCGCCTTCGCCAAGAGCGACCCGGCGCAGCCGACGCCGAACATCGAGTGGCACGTGCAGCCGCTCTCGCTCGACAAGTTCGGCGATCGGCTGCACAGCTTCCCCGCGATCACGCCGAGCGTATGCAACCTGCGGCCGAGCTCGCGCGGCTGGGTGCGCATCAAGTCCACCGATCCGGCGGCGTATCCGGAGATCCGGCTGAATTACCTGTCGACCGAGGAGGACCGGCGCGTGGCCGTCGACGCGATGCGCTTCACCCGCCGCATCATGGCAGCGAGAGCGCTGGCCAAATACCAGCCCGAGGAGCACCGGCCCGGCGCATCCATCGCGAAAGATGATGAATTGGCGCGGGCGGCCGGCGAGCTCGGCACGACCATCTTCCACCCGGTGGGAACGTGCAAGATGGGCCGTGATCCAATGGCGGTGGTGGACGACGAGCTGCGGGTGCACGGCGTCGAGCGCCTGCGAGTGATTGATGCGTCGGTGTTTCCGCGCATTACCTCGGGCAACACCAATGCGCCGACGTATGTCATCGCCGAAAAGGGCGCGCGGGCGATCTTGAATTCCTTACAATCGGCCCCCACTTGAGCGCCGCAAAGGAGAACAGATAGCCATGAAGCGGGTCCTGCTTTTGATCGTTACCAACATCGCCGTGATGGTGCTGCTCTCCATCGTGGTCAGCGTGCTCGGCCTCGACCGGTGGATGACCGCCAACGGCATCGATTACTTCTCGCTGCTGGTGCTCTCCGCGGTCTTCGGCTTCGGCGGCGCATTCATCTCGCTGCTGATTTCGAAGTGGATCGCCAAGATGTCCGTCGGCGCGCAGACCATCGACGGCTCCGAAGGCACGACGCAGTACTGGCTGGTGCAGGCGGTCCACAACCTCGCCGACAAGGCCGGCATCGGCAAGCCCGAGGTGGCGGTCTACGAAGGCCCGCCGAACGCTTTCGCCACCGGCGCCTTCCGCGACTCCGCGCTGGTTGCCGTGTCGAGCGGGCTGATCCAGACCATGAGCCGGGAGGAAGTCGAGGCCGTGCTCGGCCACGAGGTGACCCACGTCGCCAACGGCGACATGGTGACGCTGACGCTGATCCAGGGCGTGGTGAACACTTTCGTGTTCTTCCTCGCGCGCGTGGTGGGCATGATCGTCGACCGCGCGGTGTTCCGCACCGAGCGCGGCATCGGACCCGGCTTCTACATCACGGTGATCGTGTGCCAGATCGTGTTCGGCATCTTCGCCTCGGCCATCGTCGCCTGGTTCTCCCGCTACCGCGAGTTCCGCGCGGACCGCGGCTCGGCCAACCTGCTCGGCACGCCGCAGCCGATGATCGCGGCGCTCCGCCGCCTGGGCGGGCTGGAGACCAACGGGCTGCCCGACTCGGTCAAGGCCTTCGCCATCCAGAACCGCTCGCGCCTGGGTGCGCTGTTCGCCACCCATCCGCCGATCGAGGAGCGCATCGCCGCGCTGCAAGCCGGCTGAGCTTTTCGTTCAAGCAGCCGTAGAATTCGCGGCTGCCAATGAACGCGCTGCTCGCCTGGTATTTCGTGGCGGTGTGGGGCTCGGGCTACGTCGCCACGAAGATCGGCCTGCAGTACGCGCCGCCGTTCACCTTCCTCACCCTGCGTTTCTGTTTCGGGCTGCTGTGCCTGGCGCCGATCGTCGCGCTGTGGAAGCCGAAATGGCCGCGGAGCGGCGCCGAGCTCGGGCACATCGCCGTCGCGGGCCTGCTCATGCACGCGGTGCAGCTCGGCGCGAGCCACTACGCCCAGTACCTCGGCATGTCCGCCGGGGTCACCGCGCTCATCATTTCATCGCAGCCGCTTCTCACGGCAATCATCGCCTCGCGCTGGCTGCATACGCGCCTCGCGCCCGGGCAGTGGGCCGGCGTCTTCATCGGCCTCGCCGGCGTCGCGCTCGTCGTGTGGCACAAGATCGACGTCCGGGAGGTCAGCGCCGGCAGCCTCGTGGCGACTATCATTGCCTTGCTGGGCGTAACAGCGGCGACGCTGTACCAGCGCACCTTTGCGCCGCACACCGATCTGAAAGCCGCGGCCGTGATCCAGTTCGCAGCCACCGCCGCCGTGCTCGGTCCGCTGGCGCTCGCGGTGGAGGGCTTTGCGGTGCGCTGGAGCTGGCCGTTGCTCGCGTCGATAGCGTTTCTGGTGATCTTCGCGTCGTTCCTCGCCGTCAGCGCGCTGCATATCCTCATGCGCCACGGCGAGGCGACCCGCGTGACGAGCATGATGTACCTGCCGCCGATCTTCGCCGTGGTGCTCGAGGCGGCGCTGTTTCATCTGCTGCCGAGCGCGCTGACGCTCGTCGGCATCGCGGTGACCTGCATCGGCGTGGCCATGACCGTCTGGACGCGCAGGTAACGCACGCATGGAAATCGCCTACTTCGTCCTGCTGAACGTCCTCGGACACCTGTGCTTCGTCGGCAGCCGCATGACGACCACGCTCTTCGCCCTCAAGCTCGGCGCCTCGGAGTTCACGGTCGGGGTGCTGCTCGCGCTCTTCGCGGTGCTGCCGATGTTCCTTTCGGTCACCGCCGGCCGCATCATCGACCGGCTCGGCCCGCGCCGGCCGGTGATGGTCGGCCTGGCGACGCTCGCCTGCGCCGCGGCGCTGCCTTTCTTCTTCCCCAGCCTGACGGTGCTGTACATCTGCAGCCCGCTCCTGGGCACTTCGTTCATGTTCCTGCACATCGCCATGAACTCGGTCTTCGGCGCGCACGCCACGCCGGAGGAGCGTGCCGTGACCTTCTCATGGCTTTCGCTCGGCTTTTCGATCTCGAACACGATCGGGCCGCTGGTCGCCGGCTACGCCATCGAGGGCTTCGGGCACGCCGGAGCGATGCTGGCGCTCGCCGCGTTCCCGGTGATCGCGCTCGTCATGCTGGCGCGGCGCAAGCGCCCGCTGCCGCGACCGGAGCGCGTGCCGCGCGGGCGCCACACCGGGGTCCTGGACCTGCTGCGCCTGCCGTCGCTGCGCTACACGCTGATCGCGAGCGGGCTGCTCAACATGGGCTGGGACATCTACGGCTTCCTCATGCCCCTCTACGGCTCGCGCATCGGCCTCGCCGCCGGCACCATCGGCGCGGTGATGTCGACCTTTGCGCTCGCGACGTTCGTCGTGCGCGCGGCGCTCACCGTGCTGGTGCGGCGGGTGCACCACTGGACGCTCATCTCCTCGGCGATGGCGGTCGCGGCGCTCGCCTATGTGCTCTTTCCCTTCGTGCACAGCGTGCCGCTCCTGATGGCGCTCTCGTTCATGCTGGGCCTCGGCCTGGGCGCGTCGCAGCCGGTGATCATGGCGCTGCTCTACGAGGCCTCGCCCCCCGGCCGGCAGGGCGAAGCGGTCGGCATCCGCACGACGATGATGAACGGCAGCCAGACCTTCATCCCGCTCGCCTCCGGCGCGATCTCCGCGGCGCTCGGCATGGCGCCGGTCTTCGCCCTGATCGCGGCGCTGCTCTTCGGCGGCGCGTGGTACGCGCGACAGCGAATAAAATAGCGCGCCATGAAGCGAATAACACTCACCCAGTTCCTCGTCGGCCGGCAGCAGCAGAACGTGATCAACGCCGACCTGCGGCTCCTCCTGGAGACGATCGCGCGCGCCTGCAAGGCGATCAGCACACGCGTGAACAAGGGGGCGCTCGCCGACGGCCTGGGCGGGGCCGGCACCGACAACATCCAGGGCGAGGCGCAGAAGAAGCTCGACGTGCTGTCGAACGAGATCCTGCTCGAGGCCAACGTCTGGGGCGGCAACCTGGCGGCGTTCGCCTCCGAGGAGGTCGAGCGCCCGGTGCCGATCACCGAGCCCTACAAGCGCGGCGAGTACCTGCTCCTCATCGATCCGCTCGACGGCTCCTCCAACATCGACGTGAACATCTCGGTGGGCACGATCTTCTCGGTGCTGCGCTGCCCGAAGACCCCGGAAGGGAAGTATTGCGAGCCCGAGGAGGCGGCGTTCCTCCAGCCCGGCAACCGTCAGATTGCCGCAGGCTTCGCCGTCTACGGCCCGACCACGGTATTCGTCATCACGGTGGGCGACGGCGTGTACGGCTTCACGCTCGACCGCGAGAGCTACACCTTCGTGCAGACCCACCCGGACATCAAGATTCCCGCCGACACGGCGGAGTTCGCCATCAACACCTCGAACATGCGCCGCTGGGAAGCGCCGGTGAAGCGCTACATCGACGAGTGCCTGGCCGGGAAGGACGGCCCGCGCGGCAAGGACTTCAACATGCGCTGGGTGGCCTCGATGGTGGCCGATGTCTTCCGCGTGCTCTCGCGGGGCGGCATCTTCATGTACCCGCGCGACTCGAAGCAGAAGGA
>DASQAW010000182.1:0-18540 GCA_035635495.1 Burkholderiales bacterium
TCGACCGCGGCCATGATCTGACCGGGCTGGCAGAAGCCGCACTGCGCGACGTCGTGGTCGAGCCACGCCTGCTGCACCGGGTGCAGCGTGTCGCCGTTGGCGAGGCCCTCGATGGTCGTGACCTGCTTGCCGCGCACCGAGGCAACGGTGGTCGAGCAGGTGGTGACCGCTCTTCCGTTCACCAGGCACGTGCAGGCCTTGCACACGTTCATGCCGCAGCCGTATTTCGGCCCGGTGATGCCGAGCTTGTCGCGCAGCACCCAGAGCAGCGCCATGCCGGCGGGCGCATCGACGCTTACCGCCTTGCCGTTGACCTTGAAGTTGTAGATAGGCATCGGAGAACTCCTCAGAGGGGTGGGGCCGGCAGTTCGCCGGGCGGCGTGGCCACGAACGCATCGCGGGCATTGAGCGGAAACTTGCGCGGCTTGATGCCGGTCGCGCGCGCGTAGGCGTTGGCGATCGCGCCCGAGGGCGCCGACATGCCGGGCTCGCCCATGCCGGCGATGGGATCGCCGACGTTGGGCATGATGATGACCTCGACCTGCTTCGGAAAGTCGACCATCCGCGCCCAGTGGTACTGGCTGTAGCTGCCCTCCTGCGGCAGCCCGTCCTTGATGGTGACCCCGGCGTGGAGCACGAGCGAGATGGCTTCGGCCAGCCCGCCGTGGCATTGCTGCTCGATGCCGGAGGGATTGATCGGCTTGCCGACATCGATGGCGATCGTCGCCCGCACGACCTTGGCGTGCAGCGGGTCGCGCGCGTCGAGCTCGACGATGCACGCGGTGAACGCGCGCGATTCCTGATGCACGCCCACACCTTGCGCGAAGCCCGCCGGCATCGCCTTGCCCCATTGCGCGGCGCCGGCCACGCGTTGCAGCACATCGCGCGCGCGCTGCAGTCGCAGGTACTGGAGGCGGAAGGCCACGGGGTCGATGCCCATGGCTTTCGCGATCTCGTCGGTGATGATCTCCTCGACCAGGCGCGCCGGCTGGATGTGCACCGAGCGGTACGAGACGGTGTTCCAGTCGAACGTCACCGGCGTCAGCACCTTGGTGCTGAAGCCGTAGTTGTAGGGCGATGCGACCATGGTCTTGAAGAAAAACTGCTCGTAGTTCATGTTGCCGTAGGCCTGCGGCATGCCCTCGGGGAAGGCGCCGGTCTGCGCCGTGCCCTTCTCGCCGTAGCCATGCCGCGCGTCGAGGCGGATGGCCGCGATGTGCTGCTCGTAGGTGGCGACGGTGCCGGCTATGACGGTGGCGCGCACGTTGTGCACCTGCGGCGGCCGCAGCCGCGTATGGCGGATGTCGTCGCTGCGGTGGTACATCAGCTTGCAGACGCGCCCGGTCGCCTTCGACACGTAGGCCGCCACCTGCACCGGGTCCCAGAACAGCCGCCGGCCGAAGGCGCCGCCGCTCGGGATGACGTGGGCCTTGACCGACTCCTCCGGCAGCCCGAGGTCGGCCGCGGTGGCCTGCAGTGCGACGATCGGCGTCTGCATGCCGGCCCAGATCTCGGCGCGGTCGGCGCGCGCGTCGACGATCGCGCATTCCACTTCCAGCGGGCAGGCCGTCGCGGCAGGGAATTCGAATTCGCCGCCGACCGTCAGCGCGCCGAGCGGAGGCGCGGCGAGCGGCGGGTTGGCGGCTTTCAGCGCGGCCGCGATCGTCGCATCGCTCTGTCCCTTGTTGGTGCCGTCGCCCCAGGTGATGTCGAGGGCCCGGGCTCCGTCCCACGCCTGGCCGAAGGTCTCGGCCATGACGGCGACGCCGACCTGCCGCAGCACAATGCTGCCGCCCGGCGGCACGACGACGACGTCGATGACGCCTGGCATTGCCTTGACCGCCGCGAGGTTGTTGACGCTCACGACCTGGCCGCGGATCTGCGACGGCATGCGCAGCATGGTCGGTCTTGCGTTCGGCACCGCCCGGTCCATGGTGAACTTCTTTTTGCCGGTGACGATGTCGCGCGCGTCGAGCCGACCGGTGAACTTGCCGATTACCGTGTACTGCGACGGGTGCTTCGGCTGCGCGCTCGGCAGCGGAATCGTCGCCGCCCCGACCGTCAGCGAGCCGTAGGTGGCGCTGCGTCCGTCGGGCGCGATCACGACGCCGGCCTCGACGCGCAGCGTGGAGGGGTCGAGCGCCCACTGCTGCGCGGCGTACGCAAGCAGGCGCGCGCGCGCCTGCGCAGCCATCACCGGCAGCACGGGGTCGAAGCAGCGCACCGACGACGAGCCGCCGGTGATCTGGTTGTAGCGCAGCTCGGGCTGCGCGTCGGCGGAGTTGACGATGACGTCGCTCAGCGGCACGTCCATCTCCTCCGCGATCATCATGCCGAGCGCGGTGGCGATTCCCTGGCCGTTCTCGAGGCGCGGCATCTCCAGCGTGACCTTGCCGTCGGTACCCACCGACAGCTTGACCAGCGGCATCGTCGGCGCGGCGAACTGCACGATCGAATCGCCGACGTCGTAGTAGTCGACCGAGTCCGCCGGCATCAGCGGCGTCGGCGACGCCAGCGCCGTCGACGGCACCGCCAGGTTCACGCCGAATCCCGCGGCGATCGTCACCACCGGCGAGGAGAGCGCGTAGGTGAGCAGCCTGCGGCGACCGATGGATAAGTCTGTCCGTGCGTTCATTGGCGTTTCCTCCTGCCGCCTATGTACGCGCGCGCGCGCGTCAGGGTTGTCGCCCGGGCGACAAGTCGCAGGCCTGTCGCTTTTCGTCGACACGAGATTCGATGGTTCGGCGATATGGGACGTAATGGCCGCGCCCTAGCATGGCTGCAGCCCGCCGGCGCCGCCGGCGTTATACGTCCAAATGACAACCCTGCAGGAAATGCTGAGCGGCTCGCTCTGGTCCGGCGCGCTGTCGCCCCAGCAGTTCGACTCGGTCGCGCGCAACGCCTGCGAGCGGCGCGTGCCGGCCGGCGGCTTCGTCGCCAGCACGGGCACGCCGGCGGATCACTGGATCGGCGTGATCGAAGGGCTGGTGAAGATGTCCATCACCACTCCCGACGGCAGGGCCGCGACGTTCACCGGCGTGACCTCCGGCGGCTGGTTCGGCGAGGGCTCGCTGCTGAAAACGGGGGAAAAATGGCGCTACGACTCGATCGCATTGCGCGACACCCGCCTCGCATGCATCCCGCGAAGGATCTTCAGCGATCTGCTGGCTGCCAGCCTGCCGTTCAATCGCTTCGTTCTTGCTCATCTGAACGCCCGGCTGAGCCTTTTCATCAGCCTCGCGGAATTTGACCGGCTGCTCGGACCGGATGCGCGTGTAGCGCGCTGTCTCGCCAGCTTGTTCGATCCCGACCTGTATCCGCACACCCAATCGCTAATCCAGCTGACGCAGGACGAGGTCGCTCTGCTTTCCGCCGTGTCGCGCCAGAGAGCCAACAAGGCGCTGCACGAGCTTGAGGCGGCTGGATTGCTTCAGGTCGAATTCAGGGGGATCCGGGTGCTCGACCTGCCGGGCCTGCGACGCTACGCCGGACCGAAAGTGGCAAACCTGCCAGGCGCGAGGCGAGCACCGCAGTCGTCTTCGCCTGAAAGCCGCCAGGTAGGGCTCGGCTAGACGCGCTCTGCTCGCGCTTGTCCTGCGCGCCCGTCTTTGTGCGTTAACGCACCCGTCCGTCCACAAGCACCGCTCTCGTGACATCTTTTATGCCGCGGATGCCACTCTCTGCGGTAGCGTGGCTGAGGGATGAACGACTTTCCTTATCTCTTAGTCCGCGCGTCGCGCACGACGGGGACGGTGCTCGATGTGGCGCTGCTCCTGCAAGTCGAGCCCGCGCAGGTCTACCGCTGGATCGCGGGCGTCGATCTGCCGACGCAGGAACGCGCCGGAGAGCTCACCGCCAGGCTGCGAAGCGTCCTCCGTTCTGACGCGTAGGACCCTCTAGAAAAGAAGAAGCCCGGACTGGCATTCGCCTATTTCCGGGCTTGATGTCTCGACCCGAGGAGGAGGAGAAACGAGACACTGGAGCGCAGCCTACGCGCGCGCGGGCCCCAGCGCCGTGTCATTGTCCACGCCATGGATAGGCGGCTGACGACTGGGCCCGTACGGTGGACTGGCGGTACCTCCGTGCGACTTCCTGCACGCCCATGGCGTGACTTTCGCCCGGGCCTGGCGCTTCAGCACGCGATAATTGGGGCGTATGAGAGCTGCCGCAAAGCGCCGGGCCGCACTCGTCGATCTCGCGCAAACGAGCTTCGAGAACACCTTCGTGCGCGACCTCCCCGCGGATCCGGTGCTGCTGAACGTGCCGCGGCAGGTGAGCAATGCGTGCTACACGCGTGTGGAGCCGACGCCGGTCGCGGCGCCGCGGCTCCTCGCCTGGTCGAATGCTCTCGGCGAACTTCTCCGCCTCGCCCGCCCGAGCGCACAGGCAGTGGAAGTGCTCGCCGGAAATCGAGTGCTGCCGGGCATGCAGCCCTACGCGGCGCGCTACGGCGGGCACCAGTTCGGTCACTGGGCGGGACAACTTGGCGATGGCCGCGCGATCACGCTCGCCGAGATGATCGCCACCGACGGCTCGCGCCAGGAGCTGCAGCTGAAAGGCGCCGGGAAGACGCCCTATTCCCGCACCGCCGACGGCCGCGCCGTGCTGCGCTCGTCGGTGCGCGAATTCCTGTGCAGCGAGGCGATGTTCCACCTCGGCGTGCCCACCACCCGCGCGTTGAGCCTCGTCGGCACCGGCGAGCCGGTGATCCGCGACATGTTCTACGACGGCCACCCCCGTCCCGAGCCGGGCGCGATCGTGTGCCGCGTCGCGCCTTCCTTTGTGCGCTTCGGCAACTTCCAGATCCTCGCGGCGAGCAACGAGCTCGACGCGCTCAAGCGCCTGGCGGACTACGTGATTCGCGAGCATTTCCCCGGTCATGGCTACGCGAGCTGCTACCAGGAGGTCTGCCGGCGCACGGCGGCGCTGATGGTCGACTGGATGCGGCTCGGCTTCGTGCACGGCGTCATGAACACCGACAACCTGTCGATCCTCGGCGCGACGATCGATTACGGCCCCTATGGCTGGCTCGAAGGCTACGACCCGATGTGGACGCCGAACACCACCGACGCGCAAGGCCGGCGCTACTGCTACGCCAACCAGCCCGAGATCGCGCAGTGGAACCTCGCGCGCCTCGCCGAGGCGCTCCTCCCGCTGGTCGAGCGCGAGAAGCTGGAGGAGGGTCTCAACCGCTACGCCGAAACCTTCAACGAAGGCTGGCGGCGCGCGCTCGCGCAGAAGCTCGGCCTCGCGTCGCCCGACGAGGAGCTCGCGCGCGAGCTGTTGGAAGCGCTCGCCGAGACGGAGACCGACTTCACGCTGTTCTTCCGGAACCTCGCGCGGGTGCCTCTCGCAGGCAGCGATGAAGCGTTGCTCGCGCCGCTGCGTCCCGCGTTCTACGCGGCGGACGCACCGCACACCCGCCTCCTCGCATGGCTTCGTCGCTATGCCGCGCGCGTTCGCCCGGAGCGGGCCGCGGCGATGGACAGGGTCAATCCGAGGTACGTGTTCCGCAACTACCTCGCTCAGCAGGCGATCGACGCGCTCGAAGCCGGCGACGCCTCGGTCATTGAGCGCTTGATGGGCGTGCTGGCGCGACCTTACGACGAGCAGCCGGAGAATGCGGAATTTGCCGCGCGGCGGCCTGAATGGGCGCGCCACAAGGCCGGCTGTTCTGCGCTATCGTGTAGCTCATGAGACTACTCTTCGCAGCGCTCCTCACCGCCGGCCAGGCCTTCGCGCAGCAGGCGCCGGCGAAGAGCACCGAGCAGCAGGCGCGCTCCACCATCGCGACCGCCTTCATAACCGGCGCCGCGCCAGCGGTGCTGAGCGAGACCGTAACGGTGTCGCCCGAGCTGCGCCAGCGCCTCGGCCTCGCGCCTGAGGCCGACAGCAAGGCGGCGTACAAGGCGCTCGCGGCGATGACCAGCGGGAAGCCCGTGCAGGTACGCCGCGCGGAGCCCGATGAAATCGACAAGGGGCAGACGCCTGCGGCGCCCGATAGACCGATCTTCGTTCTCGAGTCCGGCGATGCGACGCTGATCGTCCAGTACGACCTCGACCAGGACAACATCGCCTTCATCGGCCTGCCCGGTACGGTGGCCGTCGCGGCGCCGGTCGTGGCGCCGACGCCTCCGCAGCGAGTTCCCGAGACCCCGGCTGAAGCGCCCAAGCCAGCGGTGGTCGCCGCACCGCCGGCTGCGGCGGCGCCATCGCTACAGAAACCCGAGCCGCTGGTGCTGCAAGTGGTCGAGCCGCAGGTGCCGCGCGCCATGAATCCGGGGGCCACCGCACCCGTACGGCCCGCCCAGCCTGCCGCCGCCGTGCCGCCGCCCGAAGCGCGCCCGCTGCTGCGCAAGAGCGGCCCGTGCGAGATCAAGCCGGTGATGAGCGATCAGGACCTGGTGAACTGCGGCGCAACGCCGCGCTGAATTGATGCCTTAGCGGGTACAAATCCTGCAGCGCCTCTGGTGCATTTTCCCTTCCACCGGAGGACGTATGAGATACCTGAAACCCATTCTGGCCGGCGCCTCGGCGCTCGTGCTGGCCGTGGGCTTTGCCTATGCCGACAGGCCGGCCAATGATCCTGGATTCAACGCGCTCGACAAGAACAACGACGGGTACCTGAGCCGCACCGAAGCGGCCAAGAACCCCGAGCTCCTGAAGAACTGGAAGCAGGCCGACAAGAACGGCGACGGCAAGCTCTCACGCACCGAGTACCTCGCGGTGATGACCAAGAAGGACCTGCGCAGCGCGAAGGAAAAAGTGACCGGCAAGAAGGACCAGAACGCCGCCACCGGCGGAACGAAGTCGTCCCGCTGAGGGACCGGGCGGGCCTGCGGGCCGGGCTTTAGTTCGTGCGGCCGCGGCGCCACGCCGCGACCAGCGACACGGTGCAAAGCGCCAGCAGCACGACGACCGCGATCTTCGCCACCAGTACCGCGCCGGCGGGCGTTACCTCGCTATGCGCGACGAGGGCGGCGAGGACCGCCGCCAGCGTGAACCTGAGGGCCCAGCTCAGCATGCGCTATTAGCGCAAGCCCACCCCTCCAGGCGTTGCAGCACCGCCGTGCCCGGACCGTAAGCCGGGATGACTATGCTGGCCGATGAACGCGAAATCGATCTCCGGGCGCCGGCCGCTGACGATGTCGGCGATGGCGCGCCCGCTGCCGCAGGCGTGCGTCCAGCCGAGCGTGCCGTGCCCGGTGTTGAGATAGAGGTTCGCGTAACGCGTCGCGCCGATGTAAGGCACGTTCGAAGGCGTCGCCGGCCTAAGCCCGGTCCAGAACTGCGCCCGCGCGGGATCGCCCGCTCCGGGGAAGAGCTCGAGCACGCGGCGCAGGATGGCCTGGCAGCGCATTTCGTTCAGCTCGGTGTTGTAGCCGTTAAGCTCCGCCGTGCCGGCGATGCGCAGCCGCTCGCCCAGCCGCGAGAACACCAGCTTGTGCTCATCGTCGGTGAGGGAAACGGTGTAGGCCATGCTCGGGTCAGCGACGGGCAAGGTGACCGAGTAGCCCTTGAGCGGATAGATCATGAGATCGACGCCAAGCGGGCGCACGAGCAGCGGGCTGTAGGACCCCAGGCAGACGAGATACGCGTCGGCACGCAGCACCTCCTCGCCGCCCTCTGGCCGCGCGAGGCGGATGCCGCTGACGCGGCCGCCTTCCGCGCCGAGCGCAAGGATGCGCCCGGTGCGAAAGCGCACGCCGCGCTTTGCCGCCAGCGCGGCGAGCGCCTGCGCGAATTTGTGGGCGTCGCCCGACTCGTCCAACGGCGACCAGCTACCGCCGACCACCCTTGCGTTGCGCAGCGCCGGCTCGATTTCGATGCAGCGCTCGCGACTCACCCGCTCGGCGTCGCCGCCGTGCTCGCGCATCTCGCGCTCGCTCGTATAGAAATGCAGGATACCGCGCGCGAGCTGGTCGTACTCGATGCCGGTCTCGGCGCGCAGCTCCACCAGGCTCGCGCGGCTGTACACGCCGAGCGACACAAGCTGCCGGATGTTGTGCGCCGTGCGCGCCGGCGTGCATTCGCGCAGAAAGGCGAGGCCCCAGAGCCACTGGCGCAGGTCGGCGCGCGGCCGGAAAAGGAGCGGCGCATCCTCGCGTCCCAGCCACTTGAGGATCTTTCGGGGCACGCGCGGATTGGCCCACGGCTGGGCGTGCGAGACCGAAATCTGCCCGCCGTTCGCGAACGACGTTTCCATGCCGGCGGCGTCGTGCCGGTCGACGAGCGTCACCTCGTGACCGGCCTTGCTGAGATACCACGCGGAAGCCACGCCGATCACGCCCGCGCCAAGCACCAGGACCCGCATGCGCTTTCAGTCGAGCGTGAAGCCCACCTTCATCGTCACCTGCCAGTGCGCCACCTTGCCTTCCTCGATCTCGCCGCGCGTGTCGAGCACCTGGAACCAGCGCAGGTTGTGCAACGTCTTCGACGCCTTCGCCACCGCGTTCTTGACTGCTTCCTCGACGCCTTTGGGCGAGGACCCCGTCAGCTCGATCGTCTTGTAGACATGGTTCGACATTGCGCTCTCCTCAGTAGAGTTGCCCGCTCGCGATGCGCGCGCCGGCGGCGAGCGCCTCGAGCTTGGCCCACATGATCGTCGGATGGACGCGGCGGTGGAACGGCCCCTGCGCGAAGCCGCAGTCGGTTCCGGCCATCAGATTTTCGGCGCCGATCAGCTTGCCGACGCGCACCAGGCGCTCGGCGACGAGCTCGGGATGCTCCACGATGTTGGTCGCATGGCTGATCACTCCCGGCACCAATTTCTTCCCGGGCGGCAGCTGGACCTTCTCCCAGACGCGCCACTCGTGCTCGTGGCGCGGATTGGCGCCCTCTATCAAATAGGCGCCGGCGCGCACCTTCAGGATCAGGTCGACCACGTCCTTGAGCGGCACATCGGTCGTGTGCGGCCCCGGCCAGCTGCCCCAGCACACGTGATAGCGCACGCGCTCTTCCGGAATCCCGGCGAGCGCCTCGTTCAGCACTTCGACGTGCAGCTCGACCCAGCGCCGGTAATCCTGGAATGACGCCGGGGGCACCATGCGGTCATAGGTGACGGCGAAGCGTGCATCGTCGAGCTGCAGCAGCAGCCCCGCGTCGACGATCGCCAGGTACTCGGTGCGCATGGCTCGCGCGATCGCGCGCAGGCACTCTTCGTCGCTCTTGTAGTACTCGTTCTTCCGGTCGGGAATCACGCTGGCCGGCGCCGCCACGGGCAGAAAGCCCTGCTTCACGCCCGCGGCGGCGAGCGCCGCCCTGAAGTTCGCGATGTCGCGTTGCAGCTCGGCGTGGCCGGTGTACTCGATCGGGGCGACGCACACCGCCACGGCGCCGGTCGCGCCCGCGGTCGCGGGCGGGCCGTCCGCCGCATCGAGCTCGGCGTAGAACTCGGCGAAGCGTGCGCGATCGGCGCCGCGCGCAAAGGGATTCGCGCCGGGATTCGCGGGTCGGCGCTCGAAGCCCGAGAGCCGCTCGAGCGCGTACTGGGACCAGCTGATCGCTTTTCCGAACTCGCCGTCGCTCGGGAGATCGATGCCGGCCTCGGCCTGCCGGCGCACGACCTCCCTCACCGACTCGGCAAGGCAGCGCTGATACGCGGCCTCGTCATACGGCGCACGCTTCTGCCGCGCGCGGATGAATTCGAGGAGCGCCGGCGGCCGGATCAGGCTGCCGACGTGCGTGGTGAGGAGGCGCTGGGACATGAATCCGGGGAGGGAGCCCCGAATTCTATTTCAGCGCGGCTCGAGCTTCCCGTCGTCCTCGTCGGACATGCCGGAGGACACTTCGCGCGCCTTGCCCTCGGCGACCGGCGGCAGCTTCGGTTTCGCTTCCTCCGGGAAGCCGGGCAGCTGGGCGATGGCCGCGCTCCAGCTCGAGGGCTTGCGCGGCGGTGTGTCTTCGTCTGGTTTCATCTTCGCCTCATAGTTTACCGGCGCCGCAGGAAACCGAGGCCGATGCTCGCACCTACACCGAGGGCAAGGGCCGCACCCAGCTTGGCGAGAGCCCCGAGCGGGCTCGCCGGCCGGGCTACCGGCGAATTCGCGGCCGGCTGCACGTGGATGTGAGTGGTCACGCGCGGAGCCGGGACGGTGCGCGAGCCGTGCGCCTCGGCATAAACGCGAGTGAACTCGGCGCCCAGCAGGAAAACCTGCGCCGAGTAGTAGACCCAGAGCATCAGCACGACGAGCGAGCCCGCCGCGCCGAAGGCCGAGGTGACGCCCGACTTCCCGATGTAGAGCCCGATCAGCCACTTGCCGATGGCGAAGAGCGCCGCCGTCACGGCCGCGCCCACCCACACGTCGCGCCAGGCGATGCGCACGCGGGGAATCACCTTGTAGATCATCGCGAAGAGCACCGTGGTGAGCGCGAAGCTGAGCGCCAGGTCGCCGACCTGCAGGCCCCACCACCGCCCCAAGGCCGAGACTACCGCCGAGAGCACGAGCGACACCATCAACAGGAACGCGATGCCGAGGATCATGCCGAAGGAGAGCACCCGCGCGCGGAGCAGCTTCCACCATCCCTTGCTCGGCTCGCGCGCGGGAGCGCGCCAGATGCGATCGAGCGCGTTCTGCAGCTCGCCAAAGACGGTGGATGCGCCGGTGATGAGGAGGGCCGTGCCGACGACCATCGCGAGCAGGCCGCTTCCCGGCTTGCGCGCGCTCGCCACCAGCCCTTCGACGGCGCGCGCGCCCTCCGGGCCGAGCAGCGCCGCGAGCTGGCCGAAGATCTCGCCGCGCGCCGCCTCCTCGCCGAAGAAGAAGCCGGCGACGCCGATGGCGATGAGGAGCAGCGGCGCGATCGAGAAGAGCGCGTAGTACGAAAGCGCGGCGCCCATGCTCGGCGCGTAGTCTTCGATCCAGGCGTCGACCGCGCGCCGCGCCAGCCGCCAGGCTTGGCGGTAGTCCATCGCGCGAGTCTGGCGCGTTCTAGGCGGCGCGGCGATGCGCCGCCTGGAGGGCCTCCCATAGCCGGCGCGGCGTGGCCGGCATCTCGAAATGCCGCACGCCCGCCTGCGCGAGCGCGTCCACCACCGCGTTCATGAGCGCCGGCATCGATCCCGTAACACCCGCTTCCCCCACGCCTTTCGCGCCTAGCGGGTTCAGCTTGGTGGGCACCGGGTGGTCGAGGATCTTGAGCCCCGCCACTTCTCCCGGCCGCGGCATGGCGTAGTCCATGAAGCTGCCTGTCAGGAGCTGCCCTGCCTCGTCGTAGACGGCGAGCTCGCTGAACACCTGCCCCGCGCCTTGCGCGAGCCCGCCCTGCACCTGCCCTTCCACGATCTGGTGATTGATGATGTTGCCGGCGTCGTCGCAGGCCACGTAGGAAACGACCTGCGCCTCGCCCGTCTCTGGCGTGATCTCCACCTCGGCGATGTGGCAGCCGTTCGGGAAGCACGAGCCGAACTTGTTGGCGTACGCCAGGTCCAGCTGCCCGGGGTTCCTGCTTGCGAGATCAACCAGGGCAATGCGCCGGTCCGTACCCTTGATGCGGTACTCGCCGGCGGCGAACTCGATGTCCGCCTGCGCCGCTTCCAGCGCTTCGGCGGCGAGCGCCATGCCGTTCTTCACCAGCTCCTGCGCGCCGAGAAAGATCACGCCGCCGACCGCCAGCAAGGAACGCGAGCCGCCGGTCGCGTTGCCGGTGATGTAGAACTCGGGGCCCGCAGTGCGCAGCTTCACTTTCTCCATCGGTATGCCGAGCACGCCGGAGACGAGCTGCGCATACGTCGTTTCGTGCCCCTGGCCGTGGTTGTGCGTGGGCGCGTATATCGTGACGGCGCCGTCGCCACTCCAGCGCATCTCGATCTGGTCCTGCGGCGCGAAGCCCGCGCCGGTCGCTTCGATGTACGTCGACATGCCGCGGCCGCGCAGCTTTCCCCTTCGGGCAGACTCCGCTTTGCGCCCGGCAAAGCCCTGCCAGTCGTTCGCGGCGAGCGCTTTATCCATCACGCCGGCGAAGTCGCCCGAGTCGTACTCGAAGCCCGCCGCGATCTTGTAGGGGAATTGCCGGATGAAGTTGCGCCGGCGGAATTCGGCGGGGTCCATGCCGAGCTGGCGCGCGGCGTGCTCGACCAGGCGCTCGAGCGCATAGGACATGATCGGCCGGCCGGCGCCGCGGTACGCGGCCATCGGCGCCGTGTTCGTCATCGCCAGCCGGATGCGCGCATAGGCGGCGGGAACGTCGTACACGCCCGAGAGGCAGTTGATGATGCCGATGGTGTTGATGAACGGTCCGGTGGGTGCGAGATAAGCGCCCAGGTTCGCGAGCATGTCGAAGCGCATCGCGAGGATCCGTCCGGTCGCATCCAGCGCCAGGCTGCCCCGCGCGCGCACGTCGCGCGCCTGCTCGTCGGCGAGGAACACCTCGCTCCGCGTGCCGGTCCATTTCACCGGCCGGCCGAGTTTTCTGGCGGCGAAGAGCGCCGCGCAGTACTCGGGATAGACGTTGAAGCGCACGCCGAAGCCGCCGCCGACCTCCTCGGCGATGACGCGGATCTTCTCCGGCGGCACGCCGAACACCGCCGAGAGCTGGTTGCGCATGATCCCCGCGCCTTGCGTGCAGGTGTACAAGTGGTATTGCTCGCTCGCCGCATCCCAGTGCGCGAGGCAGGCGCGCGGCTCCATCGGATTGCCGACCACGCGCGAGATATCGACCTCGAGCTCGATGGTGCGCGCCGCCTTGGCGAAGGCCGCCTTGGAGCCGGCGTCGTCGCCCGACTCGTAGTCCATGACGATGTTGCCCGGCACCGCGTCATGCACCAGCGGCGCGCCCTGCGCCACCGCCTGCCCGGCCGTGACGACCGGGTCGCGGTCGCGGTATTCGATCGCCACCAGCTCGGCCGCGTCTTGCGCGGCCGCCGCGCTTTCGGCGACGACGAGCGCGACCGCGTCGCCCGTGAAGCGCACGCGGCCCTGTGCGAGCGCGGGACGGCCGGGATGGATGAGCTCCATGCCGCCGCGGCCTTTGACGGGCAGCGCGCAGGGCAACGATTTCAGGCTGGTCTTGATGTCCTCGCCTGTGAAGACCGCGAGCACACCGGGATGGGCCAGCGCAGCGGCCGCGTCCAGCGCAACGATCTCGGCATGCGCGCGGTCCGAGCGCACGAAGTGACCGTAAGCCTGCCGCGGGAGGTTCCAGTCGGAAACATACTTCCCCCGACCGGTGAGCATCCGGTCGTCTTCCAGCCTGCCTTTGAGCATCGTTACTTTAAGTCTTGGAGAGCGCTATCAGGATACTGCAGGGCGAGTAGTCGAGGAGCGAGGCGCCGACCGAGCCCTTCCACCAGCGCGCCGCGAACGAGGTGTTCTGGTTGTGGCCGACGACGATCAGATCGACGCCGAGGCTCTTCGCGAAGCGGCAGATCTCCTCCACCGGCTCGCCGACGGCGAGCTGGCCCGCGGCCTTGAAGCCGCGCTCGCGCAGCGTGCGGATGCCCTCGTCGAGCACGGTCTGGGTGCGCTTTTTCTCTTCCTCGAGGAGCTCCTCGGGGACGAAACCCTCGGTCAGGAAAAGGCTCGGCGGCATGCTCGCCACGGCGAGCAGGTGCGTTTCGGCGCCGAGGAAACCCGCCAGGTCGGCAGTCTCGAGCAGTGCCCGCTTGCCCTCCTGGGAGCCGTTATAGGCCAGCAGAATCTTCCGGTACTTCACGGGCGCCTCCCCTATTTTGCGAGCAGCCCAACCCGCTCTATGGTCGCACGTTCCGCCGCCAGCGTCTCGGCGGCCCAGCGCGCGTAGTCCTCGCTCGACTTGTACCAGTAGACCTGGTCGAGCTGTGCGAGGGTCTTGAGATGCTCGGGATCGTCGAGCGCCTTCTTGAAGGCGTCGTGCAGCGCGCGCACCACCTGCGCATCCATGCCCTTCGGTCCGACGATGCCGTAAGGCGAGTAGGACACGATGTCGTAGCCGAGCTCCTTGGCGGTCGGCGCGTCCCATTTGGTGCGCTTCTCGCCGAAGGTGACGAGCAGGCGCACCTGGCCGGCATCGACCTGGCGCCCCCAGCCGGTCGACTCGGACTGCGCCATGATGTGCCCGCCGAGCAGCGCCTGCGAGCCATCGGCGAAGCCCTTGAACGGCGCATGAAGGAAGGTCACGCCGGTCTTCATCCCCACTTCCTCCATCAGGAGATGCGGCGAGGTTCCCGTGCCGGGGGTGCCATAGGAAAGCTTGCCCGGATTGGCGCGCGCGTACTCGATGAGATCGCGGAAGCTCTTGAGCGGCGAATCGGCACGCACCACGACGCCGAAGGTGTAGCCCGTGATTCCAATCACGTAGCTGAAATCCTTGAGCGGCTCCCAGTCGACGGCGCGCTGGTGCGGCAGGCGGTACGCCGTGATCGGCAGCTGCGAGACGGTGTAGCCGTCCGGCCGCGCGAGCCGCGCCATCTGCGCCGGCCCGATCATGCCGCCGCCGCCCGGCTTGTTCTCGATGACCACCGGCTGGCCGAGATACTTCTGCGCGATCTCGCCGAACTTGCGCAGATGGGTATCGGTCGTGCCGCCCGCCGGCCAGGGGCAGATCAGCGTGATGGGCTTCGACGGGAACGCCTGAGCGGCTGCCGTAGTGGTGAGCGCGGTCAGCACCACGCCCGCGAACATTGCGATTGCGCGCATCTCTCCTCCTCCGGCGGCGATTATAGCCAGCGTCCCGCCGCTAGAATAATGATCCCTCCATGCTTGACGTTTCCCGCAGCGATCTCACCGCGGCAGTCGCCGGCGCCGGCACCATGGGACGCGGCATCGCGCAGGTGCTGGCGCAGTGCGGCGTACGCACGCTGCTCTACGACGCGCAGCCCGGCGCCGCCGGGCGCGCCATCGATTCGATCTCGCAGGCGCTGGCCAGGCTGGCGGAGAAAGGGCGCGTCAAGGATCCGCAGTCGATCGTGCGGCGCATCGAGGTCGTGCCGGGCCTGCAGGCCTTGGCGCCCTGCGACGTGGTGGTCGAGGCGATCATCGAGGACCTGGCGGCGAAGCGCATCCTCTTCTCCGAGCTGGAAGAGATCGTGAGCGAGCGCTGCATCCTCGCGAGCAACACTTCGTCGCTCTCGGTCACCGCGATGGCGGCGGCCTGCAAGCGCCCCGGGCGGGTGGCGGGCTATCACTTCTTCAACCCGGTGCCGGTGATGAAGATCGTCGAGGTGGTCGACGGCGTGCTGACCGAGCCGTGGGTGACGGACGCGCTCACTGCGCTCGCGCAGCGCTTCGGCCACACGCCGGTGCGCTGCAAGGACACGCCGGGCTTCGTCGTCAACCACGCCGGCCGCGCGTTCGTGCCCGAATCGCTGCGTGTGCTCGCCGAAGGCATCGCCGATTTCGCCACCATCGACCGCATCCTGGTCGACGCCGCCGGCTTCCGCATCGGACCGTTCGGCCTGATGGACCTCGTCGGGCTCGACGTCGCGCACGCGGTGATGAAGTCGATGTACGAGCAGTACTTCGAGGAGCCGAAGTACCAGCCCTCCTTCATCGCCGAGCCGCGCGTCGCGGCGGGACTCCATGGCCGCAAGACGAAGCGCGGCTGGTACGAATACGCCCCCGACCTGCAGGTGCCGCCCGAGCCGCCGGCGCCCACGAGGAAGCCCGCGACCGCCTGGGCCGTGGCCGAGCTGAAGGAGCTGCTGAACGTTCCGTTCGCGGAAAAGTCGCGCGCGGACGTCTGCTTCGTCGCGCCGCTCGGGCTCGATGCCACCGCGGCCGCGCTCGAGCAGGGACTCGACCCCGCGCGCACCGTGGCGGTCGATCCGCTGTTCGGCTTCCGCAAGCGGCGCACGCTGATGGTCACGCCGGTGACGAAGCCGGAAGTCCGCGACGCCGCCCATGCCCTCCTCGCCGCCGACGGCGTGCCGGTCTCGGTGATCAACGACTCGCCGGGGTTCGTCGCGCAACGCGTGGTCGCGCACATCGTCAACGTCGGCTGCGACATCGTGCAGATGCGCATTGCCACGCCCGACGATCTCGACCGCGCCGTGATGCTCGGCCTGGGGTATCCCAAGGGGCCTCTCGCGATGGGCGACGCGCTCGGCGCGAAGCGCATCCTCGAAGTGCTGCAGAACATGCACCAGCTCTACCAGGAGCCCCGCTACCGGCCGAGCCCGTGGCTGCGCCGCCGCGCCCAACTGGGCGTATCGCTATCAACACCGGAGAACTGAAATGCTCGACGCCTACCTCTACGACGGACTGCGCAGCCCCATCGGCCGCCACGCAGGCAAGCTCGCGCCGCTGCGCCCCGACGACCTCGCCGGCGAGGTGATCAAGGAGGTCGTGGCGCGCAACAAGATCGATCCGGCCGAGATCAGCGACGTCGTGCTCGGCTGCGTCAACCAGGCGGGCGAGGACAACCGCAACGTCGCGCGCTTCGCCGCGCTGCTCGGCGGCCTGCCGCCGACCACCCCGGGCTGCACCGTGAACCGCCTGTGCGCGAGCGGCCTGCAGGCGGTGGTCGATGCCTCGCGCGCCATCACCTGCGGCGAAGGCGACCTCTACATCGCCGGCGGCGTCGAGAGCATGAGCCGCGCGCCGTACGTGATCGGCAAGCCCGACGCGCCCTACAGCCGCGACGCGAAAATGTACGACACGACCATCGGCACCCGTTTTCCGAATGCGAAGTTCATCAAGCAGTACGGCAACCATTCCATGCCCGAGACCGGCGACAACGTCGCCAAGGACTTCGGCATCACGCGCGAGCAGTCGGACGAGTTCGCGCTCGCCTCCCAGCAAAAGTATGCGACCGCCGAGAAGGAAGGGTTCTACAAGGGCGAGATCATGGCGGTGGCCCTGCCCGCCAGGAAGAAGGACGCGCCCGCCGAGCAGATGACCGCCGATGAGCATCCGCGCCGCGATGCGTCGATGGAAGCGCTCGCGAAGCTGAAGCCGTTGTTCGAAGGCGGCGTGGTCACCGCCGGCAACGCTTCGGGCGTGAACGACGGCGCGGCGGCGCTGCTCGTTGGCAGCAAGGCGTGGGGTTCCAGGCATGGTCGCCAACCGCTGGCGCGGATTCGCGCGGCAGCCAGCGCCGGCGTCGAGCCGCGCATCATGGGCGTCGGGCCGGCCTATGCCATTCCACGCGCCCTCGAGCGGGCGGGATTGAAGCTCAGCGAGATGGACATCATCGAGATCAACGAGGCGTTCGCGAGCCAGGTGCTCGGCTGCCTCAAGCTGATGCAGGTCGATTTCAGGGACCCGCGCGTGAATCCCAACGGCGGCGCGATCGCCATCGGCCATCCGCTCGGCGCCTCGGGCGCGCGCCTCGCGCTGACCGTCGCGCGCGAGATGCAGCAGTCGGGCGCGAAGTACGCCGCGGTGTCGCTGTGCATCGGCGTGGGACAGGGACTCGCCGTGATTCTGGAGCGCGTGCAATGAATGCCCCCATCAAGAAGCCGAAGGCGCAGTTCGTCTGGGACGATCCGCTGCTGCTCGACCAGCAGCTCACGCAAGAGGAGCGCATGCTGCGCGACGCCGCGCACGACTACGCGCAGGGCAGGCTCGCGCCGCGCGTGCTGGACGCGTTCCGCAACGAGACGACCGACCCCGCCCTCTTCCGCGAGATGGGCGAGCTCGGCATGCTCGGCCCGACGATCCCGCCGGAATACGGCGGCCCGGGCCTGAGCTACGTCGCCTACGGCCTGATCGCGCGCGAGATCGAGCGCGTCGACTCCGGCTACCGCTCGATGATGAGCGTGCAGTCCTCGCTCGTCATGCTGCCGATCTACGAGTTCGGCACCGAGGCGCAGCGCAAGAAGTACCTGCCGAAGCTCGCCACGGGCGAATGGATCGGCTGCTTCGGCCTCACCGAGCCGAACCACGGCTCCGATCCCGGCTCGATGCAGGCGCGCGCGAAGAAAGTCCCGGGCGGCTACCGCCTGACCGGCACCAAGATGTGGATCTCGAACTCGCCGATCGCCGAGGTCTTCGTCGTCTGGGCGAAGGAAGGAGACGAGATCAGGGGCTTCATCCTGGACAAGGGCACCGAGGGCCTGACCGCGCCGAAGATCCACGGCAAGGTCGGGCTGCGCACGTCGATCACCGGCGAGATCGTGATGGACAACGTCTTCTGCCCCGAGGAGAACGCGTTCCCCGAGGTGCGCGGCCTGAAGGGTCCGTTCACCTGCCTCAACTCCGCACGCTACGGCATCGCCTGGGGCGCTCTCGGCGCGGCGGAGGATTGCTGGCACCGCGCGCGGCAGTACGTGCTCGACCGCAAGCAGTTCGACCGCCCGCTCGCCGCAAACCAGCTGGTGCAGAAAAAGCTCGCCGACATGCAGACCGAGATCACGCTCGGGCTGCAGGGCTGCCTGCGCCTCGGGCGCATGAAGGACGAAGGCACGGCCTCGGTCGAGATCACCTCGATCATGAAGAGGAATTCCTGCGGCAAGGCGCTCGACATCGCACGCGTGGCGCGCGACATGCTCGGCGGCAACGGCATCTCGGACGAGTTCGGCGTGATCCGGCATGTGGTGAACCTCGAGGTGGTCAACACCTACGAGGGCACGCACGACATCCACGCCCTGATCCTCGGCCGCGCCATCACCGGCATCCAGGC
>DASQAW010000183.1:0-3517 GCA_035635495.1 Burkholderiales bacterium
GCACGCCCCCGAGCCGCTGACCGCAGCGGCCTAGCGTTCTACCATCGCGGATCCTGCGGAGGCTGCGATGAAAGGTGACGCCAAGGTCGTACAGCACCTGAACAAGGTGCTGTTCAACGAGCTCACGGCCATCAACCAGTATTTCCTCCACGCCCGCATGTTCGGTAACTGGGGCCTGAGGAAGCTCGAGGACTACGAGAAGAAGGAGTCGATCGACGAGATGAAGCACGCCGATCGCCTCGTCGAGCGCATTCTGTTCCTGGAGGGGCTGCCGAATCTCCAGGACCTGGGGAAGCTGCTCATCGGCGAGAACGCGCTCGAGGCGCTGAAGTGCGACCTGAAGCAGGAGCGCCTGGCCCGGCCGGTGCTGCAGGAGGGCATCGCGCACTGCGAGACCGTCAAGGACTACGTCTCGCGCGAGATCCTGGAAGACATCCTCGAGGGCGAGGAAGAGCACATCGACTGGCTCGAGACCCAGGTCGAGCTTGCGGAGAGCCTCGGGCTGCAGAACTGGCTGCAGTCCGCTGCGGGCAGCCCTTCCTAGACCACTCGGGTCTTCACCGGCTTGCCGGCGAAGTGCAGCCGCAGGTTCTCGACCTGCAGGTCGCCCATCGCCTTGCGCGTCTCGACGGTGGCGCTGCCGACGTGCGGGAATAGCACTGCGTTGTCGAGCGTGAAGAACTCGGGCGGCACGCGCGGCTCGTCGGCGAAGACGTCGAGGCCGGCGCCGGCGATGCGCTTCTCCTGCAGGTAGCGCAGCAGCACCGGCTCGTCGATCACCGAGCCGCGCGCGATGTTGACCAGATAGCCCTGCGGGCCGAGGGCGTCGAGCACCCTGGCATTGACCAGCTTGTTGGTCTCGGGACCGCCCGGCGTCACGATCATCAGCACGTCGCTGTTCTTCGCCAGCGTGACCGGATCCGGGTCGTAGGGATACGGCACGTCTTTCCGGTTGCGGTTGTGGTAGCGGATCTTCATGCCGCACGCCGTGGCGCGCTTGGCGATCGCCTCGCCGATGCGGCCGAGGCCGAGGATGCCGAGGGTCTTGCCGCCGCCGTCGGTGGTGAGGGGATAGGGACCGCGCGAGGCCCAGTTGCCGGCGCGCAGGTACCGCTCCGCCTGCGGGAACTTGCGCACTGTATTGAGGATCAGCGCCAGCGCGGTGTCGGCGACCGCTTCGTTCAGCACGTCGGGCGTGTTCGTGACGATGATGCCGCGCTTCTTCGCATCGTCCAGGTTGATCGCGTCCACGCCCACGCCGAAGTTGGCGATGATCTCGAGCTTTGGCAGCGCGTCCATGAGCTTGCCGTCGACCGGCATCGGCCCGAAGGCGGCGAGCCCGCGCACCGCAGGGGCGTGCTGCTTCAGGAACGCGGCGCGGTCCGGCGCCTCGTGGAGGAGGTGGGCGGTGAACTCGGACTGCAGCGTCGCCATGGTGCCGGCGTGGCCGCGGGCGGTGATGATGATCTCGGGTTTCATGTTCGCTTGAATTTGGCGGCCAGCGCTTCGGCGCCGCGCGCGAGGATGCCGACGTCGGCGCCGACCGCGACGAACAGCGCGCCGCAATCGAGCCAGTGGCGCGCGTCCTCCTCGCTCGGCGTGAGTATCCCGGGCGCCCTGCCCGCCTTGCGGATGCGGCGGATCGCGTCGTCGATGACCGGCTTCACTTTGGGGTTGGCGATCTCGCCCGCGTGACCGAGCGAGGCGTGCAGGTCTGCCGGTCCGACGAACACGCCGTCGACGCCGTCTATTCCGCAGATCGCCTCGATGTTGTCGAGCCCGGCCTGCGTCTCGACCTGCAGCAGCAGGCAGATTTCCTCGTGCGCGCGCCGGGCGTAGTCCTTGATGCGGCCGAAGCGCGTGGCGCGCGTGGTGCCGGCGACGCCGCGCATGCCTTTCGGCGGGTAGCGGATGTAGGAAACCGCGGCGCGCGCTTCCTCGGCGCTCGAGACGTAGGGGACGAGCAGCGACTGCGCGCCGATGTCGAGCACCCGCTTGATCGTCACCATGTCGTTCCACGGCACGCGCACCACGGGATGCGTGCCGTAGGGCGCGGCCGCCTGCAGCTGCGCGAGCAGGCTCTCGAGATCATTCGGCGAGTGCTCCATGTCGAGAAGCAGCCAGTCGAAGCCCGCGCCGGCTATCACTTCCACGCTGTAGTTGGAGGAGAGGCTCGACCAGATGCCGATCTGCGCCCGGGCGGCGGCGAGCGCGTGCTTGAAGGCGTTGCGCGGCAGCTCCATCGCGCTAATGGATCTCCGGCTCCGGGATCGGCGCGGTGCCCTCCAGGAAGTCGAAATCGCAGCCCTCGTCGGCCTGCTTCACATGCCGAGCGAAGATCGCGCCATAGCCGCGCGGAAACTTGCGCTCGGGCTGGCGCCAGGCGCTCTTGCGTTGGGCGAGCTCGGCGGCATCGACCTTGAGGTTGAGCTCGCGCCGCTCCACGTCGAGCTCGATCAGGTCGCCGCTCCTGACCAGCGCGAGTGGCCCGCCGACGAAGGACTCGGGCGCGACGTGCAGCACGCAGGTGCCGTAGCTCGTGCCGCTCATGCGCGCATCGGAAATGCGCACCATGTCGCGCACGCCCTGCTTCAGGAGCTTCTTCGGCACGGGCAGCATGCCCCATTCGGGCATCCCCGGCCCGCCGAGCGGGCCGGCATTCCGCAGCACCAGCACGGAATCGGCATCGACGTCGAGGTCGTCGCGGTCGATGCGCGCGGCCATGTCGTTGTAGTCCTCGAACACCACCGCCTTGCCGGTGTGCTGCAAGAGCTTCGGTGTCGCGGCCGCCGCCTTGATCACCGCGCCATTCGGCGCGAGGTTGCCGCGCACCACCACCAGTCCGCCGGCCTTCTTGAGCGGATTCGCTCTCTTGCGGATCACGTCGTCGTTGTGGATGCGCGCGCCCTCGAGGTTTTCGCCGAGCGTTTTTCCGTTGACGGTGCGGCAGTCGAGATGCAGCAGGTCCTTCAGTTCCGCAAGGAGCGCGCGCAAGCCGCCGGCGTAGTAAAAGTCCTCCATCAGGAAGCGCTCGCCCGAGGGACGCACGTTGGCGAGAAGCGGCGTCTTCGCCGAGTACTCGTTGTACCGTTCGAGCGGCAGCTTGATTCCCGCGCGGCCCGCCATGGCGACGAGGTGAATGAGGGCATTGGTCGATCCACCCATCGCCATCAGCGTCACGATGGCGTTGTCGAAGGATTCCTTCGTCAGGATGTCGCGCGGCTTGAGGTCCTCCCACACCATCTCCACGGCGCGCTTGCCGCAAAGCGTCGCCATCTTGGCGTGGTTGGAGTCCGGGGCAGGAATGGATGAGGCGCCCGGCAGGGCGAGGCCGAGCGCCTCGGTGATGGACATCATGGTCGCGGCGGTGCCCATGGTCATGCAGGTGCCCGGCGAGCGCGCGATGCCGTCCTCGATTTCCTGCCAGTCGCGCTCGGTAATGTTGCCGGCGCGCAGCTCCGCCCAGTACTTCCAGGTGTCGGAGCCGGAGCCGAGCGTGTTTTCCCGCCAGTGGCCG
>DASQAW010000184.1:0-1832 GCA_035635495.1 Burkholderiales bacterium
TCATCTCGGTCCTTGTGGAGAACGAGGCCGGGGCGCTTTCCAGGATCGCGGGCCTGTTTTCAGCCCGGGGCTACAACATCGAGTCGCTGACGGTCGCGCCGACCGAGGACGCCTCGATGTCGCGCATGACCATCGTCACCAGCGGCTCCGAGGACGTGGTCGAGCAGATCACCAAGCAGCTCAACAAGCTGATCGAGGTGGTGAAGGTGGTCGACCTGTCCGAGGCCGAGCACATCGAGCGCGAGCTGATGCTGATCAAAGTACGCGCCGGCCAGAAGGAGCGCGAGGATATGAAGCGCATGGCCGACATCTTCAGGGGGCGCATCATCGACGTCTCGGACAACACCTACACCATCGAGCTGACCGGCGACGGCCGCAAGCTCGACGCTTTCATCCAGGCGCTCGACCCGGCCAGCATCATGGAAACGGTGCGCACGGGAACGAGCGGAATAGGACGCGGCAACCGCGTTTTAAGAGTTTAGGAATTTTGGGGAGGAACCGACATGCTGAGAATCGGCTTTAACGTCTTGCTTATTGCTGTCTGGGTGGGATCTGCGGGAGCGGCGCGGGTCGATAGAGGGGAAGGAGAGACGATGGCGCGCCACGGAGTGGTCAGATGCGGCGGAAACAATTTTCTCCGCCTGGGCGGCACCGAGATTCAATTCGCTTCCTACACCCTGCGCAACTTCGATGCGACGCAGCCTATCGTGGTCGATAGAATGCGATTCTTCGATGCGAACGGAAACGTCCTCTTCGACACCGCGGGGGGCGCTCTGCCGCCGGCCGAAAACGGCGTCCTGGGCCCGGCGAACAGCACGCTCAATCCGAATCAGACCGCGCAGTTCAACACCAACGATATCCTGCCGTTCCTCGCGCAGACCGATCGCCCGATCCAGCTCGAGATCGAATGGTCGGCACCCAGGCGTGCGCTCGGCCTCGATGTCATTACGATAAGGATTGCGCGGCAACGCGACCCCGCGACCGGCGCGATTTTGGCCGAAAGGGGCAGGCACGCCACCGAGTGCAGGTCTATTCCGTCCAGGTGAAATCATGAAGGTCTATTACGACAAGGACGCCGACCTGTCGCTGGTCAAGAGCAAGAAGGTCACCATCCTCGGCTACGGCTCGCAGGGCCACGCCCATTCGCTCAACCTGCAGGAATCGGGGGTCAAGGTCAGCGTCGGCCTGCGCAAGGGCGGCGCTTCCTGGGACAAGGCGAAGAAGGGCGGGCTCAAGGTCGCCGACCTCGGCGAGGCGATCAAGGGCGCCGACATCGTCATGATCCTGCTGCCCGACGAGCACCACGCCGAGGTGTACAAGGAACACGTCGAGCCGAACATCAAGAAGGGGGCGTCGCTCGCCTTCGCGCACGGCTTCAACATCCATTACGGCCTGATCCAGCCGCGCGAGGATCTCGACGTCTGGATGGTGGCGCCGAAGGCCCCCGGCCACACGGTGCGCTCGACCTACGCCGCCGGCGGAGGAGTGCCGATGCTGATCGCCGTGCACCGCGACCCGTCGAAGAAGGCGCGCGACCTGGCGCTGTCCTACGCCGCGGCGATCGGCGGCGGCAAGGCGGGCATCATCGAGACCAGCTTCAAGGAGGAAACCGAGACCGATCTCTTCGGCGAGCAGACCGTGCTGTGCGGCGGCTGCGTCGAGCTGGTGAAGGCCGGGTTCGATACCCTGGTGGAGGCGGGCTACGCGCCCGAGATGGCGTACTTCGAATGCCTGCACGAGCTCAAGCTGATCGTCGACCTGATGTACGAGGGCGGCATCGGCACCATGAACTACTCGATCTCGAACAACGCCGAGTACGGCGAGTACACCTC
>DASQAW010000185.1:0-6288 GCA_035635495.1 Burkholderiales bacterium
GCGGTCTTGAAGCGCGGCCGCGTGAACATGAGCTCCCAGCACACCGTGGCGCTCTTCGAGCGCACCACATCCATCGGCAGCGGCTTGGTGTTGCCGACGATCGCCACTACGCTTCCCTGCGGCGCGACCAGCTCCGCCATCGCCGGCCAGTGGGCATCGAGCTCGCCGCTGAAGTTGGCGACGTACTCGAGCGGCTTCTTCACCTGCGCGACCAGGTTCTCGCGGTGGTTGACCACCTCATCCGCGCCGAGTTCCTTGCACCAGGCCACGGTCTCTCGCCGCGAGGCCGTCGCGATCACCCTCAGCCCGGCGAGCTTGGCGAGCTGGATGGCGATCGAGCCGACGCCGCCCGCGCCGCCGATGATGAGGATCGTGCCCCCGGAGCGGACCTTCATCCGGTCGTGGAAGCTCTCCCAGGCGGTGATGGCGGTGAGCGGAATTGCGGCGGCCTGCGCGAAATCGAGCTTTTTCGGTTTGCGCCCGACGATGCGTTCGTCCACCAGGTGGAACTCGCTGTCGCAGCCGGGCCGGGTGACATCGCCCGCGTAATAGACCTCGTCGCCCGGCTTGAACAGCGTGACTTCGCTGCCGACCGCGGCCACCGTGCCGGCGGCGTCCCAGCCGAGGACGCGCGGCGTCGGACTGCCCGCCTTGCGCTGCTTCGTGTCGACCGGATTGACCGAGACCGCCTCGACTGTGACCAGGAGGTCGCGTCCGGACGGTGAGGGTGTGGGCAGCTCGATGTCGGTGAGGGAGGCGATGTCGGTGCCGGTATGGGCGACGGCTTTCATAGGTGCTCCAGGAGTTCCGAGGGGTGGGAGATGATGGCGTCGGCATTCCAGGTGGCGGGGCCCGGGTTGTCCGCGCCGTGATAGCCATATTCGACCGCGACGCTGCGCATGCCCGCGGCGTGCGCCGCCTGGATGTCGCGCAGGTCGTCGCCGACATAGACGCATTCCCGCGGAGCGAGCTCGAGGCGCTTGGCGGCGAGCAGCAGCGGAGCAGGATGCGGCTTGAGGTGCGGCGTCGAGTCGCCGCAGACGACGCAAGCGGGCGCAACGCCGAGGTCCCGCACCAGGCGCTCGGTGAAGCGCGTCGCCTTGTTGGTGACGATGCCCCACGCGATGCCTCGCGCACCGAGCTCGTCGATCACCTCGGGCATGCCGGGGAATAGGCGCGTATCGACGCACAGCGCTCGCGCATAGCGGTCCAGAAATTCATCGCGCATGGCTATGTACTGCGAGTGCTCCGGTGTCATGCCGAAGCCGATGCGGAGCAGGCCACGGGCGCCCATCGATGCATAGGGACGTACGGTCGCCGGCGGCAGCGGTTCCAGGCCGCGCTTGGTGCGCATCGCGTTGACCGCGGCCGCGAGGTCGGGTGCGGTATCGGCAAAGGTGCCGTCGAAGTCGAACAGCACCGCGCGGCTAGTCACGCACGCAGCGCAAGAGGTAATTGACGTCGCAGTCGCGCTCGAGTCGGTAACGCTGCGTGAGCGGGTTGTAGGTCATGCCGATCAGCTCGGCGGCGCGCAGACCCGCAGCGCGCGCATAGCGTGAAAGCTCCGAGGGCTTGATGAAGCGCAGGTAATCGTGCGTGCCGCGCGGGAGGAGGCGCAGGATGTACTCCGCGCCGATCACCGCGAACAGGTAGGACTTCGGATTGCGGTTGATCGTCGAGAAGAACACCTGTCCGCCAGGGCGCACGAGCCGCGCGCAGGCCGCGACCATGGCTGCCGGCTCGGGCACGTGCTCGAGGAGCTCCATGCAGGTCACGACGTCGAACTCCCCGGGGTGGCGCTGCGCGTAGTCTTCCGCGCTCGCGCCCTCGTAAATCACCTGCGCCTTGCTCTGCAGCAAGTGCAGCTCGGCGACGCGCAGCGACTTCTCGGAAAGATCAATGCCGGTGACCCGCGCGCCGCGCTGCGCCATCGCCTCGGCGAGGATGCCGCCGCCGCAGCCCACGTCGAGCACGCGCTTGCCGCCGAGGCCCGCGCGGCTGTCGATCCAGTCGAGGCGCAGCGGGTTGATGTCGTGCAGGGGGCGGAACTCGCCGTGCGGGTCCCACCAGCGGTGCGCGAGCTGGCTGAATTTCTCCAGCTCTGCCGGGTCGGCGTTCATCGAAACCATTGTCCCAAAAAAAAGCCCCGCCGAAGCGGGGCCTTGTTTGCGGCGCGAGAATGCTACTTGTTCGTCGAACCCGACTCGCTCGGGGACGAGCCGCCCGCGGCGGACGACGAGCCGCTCGAGGCGGTCGACTCGCGGCTGCCGAGAAGTTCGGCGTCTACGCGGCGGTCGGGCTGCAGGCAGGCGATGAGCTTGGCGTTCTTGTTGTTCTCCGGACCCATCTTTTCGCACTGGTTGCCGGTCAGGGGCTCGCTCTTGCCGCGGCCCTCGACCTGCAGGCGGCTCGAGTCCACGCCCTTCTGCGCGAGGTAATCGGCGACGGCCTGGGCGCGCTGCTCGGAAAGCTCCCGGTTGTATTCCTCCGAGCCGATGCGATCGGCGTGGCCGACGAGAACCACACGGTCCACGTTTGCGCCCTGCGCGCTCTTCGCCAGCTCATCCAGCTTCTGCTGCCCCGCGGGTGTGAGCTCGGCCTGGTTGAACCCGAACAGCACGTCGGTCGACAGCGTGATCTTCTCGATCACGACCGGTGCCGGCGCGGCGGCCGCCACGGGCGCAGGTGCTGGCTCGGCCTTGGCGACAGGCACCGGCGCCACCGCGGCGCGCGGCACTGCGTCGCAGGGCGCGGCGGCCTTGTCAGGCGACCACTCTCCGCCGGAGCGCCAGCACAGGCCGAAGGGATTGGTCGCGACGACGCCGGCGCCGGAGCCGACATAGCCGCGGGAAGGCGGGGGATTGCTGGTATTTGCCGTCGCGCCTGCCGCCGCCGGTGCGGTGCTGCGCTGCGCTGCGCCTGTTTGGTCGCTGGTCATGCTCGACTGTGCATACGCACCGCCGGCCAGCGCGGCGATGAGCACTGCCAGAATTCGCTTCTCCATCCTCGTCTCCTTGTACAAACGTCAAAAGTTGCCGTGCCAGGTGGATCAGCTCGGCATGGGCCAGATGGATCAGCAATTCACGTGCCGCAAAACAAGAACCCCGCCGAAGCGGGGTTCTGTTGGGTACGAGGGGCTATTGACTGCTACGTGCGGCGGGTCCCGATCACTTCGATTTCGACGCGCCGGTTCTTGGCGCGGCCTTCGCGGGTCTTGTTGTCGGCGACCGGCTGCTTCTCGCCCTTGCCCTCGGTGTAGATGCGGTTGGGCTCGATCCCCTTGGAGACGAGATAGGCCTTGACGGATTCGGCGCGGCGCACCGAGAGCTTCTGGTTATAGGCGTCGCTGCCGATCGAGTCGGCATGGCCGATCGCGATCACCACCTCGAGGTTGATGCCCTTCACCTTGTTCGAGAGGTCGTCGAGCTTCGACTTGCCCTCGGGCTTCACCACCGATTTGTCGAAATCGAACAGGACATCGGCGGCGAAGGTGACTTTCTCGGCGACGGGCTTCGGCTTCGGCGGCTCCGCCGGCTTGACTGGCTGCACGGGCTGGGGCGCGGGCGCCGGGGCGGGCGCGGGGGCGGGCTTCGGTTCGGGGGGCGGGGGTTTCGGCGGTTCTTGCGTCGCGCATCCGGCTGCAAACGCCAACGCAACCGCGAGCAGCCAAGCATTCTTCGTCATGTTTCCCCCTGTTCTTATCAAAAAATCCTATTGGGATCAAGGCCCTGCGAGAGAGCCGAGCGCATTCTGCCATAAGTGCAACTTGGTGTCCAAGCGGGAGAACGCCGGGCTAAGCAATTCCCCCTCGCTCAATCGCAGCTCCCCCGCGACCCACACATGCGTGACGTGCTCGCGCCCCGCGGCATAGACGAGATGCGATACGGCGTCATAGCACGGCGCGAGCTCGGGACCGCGCAGCGCGAGCGCCGTGAGGTCGGCCGCCTTGCCCGGCGTAATCGAGCCGATGCATTCGCTCAGGCCCAGCGCTTGCGCGCCGCCAAGCGTCGCCGCGCGAAGCGCGTCGTGCGCGGGCATCGCCTGCGCGTCGGCGGCCACTGCCTTGGCCAGCAGCGCTGCGAGGCGCATCTCGTGGAACATGTCGAGGCGGTTGTTGCTCGCGGCGCCGTCGGTGCCGATGGCGATGTTGACGCCAGCCTGCGCGAGCTTGGCCACCGGCGCGAAGCCGCTCGCGAGCTTGAGATTCGACGAGGGGCAGTGCGCGACCGAGCAGCCATGGCGGGCGAGCAGCGCGATCTCTTCGGCAGTGAGATGCACCGCATGCACGGCGATCAGGTTCGGTCCGAGCAGATTCAGCCGCCGCAGGCGCTCGAGCGGCCGCATGCCGTGCTCGGCGAGCGAGCCCTGCACCTCGTGCTCGGTCTCGTGCACATGCACGTGCACCGGCAGATCCAGCTCCGCGGCGAGCGTTGCGATCTGGCGGAAGCTCGTGTCGGAGACGGTGTAGGGCGCATGCGGCGCCAGGCAGAAGCTGGCGAGGCTCTCGTCGCGATAGCGGTCGCGCAGCTCAAGGCCCTTGCGCAGGTAATCGGCCGCGTCGGCCGCATACGCCGACGGAAATTCGATGACGATGATGCCGTGCGCGGAGCGCATACCGGCTTCGAGCGCCGCCTCGAGCGCCGCATCGGCGAAGAAATACATGTCATTGAAGCAGGTGATGCCGCCGCGCAGCATCTCGGCGCAGGCGAGGAGCGTGCCGTCGCGCACGAAGTCGGCCGAGACGTGACGCTTCTCCGCAGGCCAGACATGCTCCTCGAGCCAGCGCATGAGGGGCAGGTCGTCGGCGAGGCCGCGCATCAGCGTCATCGCGGCATGCGTATGCACGTTGACGAGTCCGGGGATGAGGACGTGCTCGGCTAGCTCGATCTGCTGGTAATGCGCGAAGCGCTGGCGCGCATCGCCGGCGCGCAGCACCGCCTCAATCTTGCCGTCGCGCACGGCGACCGCGTAGTCCGTGAAGACGCTACCCGCGGGCTCGACCGGGACGAGCCAGCGGGGCAGGACGATGAAACCGTTGTCTATCTCGGCGTGCCTTGTATTTCCACGACCACGCGGCGGTTGGGCGCGAGGCAGGCGATCACCGCTGCGCGGTCCTTCTGATCCGGACACGATTTCTCCGGCATGGTCTTGCCGAAGCCGAAGGTCTCGACCTGCGAGGCGTCCACACCCTTCGACACGAGGTAGGCGCGCACCGCCTCCGCGCGACGCTCCGACAGGCGCTGGTTGTACTGCGCGGAACCCAGGCGATCGGCGTGGCCGTTCACATTGATGTAACGGATCTGGCCGAAGTCCTTCAGCTTCGCCACCACTTCGGCATCGAGCTTCTTCTTCGCCTCGTCGGTGAGCGTCGCCTTGTTGAATTCGAACAGCTCGATGGAGGCGAGGTTGACCACCGCCGGTTTCTTCGGTTCGGGCTTCGGCGCCGGCTTGACTTCCTGGATCGGCGCCGGCGTCGGCGCCGGCGCGGGGGCAGGCGCCGGTTTCGGTTCGGGTGGCGGCGCGGGCTTCGGCGGCTCCTGCGTGGCGCACGCCGCGAGGGCAAGCGCAAACAATGCGGAAATGAACGTGCTGGATTTCATACCTCCCCCTTCTTTTTCTGCGTTGTGAGTCGCCGCCATTTAATCACAGGCGCAAGCTTGCTTACAAGGCGATTTTATGAGGGAAAACCGCCGCTTGCGAGACAGTTTGCGATGCGGCGCATGATAAAATTCGAGCTCTTCTCGCATGGAATCCTTCGCCAAAGAAACCCTCCCGATTTCACTCGAGGAGGAGATGCGCCGCTCCTACCTCGATTACGCGATGAGCGTGATCGTGGGACGCGCGCTACCCGATGTCAGAGACGGCCTGAAGCCGGTCCACCGCCGCGTGCTGTTTGCGATGCACGAGGCCAACAACGTGTGGAACCGTCCGTACGTCAAGTGCGCGCGCATCGTCGGCGACGTGCTCGGCAAATACCACCCGCACGGCGATGCAGCGACCTACGAGGCATTGGTACGCATGGCGCAGGACTTCTCGATGCGCTACCCGCTGATCGACGGCCAGGGCAACTTCGGCTCGGTCGATGGCGACTCCGCCGCCGCCTACCGCTACACCGAGTGCCGGCTTGAGAAGCTCGCCTCCGAGATACTCGCCGACATCGAGGCCGAGACCGTGGACTTCGTGCCGAACTACGACGGCAAGGAGCGCGAGCCGGTCGTGCTGCCGACGCGCGCGCCGAACCTGTTGGTCAACGGCTCCTCGGGCATCGCCGTCGGCATGGCGACCAAC
>DASQAW010000186.1:0-1739 GCA_035635495.1 Burkholderiales bacterium
AACTCCGCACTTGGCGAGGAACCTCGGCACCGGCCGCGGGGCGGAGCTCGCCACGTATGTCGTCGAAAAAGGCAAGCCGCTCATCACGATCGTCGACTGAGCGATGCAGCGCGGCTTCCAGACCCGGGAGCCGGAAACGGCGCTCGGCCGGTTCGTGGAGGACTTGGCCAATGTTCCATAAGCAGGACGTCCGCTTCCCCGCCGAGGGCGGCATCGAGTCGCTCTGCTGGTTTGTGACAACCGATACCTGGAGGGGGACATGCGTAACGCGATAGGCATCGCGGTAACGCACATTTAGGCGCATGGCGCACGAACACAAGGTGCTGGTGCTTCAAGGCGGTGGCGCGCTGGGCGCGTACCAGGCGGGCGTCTACGAGGGCATGGCGGAGTGCGGCTTCGTGCCGGACTGGGTGGCGGGCGTGTCGATCGGCGCCATCAACGGTGCGCTGATCGCCGGCAACCCGCCCGAGCGCAGGCTAGAGCGGCTGCGCGAGTTCTGGAACCGCGTCTCCTCGGGATTGCCGTTGAACCCGCTGGCGCCGCTCGCGCAAGTGCGCGGCGGGCTTAACCGCGTGAGCGCCCTCGCTTCGGCGCTGTTCGGCGTGCCGGGGTTCTTTTCGCCGCGCATCCCGCCCGCCCCCTTCGCGCCCGACGGCACGCCCGGCGCGCTCAGCGTCTACGACACCTCGCCGCTGCGCAGGACCCTCGCCGAGCTGGTCGATTTCGATTTCCTGAATAACGAGCAGCGCATTCGCCTGAGCGTGGGCGCGGTCAACGTGCGCAGCGGCAATTCGATCTATTTCGACAACCGCAGCCACGAGCTCCGGGTCGAGCACCTGATGGCGAGCGGCTCGCTGCCGCCGGGCTTTCCCCCGGTGCTGATCGATGGCGAGCATTACTGGGACGGGGGCATCGTGTCGAACTCGCCGCTGTGGCAAGTGCTCGACGATTCGCCGACGCTGAACGCGTTCATCCTGCAGGTCGATCTTTTCAGCGCGCGGGGCGAGCTGCCGGCGAACCTCGACCAGGTGCTCGAGCGCGAGAAGGACATCCGCTACTCGAGCAAGACACGCTCCAACACCAAGCGCGTGCAGCAGCTCGAGAACCTGCGCCAGGCGCTCACGCGGCTCCTGGAAAGGCTGCCGCCGGCGCTGCGCGAGGATGCCGACTACCGGCTCCTCAAAACCGCGCTCGGCGAGCGGCGCGAGATCACCATCGCGCACCTCATCAACCGGCGCTTCGCCCACTCGGCGAACTCCAAGGACTACGAGTTCTCGCGCTCCACGGTGCGCGAGCTGTGGCAGTGCGGGCTCGACGACTTGCGCCGCGCCCGCGAGCAGCGCGCCTGGCTCGAGGCGCAGGAGGTCGAGAGCGGCGTCCGGGTGATCGATCTTTCACGCCTCCACGAAAGGGTTCCAGCATGAAATTGCAAGGCAAACGCGCGCTCATCACGGGCGCGGCAAGCGGCATCGGCAAGGAGATCGCGCGGCTCTTCGCGCGCGAGGGCGCCAAAGTGGCCATCGCCGATCTCGACGGCGACGCGGCGCAAGCCGCCGCCGCGCAGCTCGGCGCGAGCCCGGGCCAGGCGCTCGGCATCGCCATGGACGTCACCGACGAGGCGGCGGTCAACAGGGGCGTCGCGCGCATGGTCGACGCCTTCTCCGGCGTCGACATCCTGATCAGCAACGCCGGCATCCAGATCATCCACCCGCTGGAAGAGTTCAGCTACGCCGAGTGGA
>DASQAW010000187.1:0-3690 GCA_035635495.1 Burkholderiales bacterium
TTTCCGCAAAGCGCGCGCTCAGCGCCATCTGCGCGCCGGCGATCGTGATCTGCCTGAATTCCGGCGGCGCGGCGAGGTTGGTTTCGCGGTACCGCGGATCGATCCACTCGCGCAGCAGGCTCTGCCGGAAGGCCTGCTCGACGTTGCCGCTGAACGGCCGGAACGGATAGACCTGGAGGCCTGCATTGAACTCGTTGGCCGAGTAGTCCTCCGGCGGCGTGATCGCGCTGCGATAAAAGTTCGGCGGCGGCTGGTAGCGCAATTCCGGCGCGGCGGGCTGGGCCGCTGCGTGTTGCACGAAGAGCGCGGCGAACGCCGCCACCAGCTCCGTCCTCACTAGTCGTCGGCGCTGGCCTGGGTCGGGCGTGCGAACTGCGCCACCGCCCGCAACAGCTCGTCGGCCATCACCGGTTTCAACAGGTGGCCGGCGCCGAGCCGTTTCGCCTGTTCGCCGACGCTCGTATTCACCGTGAGGAAGATCACCGGAATGTGTCGCGTCGCCGGGTCGGCGCGCAGCGCCGACACGAACTCGAAGCCGTCCATGAACGGCATGTCCACGTCGCAGAGGATGAGGTCGGGCGCACGCTCCAGGATGACGCGCCCGGCGACCACCGCGTCCTCGGCGGCGAACACCTCGTAGCCTGCCTTGCGCAGATGCAGGTCCAGCAGGTAGCGGATGAAGCGGTCGTCGTCGATGACGGCGATCGTCGCCTTGGGCGCCGGCGTGGAAGGGGTCGATGCGCTCATCGAGGCGCCAAGCTATATCACAGCCCTTCGGGCCGAACATGAGTTGTGGTGTGCGCCGTGCAATAAGCCACAGTCCCGGCGCCGCACCGGCGGCAAGATGCGGCGGTGCCGAAGGACTTCAATCTAGGGCTGGTATTCCTGTCGTACCTCGTGGCGGTGACCGCGTCGCACGTCACGCTGCTCCTCGCCGCGCGCGTGCGCGATCCGCACGCCACCAACTGGAAGCTGTGGGTGGCCAGCGGCGGCTTCGCGATGGGCATCGGCATCTGGTCGATGCATTTCGTCGCCACGCTGGCGCTCAAGCTGCCGATCCGCGTGCTGTACGACCTGTCGATCACCGCGCTTTCCTGGGTGTTCGCCATCGTCGCGTGCGGCGCGGCGTTCATCGTCCTGCGCAGGCTGACGGGCCGGAAGCGCGAGTTCCTCCTGCCGGGCGCGCTGATCGGCGTCGGCATCGCCGCGATGCACTACACCGGAGACGCGTCGATGCGTCTCTCGCCGGGGATCCGCTACGACCCGCTGCTGTTCGTCGCCTCGATCCTGATCGCCATCGGCGCGGCCACCGCGGCGCTGTGGATCGCGTTCCAGCTCGCCAAGCAGCGCGCGGTGTTCACGAACTTCGGGGCTGCGCTCGTGATGGGCGCCGCCGTGGTCGGCATGCACTTCACGGCGGTGGCGGCGGCAAAGTTCCATCCGGAGTCGATCTGCCTCGCCTCCGGGCTGCGGCTCGACGAGGAGTGGATGGCCTACACCATCGGCGGGTTCACGTTCGTCATCCTCACCGCGACGATGCTGCTTTCGGCGTACGACGCGCGCCTTTCCTCGGCGATTGCCGGCGGCGCGGAGAAGCTGCGGCAGGCGAACGAGCAGCTCGAGCGGCGCGTGCGCGAGCGCACGCAGACGCTCGTGCGCGAGGAGGCGCGCAAGGACGCGATCCTGCGGACCGCGCTCGATGGCATCGTCTCGATGGACGCGGACGGCTGCATCGTGGAATGGAATCCGGCGGCGGAGCGCACCTTCGGCTACACGCGGCAGGAGGCGCTCGGCCGCGTGCTCGCCGAGGTGATCATTCCGCAGCGGCTGCGCGAGGCGTACAAGGCGGACCTCGCGCACTATCTGGCGACCGGCGAGGACCAGGTGATCGGCCGGCGGGTCGAGTTGACCGCGGTGCGCCGCGGCGGGGAGGAGTTCCCGGTCGAATTCGCCGTCGCGGTCACGCAGGCGGGCGGCGCGCCGCTGTTCACCGTCCACCTGCGCGACATCACCGAGCGCAAGCGCGGCGAAGAGGAGCTGCGCCGCTCCCGCGATGCCGCGCGCGCCGGGTCGCAGGCGAAGAGCGCTTTCGTCGCCACCATGAGCCACGAGATCCGCACGCCGCTGAACGCGATCATCGGCACGCTCGAGCTGTTCTCCTACGGCAAGCTGAGCTTCGACCAGCGCGAAATGCTGTCGGCGGCGCGCGAATCGAGCCGCTCGCTCCTCTCGCTGATCGACGATATCCTGGACTTCTCCAAGATCGAGGTCGGCAAGCTCGAGGTCCGCCCGCAGCCCTGCTCGGTCGCGCGCCTCGTCGACGGCGTGGTCGCGACCTTCGAGCATGTGGCCAGCGGCAAGGGGCTGCTTCTCACGCGGCGCCTGGATCCGGCGCTGTGGCCGGCGCACCTCCTCGACCCTTCGCGGCTGCGCCAGATTCTCACCAACCTCGTCAGCAATGCGATCAAGTTCACGCACGCGGGGACGGTCGCCCTGGAGGTGAAAGTGCTGGCGGCGGGCGAAGGACGCCAGAAGCTCTGCTTCAGCGTGCACGATACCGGCATCGGCATGAGCAGCGAGACGCAGCGGCGCCTGTTCGAGCCGTTTCAGCAGGGCGAATCCGAGACCAGCCGCCGCTACGGCGGCACCGGCCTCGGCCTCGCCATCTCGCGCCAGTTGATCGAGCTGATGGGCGGCACCATCCAGGTCACCAGCACCGAAGGCCTGGGCACGCGCGTTTCGGCGACGCTCGCCGCCGACGAGGCGAGCGTCGGCGCGATTCGCGACGAAGAGCAGACCTCGAGCGGCGCGCGCGCTCCCGTCGCGGTCTCGGCACCGGCCGGCACCAAGCTGCTGATCGTCGACGACCACCCGGTCAACCTCGCCATGCTGAAGCGCCAGCTGAAGGTCCTCGGGCTGGAAGCCGACACCGCGAGCAGCGGCCTCGAGGCGCTCGCCAAGTGGCGCCGCGACGGCCACAACCTCGTGATCACCGACCTGCAGATGCCCGAGATGGACGGCTACACGTTCGCGCGCGCGATACGCGCCGAGCAGGATCAGGGGAAGAAGCGCAAGCCGACGGTGATCGCTTTTACCGCCAACACGCACAGCGACGCGCTCGAGCAGTGCGTCGATGCGGGCATGGACGACTATCTCACCAAGCCCGCCGAGCTCGTGACGCTGCGCGCGAAGCTTGCCCAGTGGCTGGGCAGCGAAGCGCCGCTCAGGATGGCGCCGGCCGCCCGCCCCGTCAGCGCGCCGGACCGCAATGCGATCGATCGTGCCCGCATCCAGCAACTCGCCGGCGGCCCACAGGGCGTTGCCGAAGTGCTGGCGGAGCTGGAGTCGGGCGTGCGCGCCGACATTGCCGCACTGCAGGTCGCGCTCGAGAGCGCCAACTGCACGGCGCTGCGGCGCGCCGCGCATCGCATCAAGGGAAGCGCGCTGACTGTCGGCGCCGAGAGCCTGGCGGCGCTGGCCGCGCACATCGTGGATGCGCCCGCCGGCATCGACCCGCCGCAACTGGTGCGCGGTGCGCACGCGCTTCTCGACGAGCTGCAGCGCGTTCTCGTCTCCGCGCGAGTCGATCGGAACGCATCGTCGTCGTAATTGGCAGCGGCATCTGCCTTAGTCTCGTGCTGAATACCAGTCCAACACTCGCAAGGCGCGCAGGGTGTTCCACCGGCTCGC
>DASQAW010000188.1:0-11570 GCA_035635495.1 Burkholderiales bacterium
CGGCAAGGCGCTCAACTGCGGCCACTTCCTTCCCGAGGAGAAGCCGCGCGAGGTGCTGGCCGAGCTCCGGCGCTTCCTCGCGCCGCGGACCTAGATCTCGATGTCTTCTGCCTTGATCGTGACGATCTTGCCGTCACGCCATTGAACGATCGACTCGCCGCGTTCCTTGTGCCGCTTCAGCGCCGCGGTCACCGCGCGATTAACGGCCGCCTCAACGTCTTCCGACGTCCATTCCGCCTTCCGGTACGGAGCGTTTTTTTCCTCTTCAGCGGCCGGTTTCATATAGCGGGCGGTCAGGAGACTCCACAACGCATTATCCCTCACGAGTGGCGCACCGCCAACATCGCGCCAAGCAATTCTCACGGACGGCCGGGCGGTGTTGTTCATCAGGACCCACGAATCCGCCACGGGTGCGTAGTGGTTGAAGAAATTATGGATGCCGCGGTCGTACCGACGGCGTACGACTTCTTCAGGAATGTGATGCCCGCCGCTGGCAACGCGCTTGGCGACACGCTCGATGGCCATGTCGGCGGTCGGCAGCCAAAAGAAGTAGAGATGGAACAGGTAGCCTCGCGCTTGCATGCGTCGAATGCGGGACAGGAGCAGCTGGCTCGCAAGGGTCGTCTCGAAGGCTATGTCCTTGCGCGCCTCGGCGAGATTGTTCAGGCGGTTCAGCGTCATGCGTGCGGCTTCGATCTCCGACACGCCAGCGTCTTTCTGAATCACATCCGCGTTGACGAATTCGGCGACGCTCCGCGGGCCGCTCAGGATCTCCGGCGCCGAGGTCGACTTCCCCGCGCCATTTGGTCCCGCGATGACGAAGAGCTTCGGCATGTCCAGTTAACGCCCGGAGCTGCTGTGGGAGGACGCGATGTCCATAAATTCCTTTGCGATCAGGCCCCTAAGGCCACGCTTGCAGTGGCAATAAAAAACGTGTTTACTGAAAGCGTCAGAGCACGTTGCTAAGAAGGGTAATTAAAACCTCTGGAAACGCTCGGCAAGGCGGTACCGGACTTCAGTCTTCCCAGTACCGGCGGCGGCAACTTCCGGCTCTCGGACCAGCGCGGCAAGAAGCTGGTGCTCTACTTCTACCCGAAGGACAACACGCCGGGCTGCACCACCGAGGGCGCCGATTTCCGCGATCGCCACAAGGAATTCAAGCGCTTAGCCTGCGACATCTACGGCATCTCGCGCGACTCGCTGAAGTCCCACGAGGGCTTCAAGGCCAAGATGAAGTTCCCGTTCGAGCTGCTCGCCGACCCGAGCGAAGAGGTCTGCAACGCGTTCGGCGTGATCCAAGACAAGAACATGTACGGAAGAAAGGTCCGCGGCATCGTGCGCAGCACCTTCGTCGTCGACGAGAAGGGGCGGCTCGCGCGCGAATGGCGCGGGGTGAAAGTGCCTGGCCACGCTGAGGAGGTATTGAACTTTGTTAAAGCCCTATGATGTCGAGCAGCCCGCAGTCGATGCCGAGTCGCCTTCCTTCTCCCCCGCCGTGAAATCTCCCCGTTCTGCCCGAAAACCGAAAGTGAAGAAGCTCTTCGTCCTCGACACCAACGTGCTGATGCACGACCCGACGAGCCTCTTCCGCTTCGACGAGCACGACCTTTACCTGCCGATCGCCACGCTGGAGGAGCTCGACCAGCACAAGCGCGGCCTGTCGGACGTCTCGCGCAACGCGCGCCAGGCAAGCCGCTTCCTCGACGAGATCGTCTCGACCGTGGTGCCGGATATCAAGGCGGGCCTGGTGATCAAGACGCGGGATGGGCAAAGCGCCAAGGGGCGTTTGTTCCTGCAGACGGAGGCGATGAACGGCGAGCTGCCGGCGACGCTCGCCTCGGGCAAGACCGACAACCAGATTCTCGCGGTGGTGCGTGCGCTGCAGGAGCGCGAGCCGCAGCGCCAGGTGGTGCTGGTGTCGAAAGACATCAACATGCGCATCAAGGCGCGCGCGCTCGGGCTGGCGGCCGAGGACTATTACAACGACAAGGTCCTCGAGGATGCCGACCTCCTCTACACCGGCGTGCGCCCCCTGCCGAAGGATTTCTGGGACACGCACGGCCGCGACGTGGAGTCGTGGAAGAAGGACGGGCACACCTACTACCGCGTGCGCGGGCCGCTGGTTTCCAAGCTGCACGTGAACGAGTTCATCTACGACGAGACCGGCGAGCGCCCGCTCTACGCGCTGGTGAAGGAGACCACGGGCCGGGTCGCGGTGATCGAGACGCTGCGCGACTACACGCACGCGAAGAACTCGGTGTGGGGGATCACGGCGCGGAACCGCGAGCAGAACTTCGCGCTCAACCTGCTGATGAACCCGGGCGTCGACTTCATCACGCTGCTCGGGCAGGCCGGCACCGGCAAGACGCTGCTCGCGCTCGCCGCGGGGCTCACGCAGGTGCTCGACGAGAAGCGCTATTCCGAGATCATCATGACGCGCGTCACGGTGCCGCTCGGCGAGGACATCGGCTTCCTGCCCGGCACCGAGGAAGAAAAGATGACGCCCTGGATGGGCGCGCTCGAGGACAACCTGGATGTGCTGAACGCCACCGACGAGTCGGCCGGCGATTGGGGCCGCGCCGCGACGCGCGACCTGGTGCGCTCGCGGATCAAGATCAAGTCGCTCAACTTCATGCGCGGCCGCACCTTCGTCAACAAGTGGCTGATCATCGACGAGGCGCAGAACCTGACGCCGAAGCAGATGAAGACGCTGGTGACGCGCGCCGGCCCGGGCACCAAGGTGGTGTGCCTCGGCAACGTGGCGCAGATCGACACGCCCTACCTCACCGAGGGCAGCTCCGGCCTCACCTACGTCGTCGACCGGATGAAGGACTGGGCGCACGCCGGGCACATCACGCTCGCACGCGGCGAGCGCTCGCGCCTCGCGGACCACGCCGCCGTCGTGCTGTAACGAATCCGGGGACGGAGCCGTCCCCGGATTCAGGAATAAGTCAGGCTGGGCGGTGTTTCGCCAACTTAACAGGCCTTTCTGCTACATTCCCGCGCTCGCATTTCGCCCCCTAAGGACCCCATGACGCCCCTCGTTCGCGCCGTTGCATTGCTCGCCGCGCTCGCCGTTCCGTTCGCCGTTTCCGCGCAGCCGAAGTTCGAACCGCAGGTCGGCCAGGCCGGCAAGGACGTGATCTGGGTGCCGACGCCCGACGAGGTGGTCGATCGCATGCTGACGATGGCGCAGGTCGGGCCGAACGACTTCCACATGGACCTCGGCTCGGGCGACGGCAAGATCGTGATCGCCGCCGCCAAGCGCGGCGCGAAGGCGCTCGGCATCGAGTACAACCCCGACATGGTGAAGCTCGCGCAGGACAACGCCCAAAAAGCGGGCGTCGCCGAGAGGGCGAGCTTCCGCCGCGCCGATATCTTCCAGACGGACTTCAGCCAGGCGACCGTCATCACGCTGTATCTGCTTCCCGCGCTCAACATGAAGCTGCGTGCCCAGCTCCTGTCGATGAGGCCGGGCACGCGGGTCGTGTCGCACTCGTTCACGATGGAGGACTGGGAGGCCGACGAGATCTCCACCATGGACGGGCGCCGCGCCTACTTCTGGGTGGTGCCGGCGAACGTGATGGGCACCTGGGCGCTCGACGCCGGCGGCGCGAAGGCCGAGCTCGCGCTCGAGCAGACGTTCCAGAAGGTCAACGGCACGGTCGCTCTGGGCGGCGTGCAGGGCGGGCTGCGCGAGGCGCGCCTGCGCGGCGCAAACATCGCCTTCGCTTACGTCGACGACAAGGGCCTGCGGCGCGATTTCACCGGCCTGGTGAATGGCCGCCAGATGCAGGGCAGCTTCCGCGACGAGAAGGGCCAGACGGGCAACTGGACCGCCGCCAGGAAATAGCTGTCTTCTTCTTCAAAAACCGGGGTCGGGTCCTGCAGGGGTCTGACCCCGATTCGTTTTAGGTGGTCACCAGCTTCTTGTGAGTGCCGTCGCAGAACGGCTTGCCGGCGGTGTGCTTGCAGCCGCACAGCCACAGCTTCTGCGCTTCGGTGATGCTGAACTTCTGCGGCGTGAACTCCGAGCCCTTGTGCGAGCCGTCGCAGAAGGGCTGGCGCTTCGAGCGGCCGCAGGCGCACCACCAGTAGTCTCCCGGGGCGAGCTCCACGGCGAAGGGCGAGCGTTGCGCGATCAGCGGGTCTGCCATGCTGCCTCCTCCTTAGAAAGCCGCATCAAAAGGCATTAGGATCCTGGAAGTTGGCGAAGCGCGTGAAGCGCCCGAGGAACGTGAGGTCCACGCGCCCGATCGGGCCGTTTCGCTGCTTGCCGATGATGATCTCGGCGCGGCCCTTCGCCTCTTCCTTGTCCGGAGAGTACACCTCTTCGCGGTAGATGAAAAAGATCACGTCGGCGTCCTGTTCGATGGCGCCCGACTCGCGCAGGTCCGACATCATCGGGCGGCGGTCGTTCCGCTGCTCGACCGCGCGCGACAGCTGGGACAGAGCGATAACCGGCACCTCGAGCTCCTTGGCGAGCGCCTTGAGCGAGCGCGAGATCTCCGAGATCTCGGTGGCGCGGTTCTCGCCCTGAGAGGAGGCCGACATCAGCTGCAGATAGTCGACGACCACCAGGCCGAGCTTGGAGTACTCGCGCTTGAGCCTGCGGGCGCGGGCGCGCACCTCCAGGGCGTTCAGCGCCGGCGTCTCGTCGACGTGGATCTTCGCTTCATGCAGGCGCCCCATCGCCTCGGTCAGCTGCGACCATTCCTCGTCCGACAGGCGGCCCGTACGCAGCTTGTGCGCATCGACCCGGCCGAGCGACGCAAGCATGCGCATGGCCAGCTGGCTCGAGCTCATCTCCATGCTGAAGATCGCCACCGGCATCGCCACGCTCGGATGCAGGGCGACGTGCTCGGCGATGTTGAGCGCGAAGGCGGTCTTCCCCATCGACGGTCGCCCGGCGATGATGATCAGGTCACCCGGCTGCAGCCCCGCCGTGCGGATGTCGATGTCCGTGAAGCCGGTCGGCACCCCGGTAACGTCGGAGGGGTTGTCCTGATTGTGCAGGTAGTCAATGCGCTCGTAGACCTTGGCGAGGATCGGCTTGATGCCGAGCAGGCCCTGGTCCTTGCGCGCGCCGGACTCGGCGATCTGGAAGATCTTCGACTCCGCCTCGTCCAGGAGCTGGCCGACTTCCTTGCCGGAGGGGGCGAGCGCGCTCTCGGCGATCTCGGTCGCGACCTGCGCGAGCCGCCGCTGCACCGAGCGCTCGCGCACCAGCTCGGCGTAGCGGCGCACGTTGAGCGAGCTCGGGACGTTCTGCGACAGGGCGGCGAGATACACCGCCCCGCCAGTCTTGTCCTTGTCCTCGCTCGCCTCGATCGACTCGGCGACGGTGACGACGTCGGCCGGCCGCGAGGCACCGATCAGCCGCTCGACGTGGCGCCAGATGCGGCGGTGGTCGTCGCGGTAGAAGTCCTCGGCCGCGACGAGATCGCCGATGCGGTCGAAGGCCTGATTGTCGAGGAGCAGCGCGCCGAGCAGCGACTGCTCCGCCTCGACCGAGTGCGGCGGTACCTTGAGCGCTACAAGCTGCGCGTCAGCGCTCGACTCGCGAGCGATGCTGTGTGCGACGGCCATTCTTTAGGCTTACCTCCCCGGCCGGAATGATAGGGACCAGCGGCGCATTTCCGATTTGATTCCTCGAAACACCCAAGGCGGAACTGAAACGACGCGGTAACACTGCCGCAAATTTGATCACCGCGGGCCACGCGCGCGCGCGGCCTGTGGATTACCTGTGCAAACGGTGTCGATAATTTGTGGATGGCGCGGTAGAAAAACAAATTAATTTTCTTGACAGCCGAAAACCGGAAAATCGGCGCCGGAACAGCCTACTACTGTATATCCATTCACGCAAACGGGCGCGAAAAAGGACGGCTAGCCTATGCTGATTGCACCTTACTTGGCGGCAAGCTCTTCGGCTCTATCGACCCAGCCGCCGCCCATCGCCTTGTAGAGGTTGGCGTAGGACTGGAAGAGCCGCGACTGCGTCGCGACGTACGCGAGCTGCGCGCTGAGGAGCGATTGTTCGGCGTTCGCCACTTCCAGGTACAGCGTGGCGCCTTCGCGGTAGCGCAGGGCCGCGAGGTCGCGGAAGCGCTGCAGCGCGGCGACGTTCCGCGCCTGGGTTTCGCGTGACTCGCCGAGCTTGGCGCGGTCGACGAGCGCGTCCTCGACGTCCTGGAGGGCGACGAGGATCGACTTTTCGTAGCTCGCGAGCGCCCCGCGCTGGAAGGCCTCGGCCTGCGCCACCTGGTTGCGGATGCGGCCGGCGTTGAAGATCGGCAGCGTCGCGCCGAGGCCGATGGCGCCGGTCTTCGACCGGCTCTTCACGAGCTCCGACAGGTCGGCGCTCTCGAAGCCGAGCGCGGCGGTCAGGCTGATCCGCGGGAAATACGCCGCCTTGGCGACGCCGATGTCGGCGTTGGCGGCGATCAGGTTCTGCTCGGCCTGGCGCACGTCGGGGCGGCGCTCGAGGAGCGCCGCCGGCAGCGAGCCGGGCACGCCGGGGAAGGCCAACGCCTCGATCTCGCGGCCGCGGGCGATCGGCCCCGGATTGCGTCCCAGGAGCACGCTGATAAAGCTCTCCTGCCGCGCGACCTGCCGCTCGAGCTCCGGCACCTGCGCGGCGGCGGCCAGGTATTGCGACTCCGCCTGCCGGTAGTCGCTCTCGGGCACCGCGCCCTCCTTGAAGCGCCGCTGCTGCAGGTACGCCGAGTCGCCCAGGTTCTGCGAGGTGCGGCGCGCGATGTCGAGCTGGCGGTCGAGGCCGCGCAGCTCGATGTAGCCGTTCGCCACCGCGCTGACCAGCGTGAGCACCACGGTGCGCCGGCCCTCCTCGCTCGCGAGGAGCTGCGCGCGCGCCGACTCGGTGGCGCGGCGCAGCCGTCCCCACACATCGATCTCGTAGCCGAGCGACAGGTCGACTGCAAAATCGTTGAAGGTGTCGCGGCCCGGCGGTACCGGCACCGGCCCGGCGGTGCTGCTCGCGCGCTGGCGCGCGGCCGACGCGCTGGCGTCGACCTGCGGAAAGAGCGCCGAGCGCGTGATGCCGTACTGCGCGAACGCCTGCTCCACGTTGGCCGTCGCGATCTTCAGATCCTTGTTGCTCGCGACCGCCTCGCGCACCAGCGCGGGCAGCACCGGATCCTGGAACTGCTCCCACCAGCCGACGTTGGAGATCTGGTCGGCCTGGGCGCTCTCCAGCCGCCAGGCGGCGGGCGTCGCTACTTCGGGCCGGCGGTAATCGGGCCCGACCATGCAGCCCGCGAGCAACATCAAAAGCGGGAGCGCGCCGGCCTTCACGCGGGGGCCTTCTGCACGGCCGGTTCGCGCTTGAACGGCCACTGGCCTTCGCTCAGGCGCTGCAGCAGGACGTAGAACATCGGCGTGAAGAACACGCCGACCAGCGTCGCGCAGAGCATGCCGCAGACGACGGCGGTGCCGAGGGCGATGCGCGCGCCGGCGCCCGCGCCCGTGGCGATGGCGAGCGGTATCGTGCCGAGGATGAAGGCGAAGGAAGTCATCAGGATCGGGCGCAGCCGCAGCTTGGCGCCGTCGAGCGCCGCCTGGACGATCGGCTCGCCCTTCTCGCGCTGCAGCTTGGCGAACTCGACGATCAGAATCGCGTTCTTCGCCGCCAGGCCCACCAGCATGATGAGACCGACCTGCGTGTAGACGTTGTTGTCGAGCGAGCGAAGCGCAAGGCCGACGAAGGCGCCGAACACGCCAAACGGGATCACCAGCAGGATCGCGACCGGCATCGCCCAGCTCTCGTACAGCGCGGCGAGCACGAGCAGCACGAAGGCGAGCGAGATGGCGAAGATGAAGCCCGTCTGGCCGCCGGTCTTCTTCTCCTGGTAGGTCGCCTCGCTCCATTCAAAGCCGAAGCCGGGCGGCAGCGTGCGCGCGATCTCCTCCATCGCGGCGATCGCCTGCCCCGAGCTGTAGCCGGGCGCGTTGGCGCCGTTGATGGTGGCGGCGCTGTAGACGTTGAAGCGCTCGAAGTACTGCGGGCCGTTGATCGGGCGGCTGGCGACGATGCTGCTGAGCGGCACCATGGTGCCGTTGGCGGCGCGCACGTAGAAGCGGTTGACGTCGTCGGGCTGGTTCCGCTGCGCGCCCTCGGCCTGCGCGGTGACGCGGTAGGTGCGCCCGAAGAGGTTGAAGTCGTTGACGTAGAAGCTGCCGAGGAACGTCTGCAGCGTGAAGAAGACGTCGGACAGCGGGATGCCGAGCGCCTTCACCTTGTCGCGGTCCACCACGTACTCGATCTGCGGCACGCGCGGGTCGAAGCCGCTGAAGACGAAGCCGATCTCCTTCCTCTTGCGCGCCTGGCCGAGCACGTCCTGCAGCACCTTCGACAGCTCGGCGGTGTCGGCGCCGGCGCGGTTCTGCAGCACGAAAGTGAAGCCGCCGCTCGTGCTCAGGCCGCGGATCGGCGGCAGGTTGAGCACCAGCACGTTGGCATCCTTGATCCCGCCGTTCAGCCGCCCGGTCAGCGTGCGCTGGATCGCGCCCACCGACTCTGCGGCGGACTTGCGCGCCTCCCACGGCTTGAAGCGGACGAACATGGTGCCGTTGTAGGAGGCGACCTGACCCGTCAGCAGGTTGTAGCCGCTGAGGTAGATCGTGCCCTCGACGCCCGGCACTTCGCGCGCGATGCGCGAGGCCTGCGCCATTGCCGCATTGGTGCGCTCGAGCGACGCCGCGGCCGGCAGCGCCACCACCGCGACGACGAAGCCCTGGTCCTCGGGCGGCACGAGGCCGGTCGGGCGCGTCGAGATCAAATACCAGACGGCGACGAGCAGCAAGCCGAAGGTCAGCATCACGAGGACCGCGTGCCGCGCCATCGTCGACACCGACGCGACGTAGCCGTTGCGCGTGCGGTCGAAGGCGCGGTTGAACGCGGCGAAGAAGCGCGCGAGCGGCCCGTGCGCCTCGCGGCCGGGCTCGACACGCCGCAGAAGCAGCGCGCACATCGCCGGCGTGAAGGTCAGCGCGCAGACCGCCGACAGGATCACCGAGACGGCGAGCGTCAGCGCGAACTGCTTGTAGAGCTGGCCGGTGAGCCCGCCGAGGAAAGCGACCGGCACGAACACCGCGGCAAGCACCAGCGCGATCGCGACCACCGGCCCGCCGACGTCGGCCATCGCCGACTTGGTCGCCGCGAGCGGCGTGACGCCCCCATGGTCGAGGCGCTCCTGCACCGCTTCGACCACCACGATCGCGTCGTCGACGACGATGCCGATGGCGAGCACCAGGCCGAAAAGCGTCAGTGTGTTGATCGAGAAGTCGAGCACGGCGAAGGCGGCGAAGGTGCCGACGAGCGAGATCGGCACCGCGAGGATCGGGATCAGCGTGGCGCGCCAGCTCTGCAGGAAGAGAAATACCACCAGCGTCACCAGCAGGAAGGCGATGAACAGCGTCTTCACCACCTCCTTCAGCGACTCGGTGACGAACGGCGTGGTGGTGTAAGGCACCGAGAATTTCAGGCCCTCCGGAAAGCGCGCTGCCTGCGCGTCCATCACCTGCCGGATCGCCTTGGCGGTGTCGAGCGCGTTGGCGTCGGGCTGCAGGAAAATGCCCATGGCGATCGCCGGCGTGTCGTCCTCGGCGGCGAAGATCGAGTAGTCGGCGGCGGCGAGCTCGATGCGCGCCACGTCCTTCAAGCGCACCACCTGGCCGTTGCCCGACTCGCGGATGACGATGTTCTCGAACTCGCCGACCTCGGCCAGGCGGCCCTTGACGAAGGCCGTGTACTGCATCTGCTGGCCGCGCGGCACCGGCGGCAGGCCGACCGAGCCGGCGGGCGCGACCACGTTCTGCTCGCGCACGATGTTCGAGACGTCGAGCGCGGTGACGCCGACGCGCCCCATGCGCTCGGCGTCGAGCCAGATGCGCATGCTGTAGTCGCGCGCGCCGAAGATGCGTACCTGTCCGACGCCTTTCACCCGGCCGAGCGCGTCGTAAAGGTTCAGCAGCGCGTAGTTGCTCAGGAACACCGTGTCGTAGCGCCCGTCGGGCGACTTCAGCGTGATCACCTCGAGGAAGTCGCTGGTCGCCTTGCGCACCGTGATGCCGTTGCGGATGACGTCGGGCGGCAGCTGGTTCTGCGCGATGGCGACGCGGTTCTGCACCTCGATCTGGTCGATGTTCTTGTCGGTGCCGATCTCGAAGGTCACCGTCAGGCTGTAGGAGCCGTCGTTGCCGCTCTTCGAGCTCATGTACAGCATGTCCTGCGAGCCGTTGACCTGCTGCTCGATGGAGGCGGCCACCGACTGCGACACGATCTCGGCGTTGGCGCCGGGCAGCGAAGTGTTGACCGTGACCTGCGGCGGCACCACCTGCGGATACTGGGCGATCGGCAGGCCGACCGCGGCGAGCGCCCCCGACAGGATCAGGACGAGAGCGATCACCGTGGAGAGCACGGGCCGCTCGATGAAGAAGTTGAGCATCGCTTACTTCGCGGCCGTGAGCGCCACAGGGTGCACGGGCGCGCCCGGCCGGACCTTGCCGATGCCCTCGACCACGATGCGCTCGCCGGCAGTGAGGCCGCTGGCCACGACCCAGTCGTTGTCCAGGCGCTGGCTTGCCACGATCTGGCGCACCTCGACCTTGTCGCCTTCGCCCACCACGAACACCGATTTTGTCCCCTGCAGCTCCTGCACCGCCTGCTGCGGGATGCGGATCGCTGCCTGGCTGTCGAGGGTGGGCACGATGACGCGCACGAAAAGTCCGGGACGCAGCAATCGCTGCGGGTTCGGCACCGAGATGCGCACCTGCAGCGTGCCGCTCCTCTGGTCGAGCGCGGCGTCGACGAAGTCGAGCCGCCCGCTCAGCGCGTAGACGCTGCCGTCGGCGAGGCGGATGCGGAACGGCGTGCTCTGGTCGGGGCCCTGCCAGGCCTTCTGCAGCTGCAGGAACCGACCCTCGCCGATAGTGAAGTACACCCACATCGGGTCGCTCGAGTAGAGCGTGGTCAGCAGCGTCAGCTGCGCGGTGATCAGCGCGCCGGGCTTCACCTGCGAGCTCGACATGAAGCCCTCGCGCGGCGCGCGCACCGTGGCGAACTCGAGATTGAGCTCGGCGTTGCGAAGCAGCGCCGCCTGCGCCTCGACCAGCGCGGCGCTCGCACGCTGTTGCGCCACCGCGTTGTCGTAATCCTGCTGGCTGACCGCCTTCTCCGCGATCAGGCGCTCGTTCCGCGCCAGGTTCTGTCTTGCGTTGACGAGATTCGCCTCGGCCTGCGCGAGGCCCGCTTTCGCCTGCGCCGCCTGCGCCTCGAAGGGCCTTTGGTCGATCACGTACAGAAGGTCGCCCTTCTTCACCCGCGCGCCGTCGGCAAACGCCTGGCGCTGGAGCAGCCCGGTCACCTGGGCGCGGATCTCGATCGTGTCCGGCGCCTGTGTCTGCGCCACGTACTCGTCGTAGACGTTGACCTGGCCGGCCTTCACTTCGATCACCGAGACTTCGGGCGGCGGCGGCGCCGCGGTCTGCGCCTGGGGCTTGGTGCAGCCGGCGAGGATGGCGAGCCCGGCGAGCGCCAGCGCCACGCCCAG
>DASQAW010000189.1:0-6443 GCA_035635495.1 Burkholderiales bacterium
GGGCGCCCAGGCGCTGGTGCGCCTACTGCGGTCGGTCGAGGGGATCCGGCGTCTTCGTCGCTAGCGGCGGCATCGGCAGTCCGCCGCGGATCGCTGCCGGGAAGTCCTCGGCCTCGCCCACCGCTCGCGCGCGATCGTTGATCCGGCTCAGCGCCCGCAGCTCGTCGAACGGCCGGCTGCGATCGAAGGAGCCGCGCTGGTAGAGCAGCTCGGGCAGATACGCGTTGGCGAAGAGACGCCAGGAGAACGGCACGCGCCCGCCGGCATGGATCACCCGCTCGCGGATGATGCTCGTGCAGTTGGCAACCAGCGCGTTGTACCAGAGCGGTTGCCGGGCGATCGCGTTCATGGCTTGCAGATAGTCGACGAGGAGCGCCCGGGCGGCAGCCCGCGAGGTGCGCAGGCGGTAGAGGTAGGTCTCCTCGCCGCGGATATTGGTGCGCAGCTTGATCACGTCGCGTTCGTCCGCGGCGATGTAGATGAGCTCGTACTGGCGGAAGAAGGCGGCGATGGCCGAGTACTGCTGGTTCTTCCTCTTGCGGGTCTCGACCGAAATGGCCAGGTGCTGTCCGCCCGCGAAGGACCAGCTCAGGATCGTGTGCGCGATCAGCGGCGCGCCCCAGTAGATGAAGAAGATGTCGAGGCCGTCGAGCTGGCCGAGGTCGAAGCGCCGCTGTTCCCAGTGCTCGTCGAAGTCGGTCTTCGTCCGGTAGCGGAAGTTGCGGACGTTCCTGACCGTCACCCGCTCGCCGTCGACCTCGGCGGTCGCGAGGCGCGCGACGTCGGGCTGCCAGTCGCGCGTGTTCGACGGCCGCCCGAACAGGCTGTTCAGCAGTTGCCCAGGCGGCGGGCCGAGATCTTGTTCACCTGCTGCACCTCCTTGCCGCCGATGTTCGCCGTGCTGTCGATCGTGCCCTGCATCGAGTCGGCGCTGAACGAGACACGCCCGCTCGCCTTGATGGCGTAGCTGCCCGTGCATTGCATCGAGAAGGTGAACGTGTTGCCGGAGTAGCTCTGGTCGGTGTAATTGCAGGCGGTTGCGCCCGGATTGGACGCGCTGCCCAGCACACGCGAGGGATCGCGCGAGTCCGCCTCGGTGAGGCACTGGGTGAGGGAGAAAGGCGGCGGCGCGAAATCCGGCTCGGCCGGCACGCGGGTCTCCAGCGTGATCTCCCAGGAGCCGGGCGAGACATCGGCGGCAAGCGCAACGGTGCTGGCGAATCCGATGGCGAAGAGCGCGATCCTCATGCCGCGACTATATGTCCAAACGCTTACAGCGGGCTGTCGCGGCCGTCGGCGAGCTGCCAAATCGGTTCGCGCATGCCGTACCGCAGGATAAGCAGAGTGGACTGTTTGCGGTCTTGCCGAACAAAAGTTCACTGTCATCCCCGAGAACGCTAGGTAAGTTGCGTCGCATATGTCGTACGCGCTGTATTACGCGACGTCCCCGGCGCCAGCGGACCTGACCACCCACGATGCGCTGAACCGCCTGGTTCCCGTCCTCTTCTCCACGGAGAAGGATGCGCTGCACGCCGCGGCGCTCGTGCTGCGCGGCGGCCAGTTCGTCTGGCTGATCGAAGGCCCCGACATCCGTTACACCGCCAAGGAAGTCGAGGAGCGCTGCAAGCCCATTCTGCAGCTCTTCAGCCGGAAGCCCTAGCCGCGGCCAGCAGCCGCTTCACGAATTCGTCGAGCGCCTTGCGGTCGATCCAGCGCACCACCGCGACGATGTCGTTCTCAGGATCGACGTAGACCATGTTGGTGCCGTTGCCGAGGTGCGCGAACGCGCTGCGCGGACCGCTCGGAAAGAGCTTGCCGTCGCGATTGTTGTACCAGTTCATGAAGCCATAGCCGGGCTCGGCGGGCGTGGGCGTCAGCGCGCGGCCGACCCACGCCTCCGACAGGAGCTGGCGCTCCTTCCACTTGCCGCGGCGCAGGGTCAGGTAGCCGAAGCGCGCCATGTCCTGTGCATGGATGAACATGCCGCCGCCCCAGTGGCCGCCGCCCGACACCGACTGCACGACCTCGCCGTCCAGGACCACCCAGGAATTGTCGTAGCCGAACCAGCGCCAGGTGTTCGAGGCGCCGATCGGATCCATGATGGTTTCCTTCAGCACCTGCGGCAGCGGCCGGCGCCAGACCTGCAGCGCCGCGAGCGCGAGCGCGTTCACGCGCACATCGTTGTACTTGTAGACGGTGCCCGCCTTGTTGCGCGCCCGCGTGAGCCACTCGCCGGGCTTGTCGCCCGGGCGGTCGGCCCAGTCGGGCTTGCCCCAGAGCGTGCCTTCCCAGTCGCTCGTCTGGCGCAGCAGATGGTCCCAGGTGATGGTGCGGTTGTGGGGCGTCTCGAACAGGTGGAGGAGTTCGGACGTCTCATAAGCCTGGATCGGCGGCACGTAGTCGCGCACGACGTCGTCGAGGCTGCGGATCATCGCGCGGTCGAGCGCCACGCCGATGACGCTCGACAGCAGGCTCTTCGTCACGCTGTGGGTCATGTCGACGCGCAGCGGCTCGCCCCACTCCGCGACGAGATAGCCGCGGCGCACGATGACGCCGGTCGGATCGCCGCGGTCCCTGATCGGCCCGATCGCCTCGCCGTGCGGCTCGCGGCCGAAGGTCTGGTAATGGTTCAGCGTCAGGTCGCGCGGATTGCGGCTCTCGCTGGCAATCGCGTAGTCGATCGCCTCCTTCAGCCGCTTCGCGTCGAGCCCGACTTCCGCCGGCGCCTTCCGCTGCCAGACCGCGTCCGGGTAATACGGCTGCGCCCAGGCGCAGACGGAGACGAAGACGGCGATCAGTGCGAGCGCGCGTCGCATCTTCACTCCTTCAACGCGTCCTGCAGGGCCTGTGGCGGGATCCGAGGGCTCACGCCGGCGCGCTCTTCCTGCAAAGTCATCGCCGCGCGGAAGTCGCGGTCGAGCCAGCCGCGGTCGAGCGCGCGCGAGAGTTCGTCCAGCGCGACCTTCCCGATCTGCATCGGCACGCCGACCTCCTTCGCCAGCTCGAGCGCGAGCGTTGCGTCCTTGTGCGCAAGACGCAAACTGAAGGACGCCGGATCGTATTTGCCGACGAGGAAATGCTCGGCGAGGCGATCGAAGGTGCGCTTGCGGCCCGTGGCGCCCTGTCGCAACGCGCGGAAGAGCGCGAGCGGCTCGACGCCGGCCTTGACTCCCAACGTGAAGATCTCGGCCATGGCGGCGTGGATCGAGAAGCTGGCGATGTTGTGCGCGAGCTTGGCCACGGTCGCCGAGCCGATCGGACCGACGTAGAACGGCTGGTCGCCCATGGCACGCAGCACGGAAACATATTTGTCGTAGCTCGCGCGCTCGCCGCCCACCCAGATCGCGAGCTTGCCGGACTTCGCGCCCGAGGCGCCGCCGCTGACCGGCGCATCGAGCACATGGATCCCTTTCGACTGGAAGTCGGCGTGCACCCGCCGGATACGCGCCGGCGAGTTAGTGGAGAGATCGAACCACGCCGCGCCGGCGCGCAGCACCGGCTTGAGCTCGCCCGCCACCTTGTCGACGTCATCGGGGCCCGGCAGCGAGGTGAAAACGAGCTCGCAGCCCTGCGCGGCTTCGGCGGCGCTCGAGCACCAGTGCCTGAAGCCCTCGACCCGCCGCAGGTCGTGCGCCCGGACCTCATCGCCGGCGGCCTGCAGGTTCGCGGCCATCGCGCCCCCCATGGTGCCGAGGCCGATGAACGCGACCTTCATGACCCGCGCTCGGCGAAGACCTCTTTCGCGATCAGCGCCGCGCTGCCGGCGTTCGGCCAGCCGCAGTAGAAGGCGAGATGCGTGATGAGCTCGATGATTTCCTCGCGCTTCACGCCGTTGTCGAGCGCGCGCCAGACGTGCCCGCGGATCTGGTCGGGGCGGCACAGCGCGACCAGCGCCGCCACCGTGATCAGGCTGCGGTCGCGCTTGGCGAGGCCGGGGCGCTCCCACACGTCACCGAACACCACCTTCTCGGTGAGCTCGCCGAGCTTCGGAAAGACATCCTTGACCTGGCCGATGGTGGACGGCGGCGAAGTACGTGCCATGCGAAACCTCCCGGGGAATTTGACGCGGACGACTCTATCATGCAGCGGATGAACCGCTCGGTGGCCGAATCGCCGTACGCGTGGCTGCGGCTTGCAGCGTCGCTCGCGCTGATGACGCTCGGCGGCGTGGCGATGTACGGCGTCGTCGTCGTGCTGCCCGCCGTGCAGGCGGAGTTCGGCGTCGCGCGCGCCGACGCATCGTTTCCCTACACGCTCACGATGATCGGCTTCGGGCTCGGCGGCATCGTGATGGGCCGGCTGGCCGATCGCTTCGGCGTGATGGTGCCGGTGCTGATCGGCACGATCGGACTCGGCGCCGGCCTCATCCTCTCAGGCTTGTCCGGAAGCATCCTGCAGTTCGCGCTGGCGAGCGGCGTGCTCGCCGGCTTCCTCGGCTGCTCGGCGACCTTCGCCCCGCTGGTCGCGGACAGCTCGCTCTGGTTCACCCGGCGGCGGGGCATCGCAGTGGCCATTGCCATCAGCGGCAATTACCTCGCCGGCTCGGTGTGGCCGCCGGTGCTGCAGCACTTTATCGACCAGGCGGGCTGGCGGGCCACCTACATCGGCGCGGGGATCTTCTGCCTGGCCGTGATGCTGCCGCTCGCCCTGGTGCTGCGGCCGCGTCCCCCCGCACTCGCCGCGTCAGGCGCAGGCGCAATGGAAACGAAGCCTGAGCGTCCGCTCGGCCTCTCGCCCAACGCCTTGATGGCACTCCTGTGCATCGCCGGCGTGGCCTGCTGCGTGGCGATGGCGATGCCGCAGGTGCACATCGTCGCCTACTGCGGCGACCTCGGCTACGGCGCGCAGCGCGGCGCGGAGATGCTTTCGTTGATGCTCGGCGCCGGCATCGTCAGCCGCCTCGCCTTCGGCTGGATCGCCGACCGCATCGGCGGACTGCGCACGCTGCTCCTTTGCTCGGCGCTGCAGGGAATCGCTCTGGTCCTCTTCCTGCCGTTCACCGGGCTCGTCTCGCTCTACGTCGTCTCGGCGCTTTTCGGCCTTTTCCAGGGCGGGATCGTGCCGGCCTATCCGATCATCGTGCGCGAGTTCTTCCCGCCGCGCGAGGCCGGCACGCGCGTCGCCGTCGTGCTGATGGCCACGCTCCTCGGCATGGCGCTCGGCGGCTGGCTCTCCGGCCTGATCTTCGACCTGACGGGCTCCTATCGCGCCGCTTTCATCAACGGCATCGGCTGGAACCTGCTCAACTTGACCATAGCGGTTTGGTTGCTGCGCCGAGCGTCGAGCCATCGCACTCGTGGCACGCTGGCCGGCGCGACTTGAGACCGCATCACACCACGGGGCCGGACACGCGGATAAACACCTGGGATGAACAATCGATTCTTCCCAGCGTATAGTTCACCGGGCGCGATTCCTTAATGGGGGGAAGCATGACAAGGACGATTCTCGTCGCGGCTATCGTCGCGTTGGCGGGTTGCGCATCGATACGCAGCTTCTCCGGAGCGCCGCCCTTCGATCCCAAGCATCCGCAGGTCTTCGTCGTCGTGAACGACAAGAACGCTGCGTGCGCGGACAAGAGAAGCTTCATCGTCGTCGACCAAGAGCCGATCTACTTCTATCGGGCGCGTCAGCCGCAGGCGTTTCCGATCATCTGGCAGCTGCAAACCGACGGCTACTCGTTCGTCGACGACAACAACATCGTGGATCCAACCCCCGATCCCAAGAGAATGGGTCCCGCCGGCGAAATTCATAGCTGCCACGCGGGCAAGAAGAACATGCAGTGCACCAACAAGGCGCAGAACAGCGGGACGTGGAAATACACGCTGCGCGTCAAGGCCGACGACGGCTGCGGCAGTCCGCCGGAGCTGGATCCAACGATCGCGAACGACTAGCGCGGCTGCGGAAGCGCGAGCCAGGCTCGCGCTTCCGCCACGATCGTCTCGTAGGGAACTTCGCGGCCGGCGCCTTCGGCCGCGGCAAAGGCTGGCGTGTCGAGTGCCGCATGTGCCTTGGCGACGAGCGGCGCTAGAAACGCCTCGTCGGCAGGGTCGCGGTGCAAACCCGTCAGCAACGCCTGCGCTTCCGCCGCGCCATAGAAGCGCGCCGCACGCTGCCACTCACGCCGCGACACCGCGAGCCCGGCCGAGACTTCGAGCAGGCTTTGCCCGACGTACCTCGAGCCGATCTCTTCCAGTATGGCGTGCACCGCGAGCAGCATCTGCCTGGCCCGCTCATTGTCCTGGCGGCCGATCGCCACCATTGCAACATTGAGCAGCCCGATGGCGATGCTCTCCCGGTCGTCGAGCTCGCGCGCAATTTCGAGCACTCTCTCGTAGAGCGGCTCGGCCGCATCGAGATCGCCTTCCACGCGATGCAGCTGGGCGAGCGTGCTGGTGGCGGCGGCGATCTCGCGCGGCTCGCCCAGCGCCTCCGCGGAGGCGAGC
>DASQAW010000190.1:0-3021 GCA_035635495.1 Burkholderiales bacterium
GCCATCGGCGGCGTCGCCGCCCAGGCCGCGGCGGGCGAAGTGGTCGAGAAGGGAAGACAGGCGGCGGCCGCGAAGCTGGAAGCGGCGGCCTCCGACATCGAGTATCGCGAGGGCGAGTTCCGCATCGCCGGCACCGATCGCGGCGTGAGCCTGTTCGACCTCGGCGCGCTCGAGGCGACGCATACGCGCACGCCGGACGCGTACACCTATCCGAACGGCTGCCACATCTGCGAGGTCGAGGTCGATCCCGAGTCGGGCGACGTGGCGATCGTGCGCTACACCGTAGTCGACGACTTCGGCCGCGCGGTGAACCCGAAGCTGCTCGAGGGCCAGGTGCACGGCGGCACCGTGCAGGGCATCGGCCAGGCGCTGCGTGAGCACGCGGTCTACGACCGCGAGAGCGGGCAGCTCCTTTCGGGCTCGTTCATGGACTACGCGATGCCGCGCGCGACCGACTTGCCCTCGCTCGACTGCGGCTTCCAACACGTGCCGAGCTCCAGCAATCCGCTCGGCGTGAAGGGCGCGGGCGAGGCGGGCGCGGTGGGCGCGCCGGCGGCGGTGATCAACGCCGTCGTCGACGCCTTGCAGGGAAAAAAACTCGATATGCCCGCGACGGCACAGGTCGTCTGGCGGGCACTTCAGCCGTCGACCGGGCGAGCGGGAGTCTCCAGCAGCAGCTGATAGAACGCGAGATCGAGCCAGCGGCCGAACTTGTAGCCGGCGTGCCGGATGGTGCCGGCGTGAACGAAGCCGAGCTTCTCGTGCAGGCGCACGCTCGCCGCGTTGGTCGCGTCGATGCCGCCGACCATGATGTGGTACTGCTGCTCGCGCGCCGCGTCGATGAGTTGCCGCATCAGCGCGATGCCGATGCCTTTGCCGCGGTGGTCGCGGTGCACGTAGACCGAGTGCTCGACCGAGTACTTGTACGCGGGCCAGGCGCGGAAGGTGCCGTAGCTGGCGAAGCCGACCAGCTGGCCGCCGGCCAGCGCCCCGATGACCGGGAAGCGCCCGGTCTCCTTGGCCTTGAACCAGCCGGCCATCGCCTCCGGCGGACGCGGCCGGTAGTCGTAGAGCGCCGTCGAGTTGACGATCGCGTCGTTCAGGATCTCGAGGATCGCGCCCGCGTGCGCGTCGTGCGTGCACGCGACGAACTGCATGCTACTTCCAGTGGAGTTCCTGGAAGTTGCGCGAGCCGACGATCTCGCGCACGTCGGTGCGCTTCACCATCATTTGCACCTGCTTGTCCTCGGAGCCGACCGTCTTCTCGGCCAGCTTGCGGAACTTGTCCGACAGCCCGTCGAACGCCGCCCAGTTCTTGTACTCGACCATCAGCATCAGGTCCCAGTGGTCGCGGCCGGGGGCGTCGCCGGAGAGCATCCTTTCCGACAGCACCAGGCCGTCCTTCTTCGCCTGGTCCATCAATTTCTTCCGGTTGGCGGCGAGGTCGCGCATATAGACGTCGAACAGGCCGGGCTTCACCTTGATGAAGGTCACGCTCCACACCGAGCCCTCGCGGTACGGCACGTCCTGGGCGAAGACGGGAGCCAGCAACAGCAGACCCAATGCCGCGCAGATTGCCTTTATGAAGCTCATATCAGCCTCCCCTTGAAATGTGTGCACGCTTGCGCACTGCGCGCTCGCGGCGCATCTGCGCCAGCACCTGGGCCGGATCCGTATCGGCCTCGGCGGCGGGCGCCGCCACGCGGTAGGTCGAACCCTTCGTGTCCCGCACGAGCAGCCGCGCGTCGACGAGGTAGCGCCGCATGCTCACGTGATCGATGCCATAGGGGGCGCAGAAGGTCGCGAGCCAGGCGCGCAGGATGTCGTTCACCTCGCGCTCGGTGTAGGCGCGCCCGCGCTCGAAGCGCGCGGCACCCAAGCGCAGGAGGAGCTCCTGGTCGGCGCGGCGGGTCGGATAGGCGGTGAGCGGTCCGTTGGCGAGCAGTCTTTTCAGCGCGTTCATGGTTTCAGCATCTCCACGACTTGAATGGTAGTCCTGACGCGCGCGAGGCGGGGGAAGACTTCGCGCATGAGCTGGTCATGGACGCCGTGCTTACCCGAGGTGCACGCGTCCGAGGCGATGACCAGGTTGTAGTCGAGGTCGCGCGCGGCGTAGGCGGTGGACGAGACGCCGATCTCGGTCGAGCCGCCGCAGAGGACGATGGTGTCGGCGCCGCGGCTGCGCAGCGCGCGGTGGAGGTCGGTGCCGTGGAAGGCGCTCCAGCGGTGCTTCGGCACCTGGTAGTCGCCCGGGCGCGGCGCAAGCTCGGGCACGATCTCGGCCTCCGGCGTGCCGCCCATGATCAGCGGCGTGCGCGGCCCGGTATCGTGGAGTGTTCCCGCATGGGTGTCGGCCCGATGGTCGGCGCGCGCGTGGGCCACCATCGCGCCGGCCGCGCGAGCGGCGGCCAGCAGCCCGGCGGCGTTCGCGAGCACCGGTGCGTAGCGCTGCCGGTCCCTGGCGACGTGGCCGACGAGGAAGTCGAAGAGAAGGAGGCAGGTCCGCGCCGGGTCCAGGCGCTCGCGGGTCACCGCGGGCTGCCCAGCACGATTTCGGCCCAGAGCTTCTTCCACCTGGCGTCCTCGTCGAGGATCACCGCCGGGTCGACGAACTTGAGCGGCAGCTTCTGCGCGCGGTCGGGCACGCGCAGGTTGGCCGGCACGTAGCCGCCCTTCTGCAGGATCGCCTGGCCCTCGGGCGAGAGCAGGAAATCGACGAACAGCGCCGCCGCCTTGGGACGCGGCGCGGCGCGCAGGATGCCGATGCCGTTCGCGCGGCCGATCGCCGGCGCGATCGCGAACCATTCCACCGGCGCGCCCTTCTGTTTCATCTTCTCGGCGCCATGGCTGTAGGTGGTGAGCGCGAGCGGGATCTCGCCCGAGGCGACGAGCCCGGCGAGCAGCGTATGGCCCTTGCGCACCGAGAGGCCGTTCGTGCGCACGATGTCGCGGAAGATGCCGAGGCCCTTTTCCTCGCCGAGCTCCTTCACCACCATGGCGAACCAGTCTTCGTCCTCGGCC
>DASQAW010000191.1:0-7492 GCA_035635495.1 Burkholderiales bacterium
ATCGAGCCCGGCTTCGCCAGCACCTGGCCACGCTCGACCTCTTCTCGCTTGGTGCCGCGCAGCAGAATGCCGACGTTGTCGCCCGCCTGGCCCTCGTCCAAGAGCTTCCGGAACATCTCCACGCCCGTGCACACCGTCTTCACCGTGGCCTTGAGGCCTACGATCTCGATCTCATCGCCCACCTTGATGATCCCGCGCTCAATCCTTCCGGTGACCACCGTGCCCCGCCCTGAGATCGAGAACACGTCCTCCACCGGCATGAGAAACGGCTTGTCGATCTCGCGCTTGGGGGTGGGGATGTAGGAGTCCAGCGCCTCGGCCAGCTTCAGGATCGACTTCGTCCCAAGGTCCGAGTCTTCCCCTTCCAGCGCTTTCAGCGCGCTGCCGATCACGATCGGGGTCTTGTCGCCGGGGAAGTCGTACTTCGACAGCAGCTCCCGCACCTCCACCTCCACCAGCTCCAAGAGCTCCTTGTCGTCCACCATGTCGGCCTTGTTCAGGAACACCACGATGTAGGGCACCCCCACCTGGCGCGCCAGCAGAATGTGCTCGCGCGTCTGCGGCATCGGCCCATCGGCCGCCGACACCACCAGGATCGCCCCGTCCATCTGCGCCGCGCCCGTGATCATGTTCTTGATGTAGTCGGCATGCCCCGGGCAGTCCACGTGCGCGTAATGCCTCTTCTCCGTCTGGTACTCCACATGCGCCGTGTTGATCGTGATGCCGCGCGCCTTCTCCTCCGGCGCCGCATCGATCTGGTCGTAGTTCTTCGCCTCGCCACCGTACTTCTTCGCAAGGATGTGCGTCATCGCCGCCGTCAGCGTCGTCTTGCCGTGGTCCACATGCCCGATCGTGCCCACGTTCACGTGCGGCTTGGTCCGCTGGAATTTGCCTTTTGCCATCTATCGTCTCGCTGACTCACTTACCTTGATGAATCACCTGGTGCCCATGACGCGGATTGAACGCGTGACCTCTCCCTTACCAAGGGAGTGCTCTACCACTGAGCTACATGGGCGAATAACTGGCCGCGTTCGCTCTGCTTGCTGGAGCGGGTGAAGGGAATCGAACCCTCGTCATAAGCTTGGAAGGCTTCTGCTCTACCATTGAGCTACACCCGCCCGATTCACTAAGTTCACCCGCATGCTCTCGCCCCGCCGGGGCGCCCGAAACTGGTGGAGGGGGTTGGATTCGAACCAACGTAGGCGCAAGGCCAACAGATTTACAGTCTGCCCCCTTTAGCCGCTCGGGCACCCCTCCGGCGGAACCCGCGATTTTATTGAGTTTTCCTGCACTTGGTCAAGAAAATCGCAACTGCAGGTCAAGAAATCTTAACCACCGTAGCGCACGCTCGCGGCGAGCGAGCGAAGGGCGGAGACAGCGCTCGCGCAGGCCAGCCAGGACGTCTTCGGATTGTCCGGCGTCGGCACGTTTTCCAGCACGACGGTGAAGCGCCCGGTGCGCCCCGAAACCCTGATCGTGTGGGTATTGCACTTAAGACCCGGGTCCGCCACGACTTTTAGGCGCGTGCGGTCGGGGCCGATGCCGGCGAGGGAGAGCACGGCCGCGATGTTCACGTTTTGAGGAAAGTGCGGGACGCCTTCGCGCGCCGAGCCCTCAAACAGCGTGCGCGGCTGCTCGAGCCGCATGAGATCCACGCCCAGCGCCTCGACATACGGAATCCCTTTCCACGCCGCCGGAGGCTTGGCCACCTGGATCGAAACTTCATCGACCCCCGCCTCGCACGCCGCTTTCAGCGCGTCGAGTCCGCCGATCCCGCCTGAAGGAACGTAGAGGCGCCCGCCCGAGCGGCTTGCAGCCTGTTCCGCGCGTCGGCGGAGCCCGTCCTCCACCAGCGCGCCCGCGGAAAGCACGATCACCGGCAAGCCGGCATCGAGCAGCGCTACCAGATGCTCGCGCACCGCGTCGTGGGACGCCGCCTCCAGAACCGCGTCGGGCTTGTGCGCCAGCAGGCCCGCGCGGCCCACTACGTACGGCACCTCGAACTCCGCGCCCAGAGCGACGCCGCGCGAACCGCGACTGCGGCCGCACAGGGCGACGAAGTGGATGCCGGGCAACCCGCCTTCCCGTGATTTTTCCAGCACGAGTCGCGCGATTGTGCCGGCGCCGAGCATTGCTACCCGCACACTTTTTTGCATGGCAGTATCATTGCCCATCGAGGGAGAACGGCATTGCGTATCGCGATTCTAGAAGACGATCCCGACCAGCTCGCGCTGCTCAAGCGCTGGGTCGCCGCGGACGGCCACGACGTGCACGGCTGGCTCTCCGGGCGCGAGGCCATGCGCATGGCCGGGCGCGAAAGCTTCGACCTTTTCATGCTCGACTGGCAGGTCCCGGACATCTCGGGCACCGAAGTGCTGGGGTGGTTGCGGAGCAATGTTTCGAAGACGGTGCCGATCCTCTTCGTTACCGTGCGCGACTCCGAGCAGGACATCGTCTTCGCGCTGGAGCACGGCGCCGACGACTACATGGTCAAGCCGGTCCGCCGCCAGGAGCTGCTCGCCCGGCTGCATGCGCTGCTGCGGCGCGCCTACCCGGTCGAGGAGAAGAAGCTGCTCTCCTTCCCGCCTTTCGACATCGACATCCAGCGCGGCGAGATCCGCAAGGACGGCACGAAGGTCGAGCTCACGCCGAAGGAATTCGAGCTCGCCGTGACGCTCTTCCGCAACATGGGCCGGCTGCTTTCGCGCGGCCACCTGCAGGAAACCGTCTGGGGGCGAAGCGGCGATCTCGCCACGCGCACGGTCGACACGCACGTGAGCCAGGTGCGCAAAAAGCTCGACCTGCGCCCGGAATCGGGGTACCGCGTCGTGCCGGTGTACAACTACGGCTACCGCCTGGAGAGCACCCGCCCCGAGCCCGTGGGCGGCGCTTCAGCGTAGCGCCCGGATCTTCTGCTCCGCGTACTGCCTGACGTCGGCGGTCAGCGTGCCGCTGGCGAGCGCCCGGCGGTAGGCATCCGTCGCTTCGGCGCGCCGCTCCAGACTTTCGAGCGACAGCGCGAGACCCAGCCAGGTTCCGCCCTTGTCGGGCGCGATGCGCAGCGCGGCACGGTAGGCCTCGACGGCTTCACGATCGCGGCCCAGCCGGCTCAGAACCGAGCCCAGCACGGCGTCGTATTCCGCGCTCGGCTGCGCGTCGTTGCGGCCGCGGTTCAATACCTCGAGGGCGCCAGCGTAGTCCGCGCGCTCCATGTGGATGCGCGCCAGCGCGACGGCGAATTGCTGCTGCTTTGGATTGACCCGCAGACCCTCCTGCAGGAGCCGGCGCGCCTCTTCGAGGCGGCGCTGCTCGATCAGCATCGCCGCCAGTACCTGGCGCGCCTGCTCGTGCGCGGGATCGAGCCCGATCGCCGCGGCGAAGCGCCCTTCGGCCTCGCTCACTCGCCCCTGCTGCAGGAGCACGGCGCCGCGGCGGAATTCGGTCTCCGCGCGCTGCACGGGCACCGGCGTGAGCTCGTGCTTTTCTACGCGCGGCGCGATCTTCGTCGGCGCCGGCGCCTTCGGCTTCACCTCGCGCGGCTCCGGCTGCACGATCGGCGTTTCGATCGACTCCGCGAGCCTTAGCACGCCCGATGGCTCGGCGATCACGACGGCCCTGGTCGAGGCTACCGGCTCCGGCGATGGCGGTGGCGCGGCCCTCTCCGCCGGACGCGATGCAGCGCGGCGCGCCGTTTCCCCGGCGGCGATGCCGACATCCGTGGCGACTCGAATCGGCTGCATCTGGAAGACCACCCAGCCCACCCAGACGAGTGCGACCAGGAGCAGCGCCGCGACGATGCGCCAGAACCATTCATGCCGCCCGCTCGCATCTCGCACCGGCCGCACATCGCGCGGTGCGACTTGGTCAGGGGAGTCGGCGATGGCGTGGCGCTGGTCGAGCTCCCGCAGCACCTTGTTGATCACGCTCATCCGCTAATCCAGGGCGCGGCCGAGCCGCGGCAGCCACCATCGGCCGAGCGGCGCGGCGGCCGGCGTGTCGTGCGACGCCGCTTCGACGTGCCGGCGCCCGGCGCGGCGCCCGCCCTCGCCGAATACCACCAGCAGCGCCTTGTGCGAGATGACGTTGACGAGGCGAGGTATGCCGCGGCTTGCGCGGTGGATCGCGCCGACCGCGCTCGAGGTGAACGGGAACTCCCGCGTGCTGCCGGCGATGGTCAAGCGATGTGCGAGGTAGCCCTTCAGCTCGTCGGCGGCGAGCCCCAAGAGGCGGTGCTGGAAGGTAATGCGCTGCAGGAGCTGGCGCAGCGAGGGCGATTGCAGCTTGCGATCGAGCTCGGGCTGCGCGAAGAGCACGACCTGGATGAGCTTGCGCTTCTCGGTTTCGAGGTTGGTCAGCAGCCGGACGGTCTCCAGCGCCTCGTGCGACATGGCCTGCGCTTCGTCCATGCAGAGGACCACCCGCTGGCGCGCACGTGCGCGATCGAGCAGCGCGCGCGTGATGGCGCGCATGATCTGGTATTGCTCGGTGGCCGGCTCGATCGTCAGGCCGAGCTCCTCGGCGACTACCAGAAGGATCGAACGCGGATCGAGGTTCGGGTTCGGCACGTACGCCGTGACCCAGCCGTCGCCCAGGGTGGCGAGGAATTTGCGGCAGAGCAGCGTCTTGCCGGTGCCGACCTCGCCGGTGATCTTGATGAAGCCCTCGCCGTTGCCCACCGCGACCAGGAGCGTGTTCAGCGCCTCCTGCGGGCTGCGGCAGGCGTAGAAATAATGCGTGTCGGGCGTGATGCCGAAAGGCGGCTCACGCAGGCCGAAATGGCGCAGGTAATTCATCGCGGCGGGGTGCCGCGGCGCGTCTCCTGCGCCGGAGTGCCCATGCTGTTGAAGCGCTCGCGGGTTTCGCGCAGGTCGTCGTCCCAGTTGCGGTCCGACTGGATGATCGTCGGCTTGAGCAGGATGACGAGCTCCCTCTTGACCAGGCGGCGGTCGGTGTTGCGCAGGAGCATGCCGAGGCCGTCGTCGGACACGCCCGGGATGCCGCCGCGGTTGTCGCGCACGTCGACGCTCATCAGCCCGCCGATGGCGACGATGTTGCTGTCGCCCACGCGCACGATAGTGTCGGTCTCGCTCACCTGGCTGCGCGCAGTCGGGATGGTGGTCGTGCCGCCGCCTCCCGTGCCGAGGTCGATCGAGCGGTTCACCGGCGTGATCTCGCTGATCGAGGGATGGACGTGCAGCGTGATCATGCCGTTCTCGTCGATCTGCGGCGTGACGTCGAGCACGATGCCTTGGAAGTACGGCGAGAATTGCGGCGCGATGGTCGCCTGGGTGGTCGTGCCGCCGGAGATCTGGGGCGGCGAAACCGCCAGGTTCGACACGAACAGCTCGTCGAAGCCCACCTTCAGCACCGCTTTCTGGTTGTTCAGCGTGGCGATGCGCGGGCTCGACAGCACCTGCACCGCGCCCTGCGATTCGAGGAAAGCGAGCAGCGCGGCGAAATTCGACGTCTGCAAGGCGAAGCCAAACACTCCGCCCGCCGGATTGGCTCCGGCAAACGAATTCGTCGCGGTGGCGATGCTGCGCGCGGCGGGATTGGCGACGAGCGCGTTGGCTCCGTTGTTGACGACCGCCAGCGCGCCCTGCGCGCCGAGCGTGGCCGCATTGCCTTCACCGGCGGCGAGCTGCCCGGCGGTCAAGTGCTTGCCGAGAATCGCCCAGTTGATGCCGGCGAGATAGGCGTCGGACAGTGTCACTTCGATAATCTTCGCTTCCAGCATCACCTGGCGCTCGACCGCGAGCCGCGTCGCGCGCAGGTAGTTTTCGACCGCGCGCAGCTCCATCGAGGTGCCACGCACGACGATCACGCCCGAGTGCGGCGTGACCACGATCGAGCGATCGCTGGTCACGTGGCGGCGGTTACAGACGCTGCGCTGGCTGTCCTCGGGTTGCGCCGTGCTTGTGACGGGGGCCGGCGGAGCGCCGTCGGCCGGGAAGACGATCGCCACCAGCGCCGCGCACAGGTCGACCCAGAAGGTCGCCTGCTGATCCGTGGACACCCGAGAGCTCTCCCGCCCCTGGAGCCCGCCGGGCGTACCCGTGCCCGCAGCGCCGGGAGTACCCACGCCAGCCACCGGGGCCACGAAGCCGCCGCTCTGCGCATCGGTGAGAGAGCCCGAGGTCACCCGCAGCACCGTCGAGCCGCGGCGCTGGCCTGGAAGGTAGTTCACCTGAAAGACGCGCGTCTGCAGCCCTGTCGGCTGGATGAAGATGCGATTAGCCTCGATGCGGTAGTCGAAACCGTAGAGGTCGCGGATCGCGGCGAGCGCTTCGGGCACCGTGACATCCTTCAGCGTCACGGAGACGGTGCCCGTGACGCTCGGGTGCACCAGCATGTTGTAGCGCGTGCCCGAGACGATGGACATGAAGACTTGCGACGCCGGCGCATTGCTCACCGAGAGATCGAAGCGCGGCTCGAGCGCGAGGCCCTCGGTGGCCGGCATTTCCAGCCGCAGGGGCGGCAGCACCGCGCTCTGGATCGCCTCGGGACGGCTCTCCGGCTTGCGCTCGGCGGTCTTGGCAATGACACCCGCGATTTGCGGATCGACCGCGCTAAGGCGCGGCGGCGGCGACGTGCATGCCGCCAGCGCGAGCGCCAACGCGAGCGCGCTGCGGCTCACGGTGTGGCGCCCTTCTTGCGCAACTCGGGATGCAGCCGCAACAGGATGCGCTGCTCGCCGCTGCGCACCACGGCCGAATCGGCATCGACGCTGAGCAGCTCGCCGTTGCCTGGAATCGTTTCGCCGACTTGAACGACGCTGCCGTTGATGAGCGCCAAGCGTCTCCCGGGACCGGAGATGATCCCCTGCAGCTCCGTCGGCGTGCCGCGGCTAACGGAAGAGTCGGTGCCTCCGGCCGGCGCGACGCCGGGCGGCGCCATCGGGTCGGCGAACTGCGCGAGCGCGACGCTCGCACAGCCGGAAAAGCAAAGCATCACGAGCGCGCGAATGATCGGCGCTGCCTGCTCCGCAGCGGGTGCTGCCTTGTCGCGCATCTCGTTCTTGGTCTCGGCGATCGACAGTTTGGTTGAAGTTAACCGAATAACCCATTGTCGTCAATAGACTTTCCTGGACTGTTTGCTGCCGCGCAATAAACGTGGTCAAAACGTGAAGAGGACTGGCGCAGGACTGACCGTGTAAAGCGTCGCCCGCATCTCGACTTGCGGGTACACGAGCGTCCTGAGTTCGATGCTCGACCAAGCCAGACGCCAGGGGAGCGCCTCCACGTCCTCCAGGTACTTCAGGAACTCGAGATAGGTACCCGTCATCTCGAGCTCGATGCCATGGCGGTAAAACGCTCCCGCAGGTGCTGCCGGCGTGCGCGGCTGCCCTCCGCCCGCGGGCGCCCGCGGGTTGAGAGCCGTGGGCGGCATCACACGCAAAGCGACCACCCGCAAGCCGCGACCGGGCGCCAGCACGTCGCGCAGGAGACGCGTGAGCTGCTCGGGGCCGAGCTGCTCGGCATCGCGTCGCTGC
>DASQAW010000192.1:0-12673 GCA_035635495.1 Burkholderiales bacterium
GACGAAGTCCTGCTTGCCGACCTCGACGCCGTTGTGGCGCAGGATGTTGTACGCCGTGGTGAGGTGGAAGTAGAAGTTCGGATAGGCGAAGCCCAGGAGATATTGCATTCCCTTGAAGCGGCGCTCGCCGCTTCGCATCGGCAGCACGATCTCCTTGTCGTCGCTGCCGTCGATCTTGCCGGTGCTCACCGACTCGATGAAGTCGAGCGTCTTCGCGATGCGCGCCTTCAGCTCGCCGAAGGTCTGCTCGGTGTCCTCGTGCTTCGGGCTCTCGGCGCCCGCCAGGCGCGCCACCGCGCCCTTGGCGGTATCGCACGCGATCTGCACCTGGCGCGTGAAGGGATACATGTCGGGGAACAGGCGCGCGCCGGTGATCGCGACCGCCTCGATTTTTTTCGCTGCGCAATGCGCCTCGGCCTTGTCGATCAGCGTCGAAAGGTTTCGCAGCATGGCCGCGAAGCGCGGCGTCGAAGCCTGATACATTGAGATGGGCATGGAGGAAGTTTCCAAGAAGCAGGAAGGACATTCTAAGCGGATGTTCTACGGCTGGTACATGGTCGCCGCGGGCTCGGCGATGCAGTTCCTGCAGGCCGGCCTGATGACGCAGTCCTTCGGCGCCTACGTCGCGGTGCTGCAGGCCGAACGCGGCTGGAGCAAGACCGCGCTCTCCGGCGCGGCGGCACTGCAGCAGCTGGAAGGCGCGATCCTCGGCCCGGTCCTCGGCTGGTTCATCGACCGCTTCGGTCCGCAGGGCATGATCCGCGTCGGCGTCGTCGTCTTCGGCGGCGGCCTGATGCTGCTTTCGCGGACCGAGACGCTGCTTGGCTTTTACGGTGCGTTCCTCGTCGTGGCGCTGGGTTCGAGCCTGTGCGGCTTTTTCCCGGTCAACATCGCGCTGATCAACTGGTTCGAGCGCTGGCGCGCGCGGGCGCTCTCCTCGATGTCGATCGGGCTCGCGCTCGGCGGCATCTCGGTCCCGCTCGTCGCGTGGTCGCTCGAGACCTTCGGCTGGCGCGCTACCTCGTTCGCCTCCGGCGTGATCGCGATCGTTGTCGGCCTGCCGCTCGCCCTGGTGATCAAGCGCCGGCCCGAGGACCATGGACTGACCGTCGACGGCCTGCCGCCGAAGACGCCCGAGACCACGCAGGAGATGCGCGCGCTCACGCTCGAGCGCGACTTCACCGCCCGCGAGGCGGTGCGCACGCCGGCCTTCTGGCTGCTCTCGCTCGGGCACGGCTTCGCGCTGTTCGTCGTGCACGCGGTGAGCGTGCACTCGATCACGCACATGAACCAGGGGCTCGGCTACACGGTGGAGCAGGCGGCGTTCGTCTACACGCTGCTCACGCTCTCGCAGATCGGCGGCGTCGGCGTCGGCTGGCTGATCGGCGACCGCTACAAGAAGCGCCTGATCGCCGCCGGCTGCATGCTGATGCACATGACCGGGCTCCTGCTCCTCACCTACGCGGTCAACAGCGCGATGCTGCTCGCCTTTGCCGTGCTGCACGGCATGGCCTGGGGCCTGCGCGGCCCGTTCATGCAGGCGCTGCGCGCCGATTACTTCGGCCGCAGCGCGATCGGCATGATCCTCGGCCTGTCGCTGATGATCGTGGTGATCGGCCAGGTCGGCGGCCCGATGATCGCCGGCATCTTCGCCGACCTCACGGGCAACTACCGCACCGGCTTCACCATCCTCGCGCTGCTCGCGGGGCTCGGCTCGCTCTTCTTCATCCTCGCGCGCAAGCCCAGGCGCCCCCTACGTCAGTAATCGCGGCCCCCCGCGTCCGAATCGATGGCGACATCGATGCGATAACCTACGGACACAGGCTAGCCGAGCCGGCGCGGGCCGGCGTCAAGAACTGTCAGGGTTTGACGCTCGCTTAGAAAAAGGCGAGTGCGCGGGCCTCGATGCTCTGGCGCGGCGGTGCACCAGACGGCGTGCCGGGGTCCTCGAACGAGGTGTGCGGGGTGAAGCGCGCGCGGCCGTCCTTCGCCGAGTCGTAGACCTTGAAGACGATGGCCTCGTCGCGCCGCATCTGCGGGAAGTAGAACCAGCGGTGCGTTGGGTTGTACTTCAGCCGGTAGGTCTGCCCGACGCGGTTGGGATAGCGCCGCTCCGCGATCAGCAGGTCCTGCGCGGCCACCGAGCGGGCGTCGGCCATCGCCAGCGGGTTGGAAACGATCGGCTGTGCCGCAGTTGGGTAGGCAGCTCTCCACATCTGGACGATGGCGAAGCGGCGCTCGAGCAGCCGCTCGGCCTCCTCGCCCATCAGGTCGCGCACGCGCTGCGGCCCCGACCATTCCGTGTAGTCGTTGTGCGCGGAGAGCACCGGCTCGCGCACGAGCTTCGCTTCGCGCTCGGCGTCGTCGCCCGAGCGCAGCGTATGGTCGAACACCACCACGCGGCTGGCGCCCGACAGCCGCTCGATCAGCGCCTTGACCTCGGGGTAATAGACCCGCTTGAGCTCGTCGGCGTCGAAAAAGTCGCGCACCGCGGTACGGTGCTCTACCAGCAAGAAGCCGTTCGTGTCCAGCGCGAGATCGCGCGCCTCGCGGCCGTCGGCGATCTCCACGCGATGGCGCTCTTCGCCGCCGCTCGTGCGCCGGCGGATGTTGTTCGGCCCGAAGGTCTCGTTGACCAGCTTCTCGCCGGTATCCTTCGTGTAGGTGATTTCGGCCTGCATGCGGTCATTTTAGAATGACCCGCAGCACACCGCTTCTTCGCGGAGGACAAGAGATGGGGAATCGTCGCCAGTTCCTAGGGGCAGCCGCGCTCGGCGCGGCCTGGCCCGCGCTCGCATGGGGACAGGCGAAGGGCAAGAAGCCCGAGGGCATCCTCGTCAACGACGTTCACGGGCAGCTTTCCGCCACCCGGGTCAACCGCATCGTCCAGCCCGACACGCTGGACGGCGTGCGCGCCGCGCTGAAGCTGGCGCAGACCGAGAACCGGGCGCTCTGCATCTGCGGCGGCCGCCACTCGATGGGCTCGCAGGCCTTCGCCGACGACGGCGTGCTGGTCGACACGCGCAAGCTCGCAAGAGTGCTCGCCTTCGACGAGCAGCGCGGGCTGGTCGAGGTCGAAGCGGGCATGCAATGGCCGGCGCTGCTCGAGACGCTGCGCAAGAGCAAATGGGCTTTCAACCAGAAGCAGACCGGCGTCGACCGGGTGACGATGGGCGGCTCGCTCTCGGCCAACATGCACGGCCGCGGCCTCACGCTGCCGCCGTTCATCTCCGATATCGAGTCCTTCAAGCTGCTGAACGCGCGCGGCCAGCTGGTGAACTGCGACCGCAGCGACAACACCGAGCTCTTCCGCCTGGCGATCGGCGGCTACGGCCTCTTCGGCGTCATCTACTCGGTCACCCTGCGCCTCGTGCCGCGGCGCAAGCTCGAGCGCGTCGTCGAGGTGCGCAGCATCGAGGGCCTCGCCGCCTCGTTTGCCGACCGCATCCGCGACGGCTACCTCTACGGCGACTTCCAGTATTCGATCGACGAGAAATCGCCCGACTTCCTGCGCCGCGGCGTGTTCTCCTGCTATCGCCCGGTCGGCGACGAGCGCGAAATCCCCGCCGTGCAGCGCGAGCTCGGCGAGGCCGACTGGTCGCAGCTCCTCTACCTCGCGCACGCCGACAAGTCCGCGGCGTTCAAGCGGTACTCGAACTACTACCTGGCGACGAACGGCCAGCTCTACTGGTCCGACGAGCACCAGATGAGCTACTACCCCGAGAACTACCACCGCGAGATCGACCGCAAGACGGGCGCCGAGCACCGCGCCACCGAGGTGATCACCGAGATCTACTGCGAGCGCGAAGCGCTCGAAGCCTTCATGGGCGAGGTGCGCAGCTACGTGCTGCGCGAGCGCAGCGAAATCGTCTACGGCACCATTCGCCTGATCGAGCAGGACCCCGAGAGCTTCCTTGCCTGGGCGAGGAAGCCCTACGCCTGCGTGATCTTCAACCTGCATGTCGAGCGCACGAGCACCGGCCTGATCCGCGCCGCCGACGCGTTCCGCGCGCTGATCGACATCGGCCTGCGCTACGGCGGCAGCTACTACCCGACCTACCACCGCTACGCCGTGCGCCGGCAGGTCGATGCCTGCTTCCCGCAGTTCCAGGACTTCCTCAAGCTCAAGCGCAAGTACGACCCGAGCGAGCTGTTCCAGAGCGACTGGTACCGGCACTACAAGAAAATGTATTTCGGCTAACGGCGTGCGCGCCGACCGGCCGAGCTCCACCGCCGCGCTGATCGCCGCTGCGACCGCTCTCCTTGCTCGCGACCGCAGATTCGCCCACTTGGTGCCGGCGGGTGCTGCCGAGATCTGCGAGCGCTGCCTGAGCCCGTTCTGGCTTACGGCGGCAAGGCTCAGGTGGCTCGCCTGGGCGGCCGAGCGCGCCACGATCCCCGGCCTCATGCTGCATTTCATCCTGCGCAAGCGCTGGATCGAGGAGGCGGTGCGCGGCGCCCTCGCGCGCGGCAGCCGGCAGGTCGTGGTGCTCGGCGCCGGCTACGACACCCTGGCCGCGCGACTCGCGCCGCAGTTCCCGGCTGTGCAGTTCGTGGAGATCGACCAGCCGGCGACGCAGGCGGTGAAGTGCGCGGCGGTCGAGCGCCGGAACCTGCGGTTCATCGCCGCCGACCTTGCTTGCGCGCCGCTCGCACAGGTACTGCCGCCGAGCGCCGAGCGCTCGGTGTTCGTCCTGGAGGGGCTGCTGATGTACCTCACGCCGGCGGAACAGGACACGTTGTTCGCCGCCATCCGCTCAAGCGAGGTGGTGTTCACGGCGATGGAGCCCAGGCCCGACGGCCGCATCGCATTCCACAACGCCACATGGCTGGAGCGCGTCCTGCTCGCGCTGTGGAAAGAACCGTTCAAATCGGCCGTTCCACGCGACGCGCTGCCGGGCACGCTGCGCGGCTGGGGGTTGACGTTGCGGGATATGGCCGACCTCGCCGCTGCGCATCCGGAGCTCGCGCTGGCGCGCGGCGAGATCGTGGTGCACGCGGAAAGGCGCGCGTGATCAGCGAGCCGATGACGCTCGCCACGGACTACGTGCTGGCGGCGATCACCGCGTTTCTCGCCTTTCGCATCCTGCGAAACACGGAAGGGCAAAGCGCTCGGCGGTTTTGGGGCCTGGCGTTCATCGCGCTAGCGCTTGGCGCAGCGCTGGGCGGGACCTATCACGGCTTCGAACTCGAGGCGCTGTGGAAGCCGACGGTCTGGGCCGTCGGCTTCGCGAGCGCCGGCATGCTCGTGGGCTCGGCGTTCGCCGCCACGAGAGGCGCGCCGCGGCAGGCGCTGCTGGCGCTCGCGGCGGTCAAGCTGGCCGCCTTCTGGCTGTGGACGTGGCGCGACGACCGCTTCATCGGGGTGGTCGCGGACACCGCAACGGCGTTCGCGCTGGTCGCGGCGCTCCACCTGTGGCGCTGGCGCGAGCCGGGGTCGCGCTGGATCCTGGCCGGCGTCGGCGTTTCAATCGCCGCCGCCGCGGTGCAGGCGAGCGGCTTCGCTCTCCACCGGCACTTCAACCACAACGACCTTTATCACCTGATCCAGATCGCGGCGATGCTCGCGTATTACCGCGGTGCGCGGATCCTCGCGGACCGGCGATAGACGGCCTCCATCGGCTCAGGCTGCGTTTCACGCCCGCATTTCCGCGCTTCGTCGCGCGATCGGCGAAAAGGCCCCCAATACGGCGGATAATCGCGCCCTCAAATGGAGAGAAGAACCAAGTGGTGGATCGCGGGGGCGGTCCTCGGCGTCGCGGCCATCGTCGCCGCCGGCGCGGTGACGGTCCAGCGCCGCCAGGCCCAGGAAGAAGCCGACCGCAAGGGCGCGAAACCGCCGCTCGAATTTACGCAGGCGGACGTGGTGCGCCTGCAGCGCCGGCGGCTGACGGTCGAGTCCGAGCTCCCCGGAACGGTGCAGGCCGTCTCGCAGGCGATCGTGCGCGCCAAGGTGGCAGCCGAGGTGCGGCGGGTGCTCGTCCGCGAGGGCGACCGCGTGAACGCCGGCCAGACGCTCGCCGAGTTCGACACGGCGCAGCTCCGCGCGCAGCTCGCCGAGAGAACAGCCCAGGTCGAGTCGGCGAAAGCCGAGCTCTCCACTGCCGAGCGCACGCGCAAGTCGAACGAGGAGCTGCTCAAGCAGGCCTTCATCTCGAAGAACGCCTACGACGCCTCCGAGGGCGCCTACCAGACCAGGCTCGCCGCGGTGGCGCTCGCCAGGGCGCAGCTCGAGCAAACGCAGATCGCCCTTGCCGACGCGGTGGTGCGCTCGCCGATCGCGGGGCTCATCTCCAAGCGCTATGTGCAGCCCGGCGAGAAGGTCGGCTTCGACGCCATGCTGATCGGCATCGTCGATCTCTCGAACCTGGAGGTGCAGGCGCAGGCCTCGCTCGCCGACGTCGCGAAGATCGAGCCCGGCATGCCGGCCAAGGTCCAGGTCGAGGGCCTGCCCGAGCGCAGCTTCGACGGCAAAGTCGAGCGCATCAACCCGAGCGCCGAGCCCGGCACGCGCTCGATCCACGTCTACGTGGCGCTCACGAACGAGGGCTCGCTCCTCAAGGCGGGCATGTTCGCGCGCGTGCGGCTCACCATGTCCGCCGAGCGCGAGGCCGCCGCGCTGCCCGTGTCCGCCGTGCGCGGCGAGGGCGCGCAGACCTACGTCTGGCTCCTGGTCGGCAGCCGCCTCGAGCGCCGGCCGGTGACCGTGGGCACGCGCGACGACCGCGCTCACGTGATCGAGATCCTCTCGGGCGTGCAGCCCTCGGAGAACGTGATCGCGACGAAATTCGACAACCTGCAGCACGGCCAGCCCGCGCGCCTGAAGGGCGGCGGCGGCGCCCAGGTGGTCGAGCCCCTGACGCCCGGCGCGCCCGCACCCGGATAGCCCCATGTGGATGACGCGAGTCGCCATCAACCATCCCGTGTTCGCCACGATGGTGATGGTCGCGCTGACGGTGCTCGGCATCTTTTCCTACCAGCGGCTGCGCGTCGAGGCGATGCCGGACGTGCGCCCGCCCTTCGTCGCGGTCAAGGTCGAGTACCCGGGCGCCTCGCCCGAGCAGTTCGAGAACGACGTCGCCAAGCCCATCGAGAACGCGGTGAACCAGGTCGCCGGCGTCAAGCGGCTGCTCTCGGCTTCCTACGAAGGCTTCGGCTGGACCTGGATCGAGTTTCGCCTCAACGTCGACCAGGACCGCGTGCTGCAGGAGACGCGCGACAAGGTCGCGCAGATCCGCGCCAGCTTCCCGCGCGACGTGAAGGACCCGGTGGTGCAGCGCGGCGGCGACGAGAACGACGAGCCGGTGGCCTTCTACGGACTGGTCGGCGACACGCTCTCGGCGCGCGACCTCACCACCCTCGCCGAGCAGGTGGTGCAGAAGGGGTTCGAGCGCGTGAACGGCGTCGGCCGCGTCGCGCTCGGCGGCACGGTCACCCGCCAGATCCAGGTGCGCGTCGATGCCGCGCGTCTCATCGCCCTCGGCCTCACGGTGGACCAGGTGGTGACGGCGCTGAGGAACGCCAACGTCTCCGTGGCGGTCGGCACGGTGGCGAACCGCAGCGCCGAGGCCATCGTGCGGGTCGACGGCCGCATCAGCTCGCCCAAGGACTTCGGCCGCATCATCGTCGCGCGGAAGGGCGGCGTGCCGATCCTTCTGTCGCAGATCGGCGAGGTGGTGGACGGCGAGCGCGAGCGCGTCTCGCTCGCGCGCATCAACGGCCGCCCGGCGATCAGCTTCTACATTTTCAAGGCGCAGGACGCGAACATCGTCGAGGTCGGCGGCAACCTGAAGCGCGCCGCCGAGGGCATCCGCAAACAGCTCCCCGCCGGCGCGGAGCTGCGCCTGTTGCGCGCGAGCTCCGACTTCGTCGAGCGCTCGGCCGACAACGTGCGCCACACCATCATCGAGGGCGGCCTGCTCACGGTGCTGATCGTGTTCCTGTTCCTCGGCTCCTGGCGCAGCACCATCATCACCGGCCTGGCGCTGCCGATCTCGGTGATCGCCACCTTCGTCGCGCTGTACGCCTTCGGCTTCACGCTGAACTACATGACGCTGATGGCGCTCAGCCTGTGCATCGGCCTGCTGATCGACGACGCGATCGTAGTGCGCGAGAACATCGTGCGCCACATCCACATGGGCAAGAACCACTACGCCGCGGCGCGCGAGGGCACCGAGGAGATCGGCCTGGCGGTCCTCGCGACCACCTTCTCGATCGTCGCGGTGTTCATCCCGATCGCGTTCATGAGCGGCATCGTCGGCAAGTTCTTCTTCGCCTTCGGCATCACCGTCGTGGCGGCGGTGCTGGTCTCGCTGTTCGTCTCCTTCACCCTGGATCCGATGCTCTCGGCGGTGTGGCGCGATCCGCCGGAGGGCGCGCGCCAGCTGCCGGTGGTCGGGCCGGTCGTGCGCGGGTTCGACGTGGTTCTGGAGCGCGTGCACGCGATCTACGACCGGCTCCTGCGCGCGGCGCTCGCGCACCGCATCGTCACCATCGTCATTGCGCTCGCCAGCCTGGGCGTCGCCATTCCGCTCGCCAACATCGTCGGCACGGAGATGATGCCGCAGGCGGACGAGAGCTTTACCAGCCTGCGGCTGACGCTGCCGGTGGGCTCGAGCCTCGACTACGCCGACGAGCGGGTGCAGCGCGTCGAGCAGGTGCTGCGCGAGTTCAAGGAGATCGAGGTGATCGACACCTCGATCGGCACCGAGGGCGGCAAGAACACCGCGCGGATCAACCTGCGCCTGGTGCCGCGCAGCGAGCGCAACACTTCGCAAAAGGAGCTGGAAAAGCGCATCCGCCAGCGCCTGGCGGCGATGCCCGGCGTCGAGCTGCGCGTCGGCTTCAACCCGGCGATCTACGTGGCGCTGCTCGGCAACGACGACCTCGAGATGCAGAGGGTGATCAACGACTTCAAGCAGAAGGTGGCGGCGATCCGCGGCGTCACCGACATGGAGATCTCGCTCAAGGAAGGCACGCCCGCGCTGTCGGTGCGCCTCAAGCCCGAGCTCGCGGCCGAGGCCGGGCTGACGAACGCCCAGCTCGGCGCGACGCTGCGCGCCTTCATCGGCGGCGAGAACTCGGGCTACTGGCTCGCCCCCGACGGCCAGAACTACGAGGTGATCACGCAGCTGCCGCGCGCCAGCCGCACGGCGATCGAGGACATCGCCAACCTGAACATCGCCACCGGCCGCGCGCTCCCCGACGGCATGCCGGAAGTGGTGCCGCTGCGCGCGATCGCCACCATCGAGCGCGTGTTCAACCCGGAGAACATCCGCCGGCAGGATCTGCAGCGGCGCATCGCGCTCTTCGCCAACGTCGAGGGCCGCCCGGCGGGCGACGCCGGCGAAGAGGTGAAGGCGCTGGTGAAGAGCTATCCGCTGCCGCCGGGCCTGCGCCTGTCGGTCGGCGGGCAGATCGAGGACCAGGATGAGGTGAACAAGGCGATCGTCGGCGCGCTCGCCATGGCCATCATCTTCATCTACATCGTCCTCGCGTCGCAGTTCGGCAGCTTCGTCCAGCCTCTCGCCATCATGGTGTCGCTGCCGCTCTCCATCGTCGGCGTGATGCTCGCGCTGCTCTTCACCGGCACCACGCTCAACATCTTCTCGATGATCGGCCTCATCTTCCTGATGGGCCTGGTGACCAAGAACGCGATCCTGCTGGTCGACTTCACCAACCAGGGCATGCGGAGCGGCATGGGCCGCGACGAGGCGCTGCTCGCCGCCGGCCAGATCCGCCTGCGCCCGATCCTGATGACCACCACGGCGATGATCTTCGGCATGCTGCCGCTCGCGCTCGGACTGGGCGAAGGCGCCGAGCAGCAGGCGCCGATGGGCCGCGCGATCATCGGCGGCGTCATCACCTCGACGCTCTTGACGCTGGTCGTCGTGCCGGTCATCTACACTTACCTCGATGCATTGGACCGCCGCCTGCGGCCGAAGCAGCACGGTGCCGCCGCGCTCGCCCAGAAGCCGGCGAGCCCGCATGAGGGCTAGCGCCGCCCTCCTCGCACTCTTCGCCGCGCTGCCCTGCGCCGCCCAGCCGCCGGCGCGCAACCCGCAGGTCGACGCGATCCTGAGCGCGATCCGCGCGCCGAGCATCGAGGCGCGCATCCGCAAGCTGGCCTCCTTCCACACGCGCCACACGCTCTCGCGCACCGACTCCGACAGGGAGGGCATCGGCGCGGCGCGCCGCTGGATCAAGTCGGAGCTCGATGCCTGCAGCCGCGCTGCCGGCGGCCGCCTGAAAGTCGAGCTCGATTCCTTCATCCAGCCGCCGGCGCGGCGCGTGCCGAAGCCGGTGGAGATCGTCAACGTCGTCGCCACGCTGCCCGGCACGCAGGCCCCCGGCCGCATCTATGTCGTGAGCGGGCATTACGACTCGATCTCCTCGAACGTCATGGACGCCGAAAGCGCCGCGCCGGGCGCGAACGACGACGCCTCGGGCGTGGCTGCGGCCATGGAGATGGCGTGCGTGATGGCGTTGCACCGCTTCGACGCGACGCTCGTCTTCATGGCAGTGGCGGGCGAGGAGCAGGGCCTGCTCGGCTCCGCGCACTGGGCCGAGGAGGCGAGGAAGAAGGGCCTCAACGTCGCCGGCATGATCACGAACGACATCATCGGCAGCCCGAAGGGACCCGACGGCCAGCGCTACGACGGCACAGTGCGCCTCTTCGCCAACGGCCTGCCCGCGCTGGTCGAGAGCAGGTCGCCCGTGCTCGGCGACATCGCCCGCTCGGGCGGCGAGAACGACACCCCGGCGCACCAGCTCGGCCGCTTCCTCAAGGACGCGGGCGAGCGCTACGTCCCGGGCATGGTGGTGCAGCTGATTCCGCGCCCCGACCGCTTCCTCCGCGGCGGCGACCACCTGCCCTTCCTCGAGCGCGGCTACGCCGCCGTGCGCTTCACCGAGCCGGTCGAGGACTACCGCCACCAGCACCAGAACGTGCGCATCGTGAACGGCGTGCAGCAGGGCGACCTGCCCGACTTCGTCGACTTCGACTACGTCGCCAAGGTGACGCAGGTCAATGCGGCCGGACTGGCGTCGCTCGCGCTCGGGCCCGCGACGCCGCGCGACGCGGCAATCGAGACCGTGCAGCTCGAGAACGACACCACGCTGCGCTGGAGCGCGAACGACGAGCCCGACCTCGCCGGCTACCGCATCGTCTGGCGCGAGCTGGGCTGGCCGACCTGGCAGCACTCGCGCGAGGCGGGCAACGTCACGCGCTTCACCCTGCCCGGAATTTCCAAGGACAATTTCGTCTTCGGCATTATCGCCGTGGATCGCGACGGCAACGCGAGCCCGGCGAGCTTCCCGCGGCCGTGGCGGCCCGCGGCACAATGAGCAGCGGAGGAGAAATGATCGACCCGGAAGGCAAGCATTTACCGATCAAGATCGACACCACGTCGAACGGCGAATTCGCTCCCGTGCCGCTGTCGCCGAAGAACGCGCTGGGCAACCGGCTCGCACACGAATCGGCCAGCGAAAACGCAAAGCGGCTGGGCCTCGGCCGCCGGCAGTTCCTGGTTTCCGCCTGCGGCGCGGCGAGCACGCTGCTCGCCTTCAACCGCGCCCACGCCGCCACCGGCGGCTACTTCGACATCCCGCCGCTCGCGGCGCTCGAGATGCAGCTTGCGCAAGCCACCGTCGGCGCGAAGCGGGAGTTCATCTTCGACGTGCAGGGCCATTTCGTCGATCCGAGCGGCGCGTGGGTGAAGAAGGCCTCGCCCGACGCGTTCAAGTGGTCGCCGAAGGCGTCCTGCGGCAAGCAGCCGCATCTCGACTGTCTCGGCCCGGAGGAGTTCGTCAAGGACGTGTTCCGCGACTCCGACACCGACATGATGGTGCTCTCCTTCGTGCCCTCGGCGCCCGACTCCGAGCCGCTCACCATCCAGGCGGCGGACGCGGTGCGGCAGATCGTCGACAAGATGGGCAAGCGGCTGCTGGTGCACGGGCGCGTGAACCCGAACCAGGCCGGCGACCTCGAGCGCATGGACGAGCTGAAGGAGCGCTGGAAGGTCGCGGCGTGGAAGACGTACACGCAGTTCGGGCCCGGCGGCAAGGGCTTCTTCCTCTCGGATGACGTCGGCACGAAGTTCATCGAGAAGGCGCGCGCGCTCGGCGTGAAGGTCATCTGCGTGCACAAGGGCCTGCCCTTCGGCCCGCGCTCCTACGAGCACAGCCAGTGCAGCGACGTCGGCGTGGTGGCGAAGCGCTTCCCCGACGTCAAGTTCCTCATCTACCACTCGGGCTTCGTCACCGACGTGAAGGAGCAGCCCTACGACGCCGCGGCGAAGCGCGACGGCATCGATACGCTCGTGCGCTCTTTGCTGGAGAACGGGGTCAAGCCCGGGAGCAACGTTTATGCAGAGCTCGGCAGCACCTGGCGCTTCCTCATGCGCGAGCCCGAGCAGGCGGCGCACGCGCTCGGCAAGCTGGTCAAGTACTGCGGCGAGGACAACGTGCTCTGGGGCACGGATTCCATCTGGTACGGCTCGCCGCAGGATCAGATCCAGGCGTTCCGCACGTTCCAGCTCGGGCGCGAGCTGCGCGAGAAGCACGGCTACGCCGAGATCACGCCGGCGCTGCGCGCGAAGATCTTCGGCCTCAACGGCGCGAAGATCTATGGCGTCACGCCCACCGTGCACAAGGCGTCAAACGAGCGCGATCC
>DASQAW010000193.1:0-23544 GCA_035635495.1 Burkholderiales bacterium
CCGATTTCCACTACCGTCGCCGGCTTCATGGCGCGAATGCAGTGATAAAGAAAGGCTCTGCTCTTCCAACTCTGGAGAGAGTCTTCGTTCTCCGAAAAAGTCGCTTCCTCTCGCGCCGCGATCTCGGACGTGGTCCAAGCCGAAACCCAGGCGGCCGAGGGCTCGAAGGGTGTATAGGCGGCGGTTTTGAGCGCGCTGGCCGAGCGCGCTTCTGGCCGGCGCAGCAACTTGTTCAAAAATGCGCTCATCGCGGCGTGGATCCGTATCGGAAGGCAGGCTGCATTCTAAGCGCTGGGACCCCCGGTTCGAGAGCTATGGGAAAATACCGCGATGAAATGCGTGATCCTCGCGGGCGGGCTCGGCACGCGCATCAGTGAAGAGTCGCATCTCAAGCCCAAGCCGATGATCGAGATCGGCGGCAAGCCGATCGTCTGGCACATCATGAAGATCTACTCGGCGCACGGCATCCACGAGTTCGTGATCTGCCTCGGCTACAAGGGCTACGTCATCAAGGAATACTTCGCCAACTACTTCCTGCACATGTCGGACGTGACCATCGACATGGCGCACAACAGCGTCGAGGTCCACCAGAAGGGCGCCGAGCCGTGGAAGGTCACGCTGGTGGACACCGGCGACCACACCCAGACCGGCGGCCGCCTGAAGCGGGTGGCGCGCTATGTCGGCGGGGAGGATTTCTGCTTCACCTACGGCGACGGCGTCGCCGACGTCGACATCACGGCGCTCGTCGCGTTCCACCGCGCCCGCAAGGTGAAGGCCACCCTCACCGCCGTCCAGCCTCCGGGCCGGTTCGGCGCGCTCGTGCTGCAGGACAAGCTCGTCACCAGCTTTCGCGAGAAGCCGGAAGGCGACGGCGGCTGGATCAACGGCGGCTTCTTCGTGCTCTCGCCGGCCGTGCTCGACTACGTCGCCGGCGACGGAACGCTCTGGGAGCGCGAGCCGCTCGAGCGCCTGGCGAAGGAGCGCTCGCTCGCCGCCTACCTGCACCGCGGCTTCTGGCAGCCGATGGACACGCTGCGCGACAAGAACCACCTGGAAGAGGTCTGGGCCACGGGCCGCGCGCCGTGGAAGACATGGCAGTGAACCCGGCGTTCTGGCGCGGCAAGCGCGTGCTCCTCACCGGGCACACCGGATTCAAGGGAAGCTGGCTCGCGTTGTGGCTCGATTCGCTCGGCGCCAAGGTGAGCGGGTTCTCGCTCGACGTCCCCACGTCGCCGAGCCTGTTCGAGGCCGCGCGGGTAAGGGAGTCGGTGCGTGACGGGCGAGGCGATGTGCGCGATCTGGGCGCCGTTCAGAAGGCCATGCACGACGCGGAGATCGTTTTCCACCTGGCTGCGCAGTCGCTCGTGCGGCAGTCGTACGCCCAGCCGGTCGAGACGTACGCTACCAATGTGATGGGCACGGCGCATGTGCTCGAGGCGGCGCGCTCGGCCGCGAGCGTCCGGGCGGTGGTCGTCGTCACCAGCGACAAGTGCTACGACAACCGGGAGTCGGGCCACGCCTATGCGGAGGCGGACCCGATGGGCGGCCGCGATCCCTACAGCAGCAGCAAAGGCTGCGCTGAGCTGGTGACCGCGGCGTACCGGGATTCATTCTTCAAGGCGTCGAAAGCGGGCATCGCTTCCGCGCGCGCCGGCAACGTCATCGGCGGCGGCGACTGGTCGCAGGACCGGCTGATTCCGGACATCTATCGCGCGGCCGCCGCGCGCGAGCCGGTGCGCATCCGCAACCCGAAGGCCGTGCGCCCCTGGCAGCATGTGCTCGCGCCGCTCGCCGGCTATCTCCTGCTCGCCGAGCGCCTTTATGCGGACGGGGCGCGGCTGGCGGAGGCGTGGAATTTCGGGCCGGACAAGAGCGATGCACGGTCCGTGGCCGAGGTGGTGGAGCGGGTGGTCGAGCTGTGGGGCGACGGCCTGCGCTGGGAGCGCGACCCGGGCTCGCAACCGCACGAGGCGGTCCTGCTCAGGCTCGACTCGGCAAAGGCGCGCAAGCGCCTCGCGTGGCAACCGCGCCTCGCGCTCGACGAGGCGCTCGCGTGGACGGTGGACTGGTACAAGGCGTTTCTGGGCCGGCAGGACATGCGGCGAGTCACGCTCGCGCAGATCGCGCGCTACGCCGAGATGGTCGCCGCGTGAGCAGGGCGAGCTGCCGCTTCTGCGGAAGCCCGCTCGAGGTGACGTTCTGCGACCTCGGCCTGTCGCCGCTCTCGAACTCGTATCTGAAGCCCGAGCAGCTCGCGCGCCACGAGCCGTTCTATCCGCTGCACGTCTGGGTGTGCGGGAAGTGCTTCCTGGTGCAGCTCGAGGAGTTCGAGCCGCCGGAGCACATCTTCAGCGACGAGTACGCCTACTTCTCGTCCTACTCGGACACCTGGCTCGAGCACTCGCGCCGCTACGTCGAGGAGATGTCGCGGCGCTTCGCGCTCGGCGCGAAGAGCCTGGTCGTCGAGATCGCGTCCAATGACGGCTACCTGCTGCAGTATTTCGTGCAGCGCGGCGTGCCGGTGCTCGGCATCGAGCCCGCCGGCAACTGCGCGCGCGCCGCCGAGCAGAAAGGCGTGCGCACGCGGGTCGCTTTCTTCGGCACCCGCCTCGCCGACGATCTCGCGCTGGAGGGCAAGCGCGCCGACCTCCTGCTGGGCAATAACGTGCTTGCGCATGTGCCGAACCTCAATGATTTCGTGCAGGGGCTGAAGCTCGTGCTCGGCCCGCAAGGCGTGGTGACGATGGAGTTCCCGCACCTCCTCAACCTGATCGAGCAGAACCAGTTCGACACGATCTACCACGAGCACTTCTCCTACCTGTCGTTCCTCACCGTGGAGAAAGTTTTCGCGCGCCATGGGTTGGTGCTTTTCGACGTCGCGGAGCTGCCGACGCACGGCGGCTCGCTGCGCATCTTCGCGCGCCATGCCGAGGACGCCTCGAAGCCGGTCGGACCTGCCGTGCCCGCGCTGCGCGCGAAGGAGGGTCGAGCGGGGCTTGACCGGCTGGAAACCTATGAGGCGTTCGACGACAAGGTGAAGCGCACCAAGCGCCGGCTGCTCGAGTTCCTGGTGAAGGCCAAGAACGAAGGCAAGCGCATCGCGGGCTATGGCGCGCCGGCGAAAGGCAACACGCTGCTCAACTATTGCGGCGTGCGCGCCGATTTTCTCGACTTCACGGTGGATCGCAGCCCGCACAAGCAGGGCTGCTTCCTGCCCGGCACCCGGCTGCCGATCTTCCATCCGGACAAGCTGAGAGAGGCCCGGCCCGACTACGTGCTCATCCTGCCGTGGAATCTGCAGGACGAGATCGTGCAGCAGGTGGGCTATATCCGCGACTGGGGCGGCCGCTTCGTCGTGCCGATCCCCGAGGTCACCGTCCTGCCTTGATCTTCACCGCCACGCCGCTCGCGGGCGCCCATGTGCTGGACCTCGACCGGCGCGAGGACGAGCGCGGCTTCTTCGCCCGCTCGTTCTGCCAGCACGAATTCGCCGAGCACGGCCTCAACCCGCGCATCGCGCAATGCAACGTCTCGTTCAATGCGAAGCGCGGGACGCTGCGCGGCATGCATTACCAGGCTGCGCCTCACGAGGAGGCCAAGGTCGTACGCTGCACGCAAGGAGCGGTGTGGGACGTGATCGTCGATCTGCGCCGGGATTCGCCGACGTTCAAGCGCTGGCACGGCGTCGAGCTGACGGCCGAGAACCGCCGCGCGCTGTACATCCCCGAAGGGGTCGCGCACGGCTTCCAGACGCTGACCGACGATGCGGAGCTGCTCTACCTGATGTCCGAGTTCTACGAGCCCGATGCCGCGCGCGGCGTGAGATGGGATGACCCGGCGTTCGGCATCGAGTGGCCGCTGCCGAACCCGCGCATTTCGGAGCGCGACCGCGGCTTTCCGCGCTTCGCGCTCTGACATGCGCATCCTGCTCATCGGCCGCACGGGACAGCTCGGCGGCGATCTCCTGCGCAACAACAGCCGCCATGAGATCGCGGCCCCGAGCCGCGATGAGCTCGACATCACGCGCAAGGCGGACGTTGCGTCGGCCCTGGCCCGGCATCGGCCCGAGCTCGTCATCAATTGCGCCGCCTTCCACAACGTCCCGCAGTGCGAGGAAAAGCCCGAGGAAGCGTTTCGGGTGAATTGCATTGCGGTGCGCGACTTGGCCGCCGCGTGCGCGGCTGCGGGAGCCCGCCTGATCACGTTCAGCAGCGACTATGTGTTCGGCGGCGACAAGCGCACGCCGTGGGCCGAGGACGACCGGCCGCAGCCGCTGCAGGTCTACGGCATCACGCGTCTGGCGGGCGAGCACGCGGCGCTCGCGGCTGCGCCGAAGCACGCGATTGTGGTGCGCACCTGCGGCCTCTACGGCCAATCAGGGGCGCGCTCGAAGGGCGGCAACTTCGTCGACGGCCGGGTCGCCGACGGCCGGGCCGGCAAGACGATCGAGATGGCGTGCGAGCAGATCGTCGCGCCAACATCCACGCACGATCTGAGCATCGCGGTGCTCGCGCTGGCCGAGCATCCTGGATTGCAGCCGGGGATCTACCACCTCGTGAACGAGGGCCAGTGCAGCTGGTACGAGCTCACCTGCGCCATCGTCGAAATCCTGCGCCTGCCGGCGAAAGTGGTCCCGGTCGACCGCGGCGGCGTGACGGGAGCGATGCGCCGGCCGCTGTATTCGGTCCTGGGCAACAACAAGGCGCGCGCCCTGGGCATCGTGCTGCCGCCGTGGCGCGATGCGCTCGAGCGCTACCTGGAGCAAAGGTATCCGTGACCGCCGGGGAAATCTGCGTCGCGCATCTCGTGCGCCGCGCGAACGACATCGGCACCTTTCAGAGCTTCCTCGAGTCCTACCACCGCCACCCGGCCGGCGTGCCGCACGAGCTGCTGCTCATCTTCAAGGGCTTCTCGCGCGCGGAGCTCGCGCCCTACGACGCGCTGCTGGAGGGCGTGCCGCACAAGCGCAGCTTCGTGCGCGATTTCGGCTACGACGTGCGGCCCTACATGAAGGTGGCGCGCGAGCAGCTGTACCGGTACTTCGTATTCCTGAATTCCTTCAGCCGCATCCTCGTCGCCGGCTGGGTGGAAATGCTTTACCGCCATGCCCAGCGGCCCGGCGTCGGCATCGTCGGCGCGACGGCGTCATGGCAGAGCCTGGCCAGCGACCATCGCGACTTCAGGCGCGCGCGGCGGCCTGACCTGCCGGCCTATGTGCGGCCGCTGTTGCCGCTGTATCGCGATGTACGTTACCTGCTGGCGATTCGACGGCAGTTCCCCGAGTTTCCGAATTACCACGTGCGCACGAACGCGTTCATGGTCGCGCGCGAGGTGATGAGCGGCCTGCGCACGGAGACCTTCCTGCGCAAATGGGACGCCTTTCGCTTCGAAAGCAGCCGCCAGGGCATGACGCCGCAGATCATCGCGGCAGGGCTGCAGGCGCTCGTCGTCGGCGCCGACGGCCGCAGCTACGAGCCGCCCGAATGGCCGCAGGCGCGGACATTCTGGATCTCGCAGCAGGAAAATCTGCTGGTTGCGGACAACCGCACCCGCGCCTATGAGGAGGGTTCCCCGGCATTGCGGGAGCAGCTCGCATTTCGCGCCTGGCGGCGCTACCCGGATGGACGGCCGCGCACCGAAGTGCCGCAGCTCGTCGCATGATCAGCATCTGCATTCCGACCTATAACCGCGCCGCCACGCTGGCGAAGGCGATTGCGTCGGCGCAGGCGCAGACGTATCGCGATACGGAGATCGTGGTCGTCGACAATCATTCGAGCGACGGCACCGAAGCGATGGTGCGCGAGGCGGCAGGCGCCGACCGGCGCATCCGCCTGCTGCGGCACGCCGAGAATCTCGGCATGGCGCGCAACTTCAGCGCTTGCATCGCCGAAGCACGCGGCGAGTACGTCAAGTTCCTCTGCGACGACGACTGGCTCGAGCCCGATTGTGCTGCGAGGCTGCTCGAGGCCTTGTCGCGGCCCGGCGTAGCGCTGTCCGCCTGCGCGCGCCGGATGGTCGACGATGACTTGAAGCCCGTGCGCGTGGTGGGCACGCGGCGCCGCCCGGCGCTGATCGACGGCGAGACGATGACCCGCGAGCTCTTCGTGCGCGGCAACACGATCGGCGAGCCGACCGCCGTGCTCTTCCGGCGCCGCGAAGCGGCGCGCGGCTTCGATGCGCGCTACGAGCATGCGCTCGACGTGGAAATGTGGTGCCACCTCCTGCGCGGCGGCGGGCTCGCGTACGTCGCCGAGCCCCTCTGCTCGGTGCGCCTGCATTCCGCGCAGGCCACGCGAGGCAATATCCACGCCGGCAGCATCATCGAGGACAAGCGGCGCCTTTTCCGCGAGATGCTGCCGCGGCTGGCAGGGCGGCTCTCGCTGCGCGAGCGCTGGTTGTGGGACCTGCGCATGGCGTCGAGCCTCGGCCGTACGCGCGCCGCGGGAGCGCCGGCGGACGCGGCTGGCATCTCGGAGATCTTCCATCCGCGAGCCTTCCGCGCCCTGGTGCCGCTCGCCGCCATGGCGTGGGCCGTCGCGCGATGACCGATAGAATGCGCCGGTGACGGCAAAAACCGCTCTCATCACCGGCATCACCGGCCAGGATGGCGCCTATCTGGCCGAGCTGCTGCTGGAGAAGGGTTACCTCGTGCACGGCGTGAAACGCCGCGCCTCGCTTTTCAACACGCAGCGCATCGACCACCTCTACCAGGACCCGCACGAGCCGCAGCGGCGCCTCTTCCTGCACTACGGCGATATGACCGACTCGTCGAGCCTGATCCGCATCATCCAGCAGACGCAGCCCGACGAGATCTACAACCTGGCCGCGCAAAGCCACGTCGCCGTGTCGTTCGAGGAGCCGGAATACACCGCCGATTCCGACGGCCTGGGCACGCTGCGCGTGCTCGAGGCGATACGCATCCTCGGCCTGGAGAAGAAGACGCGCTTCTACCAGGCGTCGAGCTCCGAGCTCTATGGCAAGGTGCGCGAGTCGCCGCAGCGCGAGACGACGCCCTTCTACCCGCGCTCGCCGTACGGCGTCGCCAAGCTCTACGCGTACTGGATCACGGTGAATTACCGCGAGGCGTACGGCCTGTACGCCTGCAACGGCATCCTCTTCAACCATGAGTCGCCGATCCGCGGCGAGACGTTCGTGACGCGCAAGATCACGCGCGGGCTCGCGCGCATCAAGGTCGGCCTGCAAAGCTGCCTCTATCTCGGCAACCTCGAGGCGCGCCGCGACTGGGGGCATGCGCGCGATTTCGTCCTGGCGCAGTGGCTGATGCTGCAGCAGGCGCAGCCCGACGACTACGTCATCGCCACCGGCGAGCAGCACAGCGTGCGCGAGTTCGTGGAGGCGACGGCGGCCGAGCTCGACCTGCGCGTCAACTGGACCGGCAAGGGGCGCGACGAGAAAGGACTCGATGCCAGCGGCCGCTGCATCGTGGCGATCGATCCGCGGTACCACCGCCCGGCAGAGGTCGACACGCTGCTTGGCGATGCATCCAAGGCGCGCGCGCGCCTCGGCTGGCAGCCGCGTGTGCGCTTCAAGGAGCTTGTCGCGGAGATGGCGCGCGAAGACTTGCGCGAAGCCGAGCGCGAGAGCCTGGTGAAGAAGCACGGCTACCGCACCTTCGACCAGCACGAATGACCTATCCCCTGAAGGGAAAACGCGTCTGGGTCGCCGGGCATCGCGGCATGGCGGGCTCGGCGATCATGCGGCGGCTGAAGAGCGAGGACTGCGAGATCCTCGCCGCTCCGCGCGATGAGCTCGACCTGCGCCGGCAGGCAGCGGTCGAGGCGTGGCTGGCCGAACGGCGGCCGCAGGCGGTGTTTCTCGCCGCGGCGAGGGTAGGCGGCATCCTGGCCAACAGCTCGCGCCCGGCGGAGTTCATCTACGACAACCTCGCGATCGAGACGAACATCATCCAGGCGGCGCGCCAGGCGGGTGTGGAGAAACTATTGTTCCTCAGCTCCTCGTGCGTCTACCCGCGCCTCGCGCCGCAGCCGATGAAGGAGGAGGTGCTGCTCACCGGGCCGCTCGAGCCGACCAACGAGTGGTATGCGGTGGCGAAGATCGCCGGCATGAAGCTCTGCCAGGCGTACCGCCGGCAATACGGCTGCGACTTCATCAGCGTCATGCCGACGAACCTGTACGGGCCGGGCGACAACTTTGATCCCGAGTCGTCGCATGTCGCGGCAGCGCTGCAAGTGAAGGTGCATCGGGCGAAGTCGCGCGGCGAGCGCTCGATCGAGATCTGGGGGACCGGCACCCCCAAGCGCGAGTTCCTCTACGTCGACGATCTGGCGGATGCCGCCATCTTTCTGATGAAGAACTACTCCGACGACATGCACATCAACGTCGGCACCGGGTCCGACATGACCATCCGCGAGCTCGCCGAGCTGATCGCCGAAGCGGCGGGCTGGCGCGGCGGCTTCACCTACGACCGCTCGAAGCCCGACGGCATGCCACGCAAGGTCATGGACGTCTCGCGGCTGCGCGCGCTCGGCTGGTCGGCGCGCACGGCGCCGAAGGAAGGATTTCGCGCCGCGTACGAGTGGTACGAGCGACACGCCTGAGAGTCAGCATCATCACGGCGTGCCTCAATCGCCGCGATACGATCGGCGATGCGCTCGCCGCGGTGCGCCGCCAGACGGGAGCCGATATCGAGCACATCGTCGTCGACGGCGGCTCCACCGACGGCACGCTGGAGGTTTTGGCCCAGTACCGCGACTCGCTGGCGAAGCTCATCCCCGGGCCGGACAAAGGCATTTACGATGCCTTGAACAAGGGCTTGGCCGCCGCCACGGGCGAGGTCATCGGCTTCCTGCACTCGGACGACGTTTTCGCGCGCGACGACGTCGTCAGCACCGTCGCCGGCCGCATGCAGGCCGAATCGCTCGATGCCCTTTACGGCGACGTGGCGTTCGTGCGCGGCGACGACCTCGATCGGATCGTCCGCGTGTACTCCTCGCGGCGGTTCCGCCCGTCGCGTATTGCCTGGGGCTGGATGCCGGCGCACCCGGCGCTCTTCGTGCGCCGCGCCGTGTATCGCGAGCGCGGCAGCTTCAAGACCGACTATCGCATCGCGGCGGATTTCGAGTTCGTGGCGCGGATCTTCTCGAGCGGCAGGCTGCGCTACGCCTACCTGCCGCAGGTGCTCGTCAGGATGCGCCTCGGCGGGGTCAGCACGCGTGGCTGGCGCAGCACGCTCACGCTCAACCGCGAGGTGCTGCGCGCCTGCCGCGAGAACGGCATCGCGACGAATTACCTCAAGATCCTGTCGAAATATCCGGCGAAGGCGCTGGAGTTCGTCGTCGGGCAATGAAGGTGCATGTCACCGGCGCCGGCGGCTTCATAGGCGGCGCGCTCGTGGCCGAGCTGCGCCGCGCCGGCCATGACGTGCAGCCGGCCCTGGCGGGCGCGGAATCGGTGGTCCATCTCGCCGCGATCGCGCATCGCCGCGCGAGCCGCGAGGAACTGCAGGACGTGAATGTGCGCCTCGCCGAGCGCGTCGCGCGCGAGGCCGCGGCGGCCGGGGCGCGCTTTGTGTTCCTGAGCTCGGTGAAGGTGCACGGCGAAGCGTCGGAGGCGCCGTTCACCGAGCGCTCGCCCATCGCGCCCGGCGATGCGTACGCCGAGAGCAAGGCGCGGGCGGAGGAAGCGCTGCACGCGATCGGCGGCCTGCGCCTCGCGGTGCTGCGGCCGCCGCTGGTTTACGGCCCCGGCGTCAAGGCGAACTTCCTGGCGCTGATGCGCGCGATCGCCCGCGGCTGGCCGCTGCCGCTCGCGGCGATCGACAACCGGCGCAGCCTGCTCTACGTCGGCAACCTCGTCGATGCCATCCTGCGTTGCCTCGGTGCTGAGGGTACCTATCTGGTCTCGGACGGCGCCCCGGTTTCGACGCCGCAGCTTTGCCGCGAGCTCGGCCAGGCGCTCGGGCGGCCGGCACGGCTCCTGCGCTTTCCGCCGGCGCTGCTTCCCGGCAAGCTCGCCGGCTCGCTTGCGGTAGACGATCGTGCGATGCGCGAGCGGCTGGGCTGGCGCGCGCCTTTTACGCGCGAGCAGGGCTTGCACGCCACGGCGGCGTGGTACCGCGCCCGCTAGAATCGCCCCGATGCTCGGGGCACTCGCGCTCATTTCCTTCGCCGTGACGTTCGCGGCGCTTCGCCTGCTGCTCGCCCAATTCGCGCGCATAGCGCTCGACCAGCCGAACGAGCGCTCGCTGCACGAGCGCCCGGTGCCGCGCACCGGCGGCATCGCGCTCCTCGCCGGCGCTGCCGCGAGCCTGGCCTTCGGCGCGACCGCGCTGTGGCTGCCGCTCGCGCTCGCGGCGGCGCTCGCCGTGCTGTCCTTCGCCGACGACTTGCGCGGCCTGCCCACGGCGCTGCGGCTCGCCTCGCACCTGGCGGCAGCCGGCATCATCGTGTGGTACCTGATGAGCCCGATGCAGCCGCTCGCGCTCGTGATTCTCGCCCTCGCCGTGGCTTGGATCACCAACCTCTACAACTTCATGGACGGCTCCGACGGCCTCGCCGGCGGCATGGCGCTGATCGGCTTCGGCGCCTACGCCGCCGCGGCCGCGCTGGCGGGGCACGCGCAGCTCGCGGCGCTCAGCGTGGCGCTCGCGGCTGCTGCGGGCGCGTTCCTGCTCCTCAACTTCCCGCCGGCGCGCATCTTCCTCGGCGACGCCGGCGCGGTGCCGCTCGGCTTTCTCGCCGCGTCGCTCGGCCTGGTCGGCTGGCGCGACGACCTCTGGCCGCTCTGGTTCCCGCTCGTGGTGTTCGCGCCGTTCATCGGCGATGCGACGCTCACGCTGCTCAGGCGCCTTGCGCGCGGCGAGCGCGTGTGGCACGCGCACCGCGAGCACTACTACCAGCGCCTCGTGCGGCTGGGCGCCGGCCACCGCGGCGCGGCGTTGACCGGCTACGGGCTGATGCTCGCCTGCGCCGCAGCGGCTCTCTACGCCCGCGATGCGGCGGCGCCGGTGCAGGCCGGCGCGATCGGCGCGGCGCTGCTGGTGCTCGCCGCGGCCGCGGTATGGATCGACGTGCGCTGGTCGCGCCACGAGCGGCGGACGGCGAATTGAACCTGCGCCGTGTCATCGTCTTCCTGCACGACGTCGCCGCGGCGGCGCTCGCATGGATGGCCGCGTACTGGCTGCGCTTCAACCTCGACGTGCCGCACGAGTTCGCCGAGATCATGCTCGCGCGGCTGCCGATCGTGCTCGCGGTCCATGTGGCGGTGTTTTCGGCGCTGGGCCTCTACCGCGGGCTGTGGCGCTACGCGAGCCTGCCGGACCTGCGCAACATCCTGGTCGCGGTCGGCATCGCCGCGCTGGCGGTGCCGGCGCTGATCACGCTGCTCGACCGCGGCGAAGGCGTGCCGCGCTCGGTCTACCTGATGACGCCGCTGCTGCTTGCCGTCGTGATGGGCGGCAGCCGGCTCGGCTATCGCGCCTGGCGCGAGGGACGGCTGCTCGCCATCGTCGCCAAGCCGCAGGCCGCGCCGGTGCTGGTCATCGGCGCGGGCAGCGCCGCCGCGGCGCTCCTGAAGGAGCTCGATGCGAGCACGCAGTGGCGCGTCGTCGGGCTGCTCGACGACGATGCGCAGAAGCGCGGCGCCGAGCTCTTCGGCGTCAAGGTGCTCGGCCCGGTCGAGGGCCTGGCGGGCATCGCCGAGCGGCTGAGCGTCACGCAAGTCGTCATCGCCATGCCGGGCGCGACGCACCAGGAGCGCCAGCGCGTGGTCGCGCTTTGCAACCGCGCCGGCATTGCGGTCATGACGGTGCCCGCGCTCTCCGACATCGTTTCGGGCAAGGTCAACGTCTCGGCGCTGCGGCCGATCGAGCTCGAGGACCTTCTCGGGCGCGATCCGGTCGAGCTCGACGACGCCGGGCTGCATACGCTGCTCACCGACCGCACCGTGCTCGTGACCGGCGCCGGCGGCTCGATCGGCGCCGAGCTTTGCCGCCAGATCGCGCGCTATGCGCCGCGCCGTCTGGTGCTCTACGAGCTTTCCGAGTTTGCGCTCTACAGCATCGAGCAGGAATTCCGCGACCGCTCTCCCGCCCTGGCGCTGAGCGCCGTCATCGGCGATGCGAAGGACGAGCTGCGCGTGGGCGAGGTCTTGCGCCGCTACCGGCCGCAGGTGGTGTTTCACGCCGCGGCGTACAAGCACGTGCCGCTGATGGAGGACGAGAACGCCTTCCAGGCGGTGGTCAACAACGTGCTGTCGACGCTGGTCGTCGCGCGCGCCGCGCAGCGCTCGGGCGCCGAGAAGTTCGTCCTCGTCTCGACCGACAAGGCGGTGAATCCGGCGAACGTGATGGGCGCCTCGAAGCGGCTGGCCGAGCTCGTGTGCCAGGCGCTGCAGCCGGAGGGCGCGACGCAATTCGTGATCGTGCGCTTCGGCAACGTGCTCGGCTCGACCGGCAGCGTGGTGCCGCGGTTTCACGAGCAGATCGCGCGCGGCGGCCCGGTGACGGTGACGCACCCGGAGATCCAGCGCTACTTCATGTCGATTCCCGAGGCCGCGCAGCTCGTGCTGCAGGCCGCGTTCATGGGCCAGGGCGGCGAGATCTACGTGCTCGACATGGGCGAGCCGGTGAAGATCGCCGACCTCGCGCGCCAGATGATCCGGCTCTCGGGCTTCGCCGAGGCCGACATCCGCATCGAGTACACCGGCCTGCGCCCGGGCGAGAAGCTCTACGAGGAGCCGCTCGCCGACTCGGAGAGAACGCTGCCGACGCCGCATCCGAAGCTGCGCGTGGCACGCGTCAACGCAACCCACGACGGCGGCTTTCTTGTCCAGCTGGAGGCATGGCTGGCGCAGCCGCGCGAGGGCGGCGCGGCGGGCGTGCGAGCCCGCCTGCAGGCCTGGATTCCCGAGTACCGGCCCGCTACAACCAATCCGTAACGGGCGGCGCCGGCGCCGGCAGTGCGCCCGCCGCACGCGTGCCGATGCCGCGCTCGGCCGCGTCGCGCCAGTCGAGCGCGACGCTGCCGCGCAGCTCCGCGACGCGCCACTCCGGTCGCTCGCGCGTGGTCTGCGGCGGCGGCAGGATCGCCCGCGTCTGCGGCCCGAGGGCGTTCGCGGCCCAGTGCGAAAAGCTCGAGGTGGGCGTGGCGAGCAGCGTCGTGCAGCAGGCAAGGCCGAAGAGATCGACCACCGGGTGGCCTTCGGAGACATGGCCCGGCAGGAGGCTGCGGTAGCCGAAGACCGCCGGCAGCGTGACGATGTCGAATTCGCGCTGCAGGTGGCGCAGCGTTTCCGCATCGCCGCTGTAGCCGATGACGAAGTACACCGAAGGATGAGCGCGCGCGTACTCGCGCATCACGTGCTCGTACCACCACACGCCGGGCGCGGGATGGCGCGCGGCGGTGGCGTCGTAGCGCTCGGCGGCAACGTGGAAGTCGCCTTGGCGCAGGTGCACGGCAACCGCGGGGCGGCCGGCCCGGCGGGAGAACGCGTCCCGGATCGCCGCCGCGATGCTCGGATCCACGCTGAGCCGCGCGGCGGTTGGCAGCACGAAGGCGCGCTGCAGCTCGCGTGGGCCGTAAGTCGAGCGCAGGCTGATGATGCGGGGCTGGTCGAGTGCGGCGAGCGTGGGCGCCTCGAAGTCGCGCAGCTTGAGGCTGCCGATCCGCTCCCACGGCATGATCCGGCCGCGCCCGGTGCCGGCGATGCGCAGGCTGTCCTTCTCCGGCCAGTGGAGGTAGATCGAATGGCCCCAGCGGTCCGCGATCAGGAAAGCGATCACCAGCGACTCCAGCCGGTTGCCCAGGCCCGAGAAGTTGGAGAGGTAGATTTTCTTCTTCAACCCAACCCATGGTAGGACTTGAACCACTCCGCAAAGCGCTGCAGCCCGGTCTCGAGCGGCGTCGAGGGCGCGAAGCCGACCGCCTGCCGCAGCGCTCGCGTGTCCGCATACGTCGCTTTCACGTCGCCCGGCTGCATGGGCTTCATTTCCAGCCGCGCCTTCCGGCCGAGCGCCCGCTCCAGGATCGCGATGTAGTCGAGCAGCGGGACCGGCGCATGGTTGCCGATGTTGTAGATCGCGTACGGCGTCGGCTTGTCGAGCACGCGCAGCGTCCCTTCGACGATGTCGTCGATGTAGGTGAAATCGCGCTGCATGTCGCCGTGGTTGAACACCTGGATCGGCTTGCCGTCGAGGATGGCGCGGGCGAAGAGGAACGCCGACATGTCGGGCCTCCCCCAGGGGCCGTAGACGGTGAAGTAGCGCAGCCCCGTGGCGTTCAGCCCGAAGAGGTGGCTGTAGGCATGGGCGCTCAGCTCGTTCGATTTCTTGGTCGCGGCGTAGAGGCTGATCGGGTGGTCGACGTTGTCCGACTCAGACCACGGCAGCTTCGGATTGGTACCGTAGACGCTCGAGCTCGAGGCGAACACCAGGTTCCGCGGCGGATGCGCGCGGCAGCCTTCGAGGATGTTGGCGAAGCCGACCAGGTTCGACTGCACGTAGGAAGCGGGATTCTCCAGCGAGTAGCGCACGCCGGCCTGCGCGGCGAGGTGCAGCACGGCGTCGGGCTTTTCCGCCGAGAAGACCCGCTGCACGCCAGCCGCGTCGGCGATGTCCTGCTCGTGGAAGGTGAACTGCGCGTGCTGCAGGCGCGCCAGGCGGTCCTTCTTCAGCTGCACCGAGTAGTACGGCGAAAGGTTGTCGACGCCGGCGACGCGCTCGCCGCGTCCGAGCAGGCGCTCGGCGCAGTGCATGCCGATGAAGCCGGCGACCCCGGTGACGAGGACCTTCAACGCTCGGCCTTGCGCAGCTCGAGGAGCTTGGCGTACTTCATGTAGCTGTTCATGCAGCCGATCGAGATGTGCAGGAGGCCCGGCACGCCGTCGAGGAACCCCAGGCGCAGCACATAGAACTTGAAGAAGCGCACCACCGGCGAGGCGAGCAGGTGGAACACGCCCGAGCTCTTGCCGAGCTCGTAGGCCTGGCGCGCGGCGAGCGTGGTGTAGCGGTTCTGCCGGTCGAGGTAGGTGGCGAGGTCGTCGGACGAGTCGTGCATCAGGTCGCCTTCGAGCGTGCCGGGCGTCACCGCGTACAGCACCTTCTCGTGCACCAGGTCGTCGCTCCAGCGCGCGTTCAGCCGGTTGAAGAGGCGCGGGCTCCAGTCCGGGTAGCCCTCGCCGTGCGACAGCCACCGACCCAGAAACCGGTTGCGCCGCGCCATCCGGTACACCGGCGACACCGGGGCCTCGAGCGCCCGCCGGATGCTCCCGGCGAGCTCGTCGGACACGCGCTCGTCGGCGTCGAGGCACAGCACCCAGTCGTTTTTCGCCTGGTCGACGGCGTACTGCTTCTGGCGGCCGAAGCCGAGCCACTCCTTCTGCACGACGCGCGCGCCGCGGCGCGCGGCGATGTCGAGCGTGCCGTCGCTCGACTGCGAGTCGACGATCAGGATCTCGTCGGCGAAGGCGAGGCTCTCGAGGCAGGAATCGAGCACCGCGGCGGCGTTGCGCGTGATCAGCACCGCCGAGACCGGTGCGCGGGTCGGAGCGCTCAAATTCTTATCCTTATCCCATACAATCGCGGCCGACAATTCTAAATGGCTTTGTCCGACGCTTAAGATCCTCTTCGTCAAGACCTCGTCGCTCGGCGACGTGGTGCACAACTGCCCCGCGGTCGCCGACGCCGCGCGGAAGCTGCCCGCCGCCGAGATCGACTGGGTCGTCGAGGAGCCTTTCGCGGCGATCGCGTCGCTGCACGCGTCGGTGCGCCGCGTGATCCCGGTGCGGCTGCGGCGCTGGCGCGGCGAGTGGTGGCGCGGCGCGACCTGGCGCGAGATCGGCGCCTACCGCGCCACCGTGAGCGCCGAGCGCTACGACGCGGTGATCGATACGCAATCGCTCATCAAGAGCGCGGCTCTCTCCACCTTTGCGTTCGGCGAGCGCCACGGCCTGGATGCGTCGAGCGCGCGTGAGCCGCTCGCGGCGCGCTTCTATCAGCACCGCCATGCGGTGCCGCGCGCGCTGCACGCGGTGGAGCGCAACCGTCGCCTCACCGCCGCGGCGCTCGGCTACGCGCTCGATCTGCCGCTGGACTATGGATTCGCGCCGCTGACCGGCGATGCGAGCGAGACGCCGTACGCGGTGTTCCTGACGATGACCAGCCGCGTCGACAAGCTCTGGCCGGAGGAGCGCTGGATCGAGCTCGGGCGCGCGCTCGGGCTGCGCGTTGTGCTGCCCTGGGGCAGCGACGCGGAGCGTGCCCGCGCCGCGCGCATTGCGGCAGCTCTGCCGCAGGCCGAGGTCGCGCCGCGGATGACGATCGAGCAGCTCGCGCGCCTCTTCGCCCGCGCCGACGCGGTGGCGGGCGTCGACACGGGGCTCACTCACCTCGCGGCCGCGCTGGGCGCGCGCACGGTCGGCATCTATTGCGGCTCCGATCCCGCGCTCACCGGAATCTATGGCGCGCCTCGCGCGACCAACGTCGGCGCGCCTGGCCTTCCGCCTACCGCAGCCCAAGTGATCCGAACGCTGCAATGAGGGCGCTCTACACCGTCCTGCTGCGGCTCGCGCTGCCGTTCCTGCTCGTGCGCCTTTGGTGGCGCGGCCGCGCCGAGCCCGGCTACCGCGACGCGGTGACCGAGCGCTTCGGCATCTACCGCACCGGCCGGCCGGAGCGCCTGCTCTGGATCCACGCCGTCTCGGTCGGCGAGGCGCGGGCGGCCGAGCCGCTGGTGCGCGCGCTTGCCGGCGCGCTGCCCGAGCACCGCATCCTCCTGACCTGCACCACGGCGGCCGGGCGCGAGACCGTCCGGCAGGTCTACGGGGAATCGGTGCTCATCGCCTATCTGCCGTACGACTTCCCGGAGTCGACGCAGGGCTTCCTCGAATATTTCCGCCCGCGCCTTGCGGTGCTCATGGAAACCGAGATCTGGCCGAACCTGCTTGCGCAGTGCGCGCGCCACGGCGTGCCGGTGCTGCTCGCCAACGCCCGCCTTTCCGAAAAGTCCGCGCGCGGCTATCGCCGCCTGCGGGCTCTGGTACAGCCGGCGTTCGCTTCACTTGCGGCCGTGTGCGCGCAAAGCGCCGCCGACGCCGAGCGCCTGCGCGCGCTCGGCGCTCGCGCGGTGGAAGTCACCGGCAACCTCAAGTTCGATGTCGAGCCCGACGCCACCACGCTGGCGGCGGGCCGCGCCTGGCGCCACGCGGTTGGGCGCCCGGTGATCCTGCTCGCCAGCACGCGCGAAGGCGAGGAGCGCCTGCTGCTCGAGGCGGTTCCTGCCGGTCCATTAGTCTTGGTGGTGCCGCGGCACCCGCGGCGCTTCGACGAGGTCGCGGAACTGGCGCAGTCGCGCCGCAGCCGCCAGCCGATGCCGGCGCCCGGCGACCGGGTGCACCTCGGCGACACGATGGGCGAGATGGCCTTCTATTACGGCGCCTGCGACGTGGCGGTCATCGGCGGCTCCTTCGCGCGGCTCGGCGGGCAGAACCTGATCGAGGCGCTCGCCTGCGGCGCGCCCGTCATCGTCGGGCCGCACATGTACAACTTCGCCGAAGCGACGCAGCTCGCCCTGGAGGCCGGCGCCGCGCTGCAGGTCGCCGATGCCGCCGCCGCAATGCGGACTGCTGCCGACCTGCTGGGGAATGAGGAGCAAATGCGGCGGATGAGCGAAGCGGGCAGGAATCTTTGCGCCGTCCATCGCGGCGCGACGGCGCGGCATCTCGCCGCCTGCAGGCGGCTGCTACGGCTGTAACGCGCGGTTCACTTCCTCGAGGTCTCCTTCGCGCAGGGCGCCGGCCGCGGCCTTGAGCTTGAGCTGGTTGATGATGGCGTTGTAGCGCGCCAAGGCGAGGTCGCGGCGGGTGGAGAAGAGCTGCTGCTGCGCGTTCAGCACGTCGATGTTGATGCGCACGCCTACCTCGTAGCCCAGGCGGTTGGAGTCGAGCGCGCTTTGCGACGAGGTGAGCGCCTGCTCCAGCGCGCCGACCTGGGCGATGCCGTTGATCACGGCGAGGTAGGTCTGGCGCGTGATGAGCGCGGCCGTGCGGCGCGCATTTTCGAGGTCCTGCTGCGCCTTCATATAGCCGGCGGCCGCTTCGCGCTCGCGCGAGCTGATCGCTCCGCCCTGGTACAGCGGCACTGCGAGCTGCAGGCCGATCTGCCCCGTGGTGATGTCGCGTCCGACGCCGCTCTGCACCGAGCCCGTGTCGCGGGTCGTGCCGTACGAACCGACGATGTCCACCGTCGGCAGGTGGCCGGCGCTGGCGCGCCGGGTCTCGAGCTGCGCGATCTCGGTGACCGCCTCCTGGGCGAGCACCGCATAGCTCTGCTTTTCCGCGATGTCGACCCAGCTCTGCATGTCGTTCGGCACCGGCGGCGGCAGGCGGATCTCGGTGCGCAGCAGCTTGAGCTGCGTGTATTCCTTGCCGGCGATGAGCTGCAGCGCGCGCCGCTTGCTGTCGAGGTCGTTCTGCGCGGCGATCTCCTGCGCCACCACCAGGTCGTAGCGCGCCTGCGCCTCGTGCGTGTCGGTGATCGTCGCCGTGCCGACCTCGAAGTTGCGCTTGGCCTGCGCCAGCTGCTCGGAAATGGCGGCCTTCTGCGCGCCGACCAGCGCGAGCGTGTCCTGCGCGGCGAGCACGTCGAAATACGCCTGCGCCGTGCGCACGCTCAGGTCCTGGCTTGCCTGCGCGAACGTCGCCTCGGCCTGGCGCACCTGGTAGTCGGCCTGGTTGCGCTGCGCCAGGTTCTGCGGCCGGTACAGCGGCTGGCTGAGCGTGAACGAATAGCCGCTGGTCGTCGGGCTGCGGACGAAGTCCGGCGTCAGCAGCTGATTGCTCGATTCGAGCTCGATCCGCTGCGCGGCGACGTTCGCGGTGGCGTTGAGCGTAGGCAGGAGGAGCGCGCGGCCCTGCGGGATGCGCTCGCGGCCGGCTTCGAGCGAAAAGCGCGCGGCGCCGTAGACGGCGTCATAGCGCTGCGCGTCGCGGTAGACCTGCAGCAGGTCCTCGGCTGCCGCAGGAAACGCCGCGGCGGCGAGGATGAACGCCCAGCTCCTAATAAAGCGGCACCGTCGGATCGACGGTTCTTGACCAGGCATCCACGCCCCCCAGCAGATTATGGACTTTTGTGTAACCGGCTTTTTCCAGCAACATCGCCACCTGCGCGCTGCGGCCGCCATGATGGCAGATTGCTACGACCTCCCGGTCCTGGTCGAGCTCGGCGAGACGCCCCGGCACCTCGCTCATCGGCACGAGCCGCGCGCCTTCGATGCGCGCCTTTTCGTATTCCCAGGGCTCGCGCACGTCGAGCAGCACCGGCCGCTCGCGGCCGGCATCGGCAAGCCACGCGGCCAGGTCGGGCGCGCTGATCTGCTTCATCGGCTAGAAGCGGAAACGGGACGGCTGCTCGGCGTTGACGAGCGGCGCGACGACGGTTTCGAAAAGGTCGATGCTGTGGAACGCGCCCGGCGCGGTGCAGCTCACGAGCCGCGCGGTCATCGCCGGCGGCTCGCCGACGATGGCGAAGAGCCGGCCGCCGACCTCGAGCTGCTCGAGGAACGCCCGCGGCAACACGGGCGTCGAGCCGGTCAGCACGATGACATGGTAGGGCGCGTGGCGCTCCCAGCCGCGCCCGGCGTCGCCGATGTCCAGCGTGGCGTTCGCCGTGCCATGGCGCTCGAGGTTGCTCCGGCCGAAGGCGGCGAGCTCGGGCTTCAGCTCCACCGAGTAGACGTGAGCGGCGCGATGCGCGAGGAGCGCGGTGACGTAGCCGCTGCCGGTACCCACTTCGAGAACGCGGTCGGCCTTATGGACGTCCAGCTCCTGGAGCGCGCGGGCCTCGAGCTTGGGCTCCCACATGCGCTCCCCTTCGCCCAGCGGAATCTGCAGGTCGGCGAACGCAAGCGCGCGATGCTTCTCCGGCACGAATTCTTCCCGGGGAACGACATACAGCAGATCCAGCACATCCTGGTCGAGCACTTCCCAGGTGCGGATCTGCTGCTCCACCATGTTGGTGCGCGCTTGCTCTAGGTCCATGGCAAATAGAATGAGTTGCGGCGGATTATAATCATCGCCCTTGCGTTGGGGGTCCTGGGTCCGGGTGGACGCAGGTGAGACAAACCCTTCGAACCTGATGCGGGTAATCCCGCCGTAGGAAAACGCCATGAACGCCAATCCCAAGTTTCTCGCCGCCACCGCGCACGTCGACGACGCCGCGGTCCAGTCGCTGCCCAACTCGCGCAAGATCTACGTCGGTGCCCTGCGCGTGCCGATGCGCGAGATCACGCAGTCGGGCGGCAACCCGCCGATCCTGGTTTATGACACCTCCGGCCCCTACACCGATCCCGCGGCGCGCATCGACATCCGTCGCGGTCTTTCCCCGCTGAGAGAGGAATGGATCCAGGCGCGCGGCGATACGGTGCAGCTGGACGGGCCGACGTCCGAGTACGGGCGCAAGCGGCTGGCGGACCCGAAGCTCGCCGAGCTGCGCTTCGACCTGCAGCGCAAGCCGCGGCGCGGGAAGTCGGTCAGCCAGATGCACTACGCTCGCAAAGGGATCATCACGCCGGAGATGGAGTTCATCGCCGCGCGCGAGAACCAGCGCGTGGAAGGCTTTGTGGAAGAGCTGCGGCGGCAGCATGCTGGCCAGTCTTTTGGCGCCAGCCTGAGAAGCACGATTACAGCCGAGTTCGTCCGCGACGAGGTAGCCCGCGGCCGCGCCATCATCCCGGCGAACATCAACCACCCGGAGACCGAGCCGATGATCATCGGCCGCAACTTCCTGGTGAAGATCAACTGCAACATCGGCAACTCGGCGGTCACCTCGTCGATCGGCGAGGAGGTCGACAAGATGACCTGGGCGATCCGCTGGGGCGCCGACACGGTGATGGACCTCTCCACCGGCAAGCACATCCACGAAACCCGCGAGTGGATCATCCGCAACAGCCCGGTGCCGATCGGCACCGTGCCGATCTACCAGGCGCTGGAGAAGGTCAACGGCAAGGCGGAAGAGCTGACGTGGGAGATTTTCCGCGACACCCTGATCGAGCAGGCCGAGCAGGGCGTCGACTACTTCACCATCCACGCCGGCGTGCGGCTGCCGTTCATTCCGCTGACCGCGAAGCGCATGACCGGCATCGTCTCGCGCGGCGGCTCGATCCTGGCGAAGTGGTGCCTTACGCACCACAAGGAGAGCTTCCTCTACACGCATTTCGAGGAAATCTGCGAAATCATGGCCGCCTACGACGTGTCGTTCTCGCTCGGCGACGGGCTGCGGCCGGGATCGATCTACGACGCGAACGACGAGGCGCAATTTGCCGAGCTGAAGACGCTAGGCGAGCTCACTAAGGTGGCCTGGAAGCACGACTGCCAGGTGATGATCGAGGGGCCGGGCCACGTGCCGATGCAGCTGATCAAGGAGAACATGGAGCTGCAGCTCAAGCACTGCGACGAGGCGCCCTTCTACACGCTCGGGCCGCTCACCACGGACATCGCGCCCGGCTACGACCACATCACGAGCGCGATCGGCGCGGCGATGATCGGCTGGTACGGCACGGCGATGCTCTGCTACGTGACGCCGAAGGAGCACCTCGGCCTGCCGAACAAGAAGGACGTGAAGGACGGCATCATGGCCTACAAGATCGCGGCGCACGCGGCCGACCTCGCCAAGGGCCATCCGGGGGCGCAGCTGCGCGACAACGCGCTGTCGAAGGCCAGGTTCGAATTTCGCTGGCAGGACCAGTTCAACCTCGGCCTCGATCCCGACACGGCGAAGGAGTTCCACGACGAGACGCTGCCGCAGGACGGCGCCAAGGTGGCGCACTTCTGCTCGATGTGCGGCCCGCACTTCTGCTCGATGAAGATCACGCAGGACGTGCGCGACTACGTCGAGCAGGGGCTGAAGGAGAAGGCGGTCGAGTTCGTGAAGAAGGGCGGCGAGATCTACCAGAAGGACCCGAAGGCTACTTCGCCTTCATGAAGAGCTCCTCCGGATCGAACGGCACCGCGCCGTACTCGAGCGTGCCGAGGATGCGGTAGGTCTCGTCCTTGCTCGCCTTGGGCTCGCGCGCGAGATCGAGCAGCTTGTGCGGCACCATCGGGTGGCCCTGGGCGTCGCGGATCACCATCACGCGCGGCAGGAGCCGCTTGGTCAGGTTCTGCGCGATCACCACGCCGACCTCGCCGGTATTGAGCTCGACCAGGCTGCCGACCGGGAAGATGCCGATGCAGCGGATGAACTGCTCGACGAGGTGCGCGTCGAAGAACACGCCGCGCCACTTGTACAGCATGCTGATCGCCGCCGAGGGCGAGACGGGATCGGCGTACGGGCGCTTGACCGTCAGGGCGTCGAACGTATCGACGATCGCCGCGATCGAGCCGATCATGCCGATCTCCGATCCGCGCAGGCCCTTCGGATAGCCGCTGCCGTCGTGGCGCTCGTGGTGGAGGGCGGCGATGCGCGCGAGGTCGCCGGGCAGCCCCGGCGTCGCCCGCAGGATCTCCACCGAATAATTCACGTGCAGCTTGGCGCGCTCGAACTCCTCCATCGTGAGACGCCCGCGCTTCTCGAGCAGATCCTTGGGCAGGCGCACCTTGCCCACATCCTGCAGCAGCCCGAGGTAGCCGAGGAACTCGATCTGCCCGGGTTCGAGCTGCAGGAAGCGGCCGAAGGTGATCATGTAGATCGAGACATCGAGCGCGTGCGACTCGGTGTACTCGCCCTTCGCGCGGAGCTGCGAGAACAGCAGCAGCGCATCCGGATTGCGCAGGACGCTCTCGGTCATGCTGTTGATCGCCGACTTCAGGCGCCCGGCGTCGAGCGTGCGGCCGATGCGCACCGCCGAGACGACGTCGCGCATCAGCACGCGGCTGTTGCTGTACGCGGTTTTCGCCGGCCCGATCTCCTGCTCGACCGGCGCGCGCTCGGGATAAAGGATGCGCGGCTCCGGCGCTTCGACCGGCGCGCTGCGCTCGACGTCGACCATCACCGTCGCGCAGTATTTCTTCAGGGCGTCGAGCTGCTGCTGCGTGCTCAGCACGAAGCCCTGGAACATGAACGGCGTGTCGGTCCACGGCCGATCGAGCTCGGCGATGTACATGCCGAAGCGCAAGTCGCCGACGGAAACTCGTCTTTTCACCCTGCCTTAACATTACGCTGAAACCATGGATTTCGGCTCTCTCGCGGCATTGGTCAAACTCGTCGCCGCCGTGGCGGTCGCGGTGCCCCTCACCGCCTATGTGCTCCAAGATAAATTGATATTTCAGACGCGGCCGCGCAGCGAGCAGGAACGCCAGGCGATCGCGGCCCGCCATCCGCAAGTCGCTGACATATTCTTGCAAGCTGCCGACGGCACGCGCCTGCATGCGTGGCATTTCCAGGCGGCGCCGGACGCGCCGCTCGTGCTCTATTTCGGCGGCAATGCCGAAGAGGTTTCCTGGCTGCTCGATGAGCTGCCGCGGCGCGACACCGGAGCCGCGTGGCTGCTCGTCGACTACCGCGGCTACGGCTCGAGCGAAGGCGCGCCTTCCGAGCCAGCGCTCGTCGCCGATGCGCTCGCCTGGCATGAG
>DASQAW010000194.1:0-17598 GCA_035635495.1 Burkholderiales bacterium
CGACTGGCTGGTGCGCAGCGGCGCGTCGCTGCCGAACAGGAGACGCTCCACGCCGACAACGTGGAGCGCGCTGAACAGGCCCACCGCGTGCGCACGCAGCGCGGTGTCGTAATGGAAAGCGCGCAACTGGTTGCGCACGCCGGCAGGCACCTTGGCCGCCAGCGCCTCGTCGACTTCAGCGGCGCGCACCAGGTGCTCGGCGATCAACGGCAGGATGCCGCCCACGTGGGCGAAGACGAAGCGGATCCGCGGACAGCGCGCCGCGGTGCCGGAGAAAAGCAGGCTCGCGATGGTGCGGGTCGTATCGGCCGGGAATTCGATGACCCAGTCAGCCACGCCGGGCAGCAGATTGCGGCAGCAGTCGGGCGCGGTGGGATGCACGTACGCCACGGCGCCGCGCCGGTCGAGCTCGTCCATCACCGGGGCGAAGGCAGGATCGCCGAGCCACTTGTCGCCATAGCTGGTGAGCAATCCGATTCCCTCCGCCTTGAGCACGTCCAGCGCATAGCCCATCTCGCGCAGGCTCGCCTCGACGTCCGGCAGCGGCAGGCTGGCGAAGAGGCCGAAGCGCCCGGGATGGTCGGCGCTCATGCGCGCGCCGTACTCGTTGCATTCGCGGTTCGCCGCGACGAGCCGCTCGCGGCCGAGCAGCGCGAAGCCCGGCGCGGTGATCGACGTGATGGCGGTGGCGACGCCGGCACGGTCCATGTCGTCGAGCGAGATCTGCGGCGTCCAGCTGCGCGCAACGCCGCTCGCCAGGTAGTGCTGGTGCTCGACCAGCTGCGCCACGAACGGCGGCGGAAAGAGATGGTGATGGACGTCGATGATCATCGCCCGCCTTCAGTTCGGGACGACGGTAATCGTCAGAGCTCGGCCGCTGCCAGCAGCGGCAGTCCCCACGCCGCGAGCACTTTGCGCAATCTCTGCGATTGCGTGTCGGTCAGCGGCCAGGCCGACGGCGGCCGCGTCGCGCCGCAGTCCTCGCCGATCAACTGCAGCGCGGCCTTCACCACCGTGACGTTGGTGCCGTTTTGCTCTTCGGCGCGCAGCTCCTCGAACGGCGCCATCGCCTGGATCAGCTTGCGCGCGCGCGTGTAGTCGCCGGCGTCGAGCGCGGCATGGATCGCCACCGAGTGCTCGGGCCAGACGTTGATCAGGCCGGAAGTGAAGCCGCGCGCGCCGACCGCGTAAAACGGCGGCGCCCATGGCTCGGCGAGGCCATCGACCCAGACGATGTCTGGGCTGCAGCGCCGGATGGCTTCGGCGAGCTTCAGCGGCGTCGGGCACGCCCATTTCACGCCGGCGACGCCCGGAACGCTGCAGAGCTTCTCGATCGCGTCGAGGCCGATGCCGTCGTTGCGCAGATAAAGCATGAGCGGCAGGCCGCCGCCCGCCTCGGCCACCCGCTGCACGTAGCTCACGACACCGCGCGGTGCGACGAACGGATCGGGCGGCTGGTGCACCATCAGCGCCTCGGCGCCCACGGCGCGCGACGCTTTAGCCAGTGCGACCGCATCGTGGATGCTGCGTCCGACGCCGCCGATCAGCACCGCGCGCTTCGCGTTGTGCTCCGCCGCGGCATACACCATCGTCTCGGCTTCCTTCGTCGTCAGGCCGTAGAACTCGCCCGTGTTGCCGTTGGCGACGAGCGCGTGCACGCCGGCGCGCACGGCGCGATCGACGATCGGCTTGAGCTTCTGCGGCATCAGGCGATCCTGCGCGTCGAAGGGCGTGACGAGGATGCCGGAGATGCCGCCGAGCGCTTTTCTGACTCTTGGATTCATCGAACCTCCAAATCGGGGCCAGGACCGGAATTAAATCTGGTCCTGACCCCAAATCAGGGAAGCGTGTATGCGGTTTTCACCGTCGTGTAGAACTCGGCGGCGTAGCGGCCCTGCTCGCGCGGGCCGTAGCTCGAACCTTTGCGGCCGCCGAAGGGCACGTGGTAGTCGACGCCCGCGGTCGGCAGGTTGACCATCACCATGCCGGCCTGCGCATGGCGCTTGTAGTGCGTCGCGTACTTGAGCGAGGTGGTGCAGATGCCGGAGGACAGTCCCATCTCCGTGTCGTTGGCCCAGGCGAGCGCTTCCTCGTAATCCTTGGCGCGCAGCACGCTGACCACGGGACCGAAGATTTCTTCCCGGTTGATGCGCATGCCGGGCGTCGTGTCGGTGAAGAGCGCCGGCATCATGAAGAAGCCGGGCTGGCCGTCCACGCTTTTCTCCACTCTGTTACCACCGTAGGCCAGGCGGCCGCCTTCTTTCTGGCCGATGCTGAGGTAATCGAGGTTCTGCGAGAGCTGGCGCTCATCGACCACCGGGCCGATGTCGGTGCCTTTCTTGCGCGCGTCGTCGATCTTCAGCGCCTTCATCTTCTCGATCACCGCCGCTACGAAGCGGTCATGGATGCCCTGGGTAGCGATCACCTTCGACGAGGCCGTGCAGCGCTGGCCGGTGGAGAAGAACCCGCCCTGCACCGCGCAGTTGACGGCGACTTCCAGGTTGGCGTCGTCCAGCACGACGAGCGGGTTCTTGCCGCCCATCTCGAGCTGGAATTTCTTGAACCCGGCGATCGCGGCCTGCGCCACCTTGCGGCCGATGGCCTGCGAGCCGGTGAAGCTGATGCCCGCGATGCGCGGATCGTTGAGCAGCGTGTCGCCGATCTCGGAGCTCTTGCCCATCACCAGGTTGAACACACCGGCCGGGAAAGCGGCGCGGCTGATGATCTCGGTGAGCGCCCAGGCGCTGCCGGGCACGAGCTCGGCGGGCTTGAACACCACCGTGTTGCCGTAGCAGAGCGCCGGCGCGATCTTCCACGCGGGGATCGCGATGGGGAAATTCCAGGGCGTGATGATCGACACCACGCCGAGCGGCTCGCGTGTGATCTCGACGCCCACGCCCGGGCGCACCGACTGCACGATCTCGCCGGGGATGCGCAGCGCTTCGCCGGCGAAGAACTTGAAGATGTACGCGGCGCGGATCACCTCGCCGGTCGCCTCGGGCAGCGTCTTGCCCTCCTCGCGCGCGAGCAGATCTCCCAGTTCACTTTTCCGGTTCAGAATCTCGGTGCCGACGGCATCGAGCGCGTCGAAGCGGTGCTGCGGCGTGCCGAGCGACCAGGCGGGAAAGGCGGCGTGCGCCGCACCGATCGCGTCCTTCGCCTGCTTCTCGGTCGCGCGCGCGTACTTGCCGATCACGTCGCGCGTGTCGGAGGGGTTGGTGTTCGCGTATTCGCCCGCGCCCCCGGCCCAGGCGCCGTTGATGAAGTTGCCGAAAACCGCTGGTCTGTCCATAGCTCTCCTCGCGCGGTGGATGATAGCCGCGCCGGAACCTGAAATGCGGCCCGGCTGTCCCACCAAAGTGAAAGTCGTCATCGCCCTTGCGCTCGCGCTAACCACCTGCTTGGCGCAGAGCGACCCGGTCACGCGGGAGCCGACGGTCAAGCCGGTCCCTGCCAAGGCCATGAAGCCGGGCTACGGCGTGGTCGAGAGCGTCACCGAGGTGCAGGTCGTTTCGCCGCGTGAGCGCTCGGCGGCCGCAGGCGGCTCGGCGCAGGGCAAACCGTCCGGCCGGCCCATGTACAGGATCGGGGTGCGCATGCCCGACGGCAGCCTCCAGTACCGCGACCTGGACAAGCCGGAGTTCAAAGTCGGCGACAATGTGCTCCTGACCAACGCTGGCGACATCGTTCCCGATTAGCTTCGTCTACGTCTCGAACGCCGAAGACGGCACCATCGGCGTGTATCAGCTGCGCAGCGACGGCGCGCTCGCGCCGCTGGCGCGCGTCCCCGTCGAGAAGACCGTGATGCCGATGGCCGTGAGCCCGAACCGACGCTGGCTCGTCGCCGCGGTGCGCGCCAAACCCTATCGCGCCTTCACTTTCCGTTTGGATGGGGGGATGCCACAGCCTGTTGGCAGCGGTCCCCTCGCAGAGAGCTTTCCGTACATCACCTTCGATCGCAGCGGGCGCTGGCTCCTCTCCGCTTCCTATGGCGCGGGCCTAGTCAGTGTGAATCCGGTGGCGGCGGATGGGCGCGTCGGCGAGCCCCTGCAGGTGATCCCGACAGCGCGCAACGCGCACGCCATCCGCACCGACCATTCGAACCGCTTCGTCTTCGTGCCGCATCTGGGCACGGACCAGGTGTTCCAGTTCCGCTTCGACGAGAGAACCGGGCGCCTTACACCCAACGACCCGCCGTTCGTGCAACTCAAGGCGGGCTCGGGACCGCGGCACCTTGTCGTCTCGGCGGACAACCGCTTCGTCTACGTACTCAACGAGCTCACCGCCACGGTCACCGCTCTCGCCCATCGGGACGGACTGCTCACCGTAGCGAGCACCGTGTGGGCGCTGCCGCCGGACAGCAAGCTCGTACCCGGCACCGCGCGCACGCCGGATGCATCGCCGCGGGATCGCACGAACGACGTCTGGGCGTCGGATCTGCATCTGACGCCCGACGGACGCTTTCTCTACGCTGCCGAGCGCACGAGCAGCACCATCAGCGCGCTCAGCGTAGACGGCGCGAAGCTGACCTATATCAGCAGCACGCCGACGGAGAAGCAACCGCGCGGCTTCCGCATCGAGCCAAGTGGGCGCCATATGGTGGTCTCCGGCGAGCAGTCGGAGACCCTTTCGTCCTACGTGATTGAACCGTCGGGTGCACTCCGGCTCGCAGGCAGGTACCCTAGCGGAAGGGGCTCGAACTGGGTCGAGATCGTGGATTCCGAATAATTGCGACCCTGACCCCGAATTAGAAAAGGGGGAGACGATGTCCAGCGTTCCGGCGGCGCGCAGCGCTCCGATCATTCCGCTGGCCGAGCGGCTGTACCGGCCGCTCGAGCCTTACGCGTACACGCTGATCCGCATCGCGACCGGCGCGATCTTCGTGCCGCATGGGGTGCTGAAGCTGTTCTTCGGCGGCGCGACCACCGGCATGGGGTACGCGCTCGGCGTGCTCGAGCTCGTCGGCGGCCTGGCGATCGCGCTCGGGGTCCTCACGCGGCCCTTCGCGCTCGCGCTCATCGTCGACGTGCTGATGATCATCGCCGCCAATATCGGCAAGGGCTGGCTGTGGACGCGTGGCGGGGTGCAGTACCACACGTTCCTCCTCGGCATGCTGCTCGCCGTGGCGATCGGCGGCTCGGGGCGTTATGCGCTGCAGAAGTCGCTCGAGCAGCGGCTGCCGGCCGTCGGCTATGCGCTCGCGCGCGTATGGTTCGCGCTCCTCATCCTGCCGAGCGGGTACGAGAAGATCTTCGCCGACGGCGCGGCGCGCATCGCCGCCGGCAACGTGCTGAAGACCGGCTTTTATCCGCCGCTCTTCTGGGCGTGGGTGGTGGCGCTCCTGGAGTTCGTCGGCATGATCCTGCTCGCGCTGGGCTTGGGCACCCGCGTGGTCGCCTTCATGATGGCGATCGAGCTCGGCGTCATCGTCGTGACCATCCAGATGCCGAACGGGTATTTCTGGACCTCGCGCGGCACGGAATTCGCGCTGCTGCTGTGCCTGGTCTGCCTCGCCTTCGTCTTCGGCGGCGGCGGGCGCTACTCGCTCGACCGCAAGGTCGGCCGGGAGTTCTAGGCGGCGGCGCCGAGCCCGCCGCGCCGCAAGCGGCGTGCCTCGGAGCAAATCTTGCTTCGGCTTCTCCGGTTCTTCACCCTTGGAGGAAGCCGATGAAAACGCTCGCTGCATCCCTTTCGATCCTTGCCGTCGCTGCCCTCGCCGCCTGCAGCGAACCGGCCTATCGCCCGGCCATGGAGCAAGCCGCGCCGATCGTGCCGCAGAACATGAGCTATCGCCCCGGCACCGGCGTAGTGGACAACGTGATCCTGGCGCCCGCGCCGATCTCATCGGCGAGCGGCGGCACCGCCACCGGTGCCTCGGCAGGCCGCCTCGTCCGCCTGGCGATCAAGATGGACAGCGGCGGCGACATCCAGTACATCGACACCGACACCAACGAGTTCAAGAAGGGCGATCGGGTCGAGCTCACGCCCGACCGCATGATCCGCAAGATGTAGCCGGCATCAATTCGGGGTCAGGCACCGATTAGTGGGGACAGACCTTAAAGTCCGTCCCCACCCGACCCCGATTTCACTTGCCGAGCATGTAGAGCTGCCACAAGTCCTTGTGGCTCATGTGCAGCATCGGCTGGATCGCGAGGAGGCCGGTGCGGCCGACGCTTTTCTCCAGATAGCGCAGCTCGGCGAACTTCTCCTTCGTCGCCTCGTCGATCGGCACCTCGAAACCGCTCTCGCGCATCATCAGCACGCCCTTGGCGCGCAGCGCGAGCTCGGTATAGAGCCGCAGATAGGCGAGCAGGTCGGCGACGACCAGGCCGTGGAAGCGGTCCTTCAGCTTGTGCAGATAGCGGCCGACCGGTGAATCGGAGAGCCGCCCGGAGTTGATGAGCTCGAGCATCTCGGCGTCGGCGTCGAAGCCGCGGCCGAGCCAGTCGCCGACCGCGGCCTCGCTGCGGGAGAAGACGGCGCGCAGCAGCAGCGGCAGCACGAAGGTGATGCCGAGCGTCGAAGCGAACGGCGAGAAGAAGAAATGGTTGAACGCCGAGTGCAGCACCACGGCGACGGCGAAGCCCGGGAGATAGCCATAGGGCCGCCCGACCAGCGCCACACCCAACAGGGCGAAGATCGCGGTCGCGCCGCCGTGCATGATCGCGGTGCCGAAGCCGCGCACGAGCCAGGTGCCGACCCCGGCCTGCGGCGCGATCGCGAGGTAGTCGAGGTTCTCGATCACGGCGAAGCCGGTGCCGACCGCGAAGCCGAAGATGGCGGCGTCGACCAGGAAGCCGATGCGGTGCACGCGGATCAGCGCGACGATGACGAGGGCCTTCAGCGCCTCCTCGATCACCGGCGCGACGTACCGCGTGTAGACGTTGAAGTCGATGCGCGCGAGCAGCGCGCCATTGATCCAATAGGCGAGGCCCGCGATCAGCATGCCGGCGAAGACCACGCCGACGACCGTGCGCAGGCGCACGAGCTTGTAGCTGTCCAGGAGGACGAGCGCGGCGAGGAAGCACAGCACCGGTGCCAATCCGAGCAGGGGCCGGACGTATTCCATCACATGATCTTGAGCGAGATCAGCCACTCGTCGCCGGCGCGCGTGCTGCCGCGGTAGCCGGCCGCGTAGCCCGCCGAGAGCGTCATCTCGTACCAGTGCAGCACGCTGAAGCGCAGGTCGATCTGCGCGCCGACGTTCGAGTAGCGCGCGCGCGCCGCGCTGTCGCCCGGATCGGTCCACAGCGCCGTCGCGAAGACCGCCGGGCGCAGCCAGGCGAGGTGGAAGGCCGGGGTGCCGACCGACTCGAACACGAGCGGCGGCAGGTTCGCCTCGAGCATGTGGCGCGTGAAGCTGCGGCCGTTCAGCTCGTTCAGGTCGAAGCCGGGAAACGAGTACCACTCGCGATAGCGCTTGTCGACGCGCGCGTCGACATAGTTGTTGCCGAAGCCGCCGAGGAAGAAGTTGGCGTACGGATCGGCGCGCTCGCCGTGCGCGGCGCCCGCGGCATTGCGCAGCCAGACCGACGAATGGCCGAACGGCAGCGGCAGGCCGAGATCGAGCCCGCCGCGGAGCTGCGGGATGAATTTCTGGCTGGCGACGTTCGCGGAAACCACCGCGTTGGCGAGCCACCCCTTCTCCTCATCCACCGCGCCGCGCGACTTGCGCGTGTCGGTGTAGTAGAGGCCCGCCTCGATGGTCACCAGCCGTTCGGCGGTCGCCAGGATGTTCTGCGCCTGGGGCAGCGCGTCGAGGTTGTGGTAGTAGGCGAGGCCGCTCTTGAAATCGAGGCGCCGCGGCTCGTCGTAGATCAGCGCGCGGTCGTAGCCGCCGTCGGTCTGGAAGCCGCGGCGGCTGCGGATCGTCGGGCCGAAGAGGTCGTAGAAGTCCGAGCGGTTCCACGCCGCGCCCGCGTGCCAGCCGAGATACTGGTAGCGCACGTCGACGTGGCCCTTTTCGTTGCCGGGCAGGTCCTGCGACGGCGTGATCGCCGCGGTGACGCCGATCGAGCCGAGCGACAGCGGATCGTCGAAGTGGGCGTGCGCGCCGAGGCCGATCTTGCGCTTGTACCCCTGCAGCACCGGATACCAGCTCTGCGTGCCCATTCGCTTGAGCGGCACATACGCACCGGTGGCAAGATGATCGTCGTCCGCGTCCCCCGGCGGCGGCACTTGCCAGGTGGTGACGAGGGGATATTTCTCGGCCACCTGCGCGCCGAGGAAGGTGATCGCGCTCAAGTCCTTGAGCGGCTGCGGCTCGATGATCGCCGGCACGAAGCCGGCGGCGCCGTAGTCGAACACCACCAGGCGTCCGTCGGCGAGCGGCAACGGCCGGAAAAAGCCGGACTCGGCGTTCGAGACGGCTTGGACGTCGCCGCTGGCGACTTCGTAGCGGAAGATGTTCGACACCCCGGTGTAGTAGCTCGAGCCGTAGAGATAGCGGCCGTCGTGCGAGAAAACGAAGGTCTCGGGAATCGACTCGCCGAACTTGAATTCGCTTATCGGCTTGAATTCCCCGGCGAGCACCTTGGCCAGATCCCACACGCGCAGGAATTGCTCGCCGTTCACCTCGGCCACCGATGCCGAGACCAGCCGCCCATCGGGCGAGATGTCCAGGTCGTACGGCACCACGCCATAGGCGAAGGTGTGCACCTGGTTCCATTCGGTGTATGGATACGGAATGCGCACCAGCGTCGTCAGACCGGCCTCATGGCGGATGCCGAGCAGGGAGCGGTCGGCGGGATTGAAGACGAAGTCGCCGATGCGCGCGTCCTCGAGCAGCGTGGTTTCCTTGCCGGTGTCGACGTTGAGCGCCATCAGGTCGCGGAACGCGTGGTGGTCGTTTGCATAGAACAGCGTACGGCTGGCGGGGTCCCAGGCGAGCGAGGTAACCTTGTAGAGGAGCGGATCCTTCAGGTCGACGAGGCGGCGGATCGCACCGGTGCGCGTGTCCAGCGCGCCGATATGCGCGACGGTGCCGGGATAGTCGAAGGCGCCGTAAAGGATGCCGTTGTCGTAGTAGGCGCGCGAAGTCGAGCCGACCGCCGTCGGCACGAGGCGCCGGTGCGGGGTGATCGGCTGCTGGCGCACTTGCGTCAGGTTGCGGTTCTGGAAGTCGCGCTCGAACGCGAGCCAGTCCTGCCAGGCGCGCTCGAGGGGCAGGCCATAGACGTGCTCGAACTGATCGGCGTAGTGGCGCTTCGAGTCCTCGTCGCGCCGCAGCCAGCGGATGACCTTCTCCGGTCCGTGCGCGTAGGCGAGCCAGGTGAAGAAGCGCGTGCCGTAGAGGTAGGCGTTCGCGCCGACCTGGAAGTCGATGCGCGTGCCGCGCGATTCCAGCCCGAGCGGGTCGTAGAAATGCGCACCGTCCCGCACCATCGCGCGGAACACCATCTCGTAGAAACCGCTCTGCGCGCGCCCGAGACCTCCGGCCATCCAGGTCTCCATGAAGCTCGCGCTGCCCTCGAGGTACCAGCGCGGCACGGTGAAGCGCGGCACGGTCAGGTAGCTGTACACCATCGTCTCCGGATGCGGCGCCTGCGCGAACACCTTGCCGCCGAAGAAGCGCCGCCAGCGCCGGTCCTGCTCGGAGGCCAGGTCCATCGTGGCGACGTGGACCAGCTCGTGGTTCATGATCGAGTAGAGGCGCTCGGAGGCGGCGAACGTCTCGAAGGCGTAGGACACGGGGGCGATGTCGAAGCGCAGCGTGTTCCGCGGCAGCGCCGAGGCGCCGGCGTTGCCATAGTCGGCGAAATCCTTCAGCAGTACCGTCGTCTTCTCGTAGGGCTCCCAGCCGAGCACGCGTCGCTGCCAGGCGAGCGAGTTGGCGAAGGTGCGCGCCGCGTGCGGCGCGAGGTAGGAGAGCGTCGGATCGAAGTAAACGAGCCGCAGGTCGCGCGTCTCGACGAACGACAGGCCAAGCGGGCTCACCTCGGCCGCGTGCGCATGCAAAGCGAGCGCCAGCGCGATGCCGGCGATCAGCGAATGGATCTTCCGTCTCCCCAAAATGAAACCGCCGGCCCTGAGGCCGGCGGTTTTATAACACCTTCTGGATCGCGCTACTTGTGCATCGCCTGTGCGGCGTTCGAAGCCGAGGCATTCGCGGCGTTCGAGGCGGCGACGTTGATGAACGCGGCCGGAGCGGCCTGGATCGCGGCCAGCACGTGGCTGTTGGCGTTGAGCGCGGCCAGCGACTGCGGCGCGGCAGCCAGGTGGCTGAACGCGGCGGAGTGGGCAGCCATCGAGGCGAACATGCTCGGCGCCGCGGCAATCATCGCCATGGCGTGCGCGTCCGCTGCCAGCGCCTTGGCCGCAGTCGCATTGGCCGCCAGGTCGGCGAACACCTGCGGCTTCGCGGCGATCCCTGCCATCGCATGGCTGTTCGACGCCAGAGCCTGGAAGGCGGCTGCATTCGCCGACATCTCCGCCACCGCGGACGCATTGCTGGCCGCCGCCGAAAACGCCTTCGTGTTGGATGCGTACCGCGCGAAGCTTTCGGGATTGCTGAGCACGGCAGCGAAGACCTGTGCGTTCGATGCCAGCGCGCCGAATGCGGACGCGTTAGCAGCCATCAGCGCGAACATTTTGGGCTCCCGCGCCAGCGCGGCAAAGGCGTTTATGTTCGCCGCCACCGCCGAGAGCGCCGCCGGGTTGCGCGCGAGCGCCTGGAACTGCGGGTCCTTGACCAGCTTCACCACCACCTCGCTCTGCAGCGCCAGCGCGATGGCCTGGTCGTCGAGCTTCACGTCCTTCGCCTGGATCTGCTCCGGGGCGCGGTAGCGCTGCGCCGGCTGGATCGTGCCCACGAGGTTATCGCTCGACGGCGGGATATCGAAGATGTAGCTGCCCGCACCGAGCACGGCGACCGCCGCGACGGCGAGAGCGATCCAGATGGTGGTCTTGCGCGTGGCGGGACTTGCTTGTTGGTTCATTTGTTCCTCCCCTAAAAAAGGTGAGCCCAGCTTATCCGATTTACCTAGGGCGGAGCACGCCTTTTCTCACTCGCGGCATTGGCATTATTCACCTCGGACGATCTCGAAAATCTGGTCGAAGCCCGAGTATTTGAGGATGTCGCGCAGGTGGGGGCTGACGCGCGCGAGCCTGAGCTTTCCCCCGGAAGCCATTAGCCTTTTTTGGGTTTTCAAGAGCACGCCCAAGCCCGCGCTCGAGATGTACTCGAGGCCGGCGCAGTCGAGCGTCACCGTGCCGGAGACCTTGTCGAGGAACGCCTGCGCGGTGGCACATTGCGCTGCGTCAAGCCGGCCGGCGATCACGACCGTGCCGGCGGGACCATGATCAATCGTCAGCATCGTGGGCGGTTTGCGTCTTCCTGAAGGTGATGCGGCTCGTGTGCGCCTCGGCCGAGTAGCGGTACTCGATCGAGTCGACCATGCGGCGCACGAGATGGATGCCGAGCCCGCCGGGCGTGCGCTTCTCGATCGGCAGGTCGATGTGGGGCTGCGGCGCCTGCGTGACGTCGAAGGGCTCGGCGTCGGGGTCGGTCAGCGTCACCTCGACGCCGCCCGGCACCCGGCCGATGTCGATGCGCAGCGGCGCCTCGCTCTCGCGGCCGTACTTGAGGATGTTCGTGAATAGTTCTTCCAGCGCGAAGTCCACCGTCTTCGCCAGCTCGTCGTTCATTGTCTCGCGGGTGAAGGCGAAGATTCCCTGCAGCGAGTCGACGCTGCGAGCGAAGCTGCGCGTCGCCGCGGCGCCGGCGCGCTTCACCAGCACGATGGTCATGTCGTCCTGCGCCGGCGCGCCTTCGGCGAAGGCCTCGACGGCCTTGAGGAGCAGCGCGCCGATATCCGCCGTGGGCTTGCGATGATGCGCGGCGAGAAGCTCGCGCACGCGCTGCTCGCCGAACTGCTCGCCGAGCGCGTTGTGGTACTCGAAGATGCCGTCGGAGACGAGCGCGAGCACGTCGCCTTCGGCGAGCTCGAGCGTGACCGCCGGCCGCAGCCGCTCGAGCGGCATCGCCGCCAGCGGGAAGCTGGTCGGCTGGTACTCGACGCACGCGCCGCTCGCCGCCTTGTAGTAGAGGATCGGCCCCTGGCCGCCGCTATGGAAGCGCAGCACATGGCTCTTCGGGTCGAGCAGGCCGATGAACGCGGTGATGAAGCGATCCGCCGGCAGCCGCTCGGCAAGCTGGTTGTTGACCTGGATGTACGCGGTCTCGAGGTCCGCGCCGAGGCGGAAAGCCATGCGCAGCATCGCCTGCATCTGCGTCACCGACAGCGCCGGACCGATGCCGTGGCCGGTGGCATCGCCGAGCACGATGAGCAGCCGCTCGCCGACGAGCGCGAGGTCGAAGGTGTCGCCGCCGGTCAGCTCCGCCGGCTTGAACGTGCCGTACACGTCGTAGCCCGGCACCTCCGGCATCGCCGCAGGCAGCGTGCTCATCTGCACGACGCGCGCCGTCTCGAGCTGCTGGCGCAGCTTCTCGCCCTCGATCAGCCCCTCCAGCATCCGCGTGCGCTGGAGCGCGACCGCGCACTGCGCGGCGAGCACGCGCCCGAGGCTCTCGTCCGCCGCGTCGAACACGCCGTCGTGCTTGTTCAATAACTGCATGACCCCGACCAGCACGCCCTTGTGGTCGACCAGCGGGAGCGTGAGGAGGCAGCGGGTGCGGTAGCCGGTGCGCCGGTCGGTGCTCGGGTCGAAGCGGGGATCGGCGTAGCAATCCGGCACGTTGATGATTTCGCGCGTACGCGCGCAGCGGCCGACGATGCCGCTGCCCGCGGGAACGCGCAGCGCCGCGATGTCGTGCGCCACGCGCATCTCCAGCTCGTCGGTGTCGCGGTCGTAGAGCCAGACCGAGCCGCGTTCGGCCTGCAGCACGCGCTTCGCCGCCTCGACCACCTCGGCGAGCATCGTCCGCAGGTCGAACGGCGCGGCGAGCTTGCTCGCCACGGCGAGGATCGGCGCGAGGTCCCGGGCCGAAAGGTCGCCGTGGCGCGAAGGAGCGTTCATCCCGGGAGGACTGTAGCCATATGCCACACATTTGTCAGGGGTTTGGGAGTACGCTCCTGCCGTGGTCCGGACCGCCTTGCTGCTCCTCGCCCTGATCCCAGCCGCGCACGCGGAGACGTACAAGTGGGTGGATGCGAACGGCGTGGTCAACTATTCGAACGCCCCGCCCCCGGCCAGTGCGGTGGCGGGCCGCGCGCAGACCGTGCCCGACCGCATCTCATCCTATGCGCCCGGGCCCGTGGTCAGCCAGTCGATCGACGTGTACCGGCGCCTCGACGCCACGGAAGCAGAGTGGCTGCAGCGCCAGCGGATCATGGCCATGCAGCAGGAGCAAGCGATGGCTGCTGCGCCCGAGGTCGCGACGGCCTACTACCCCGCAGTGCCGTACTACCCCGTGCGCCGGCCGGCCCTCGTGCGCCCGGTGCTCTTTGCGCCGAAGCCCGTGCAGACGGCGCGGCCGGTGCGGCGCGCCAGCCTCAGTCGACTTTAGCTTCGCCCTCACGAGGAGGGGCCATGGCCCATACCGGCGGCTGCCTTTGCGGCGCCATCCGCTATTCGATCAGCACACCGCTCACCGAGCTCCGCGCGTGCCACTGCGTCCATTGCCAGCGCGCCTCCGGCTCGCACGGCACGGTCGCCGCGTTCGTGCCGCGCGATGGGTTCCAGATCACCAAGGGCACGCCGAAGCGCTTCAGCACGAAGGCGGATAGCGGCCGCACGCTGTTCCGCTACTTCTGCGCCGACTGCGGCTCGCCGGTCTACAGCCATCGCGAGACGACGCCCGAAACCCTGGGCGTGCGTGCCGGCACCCTGGACGATTCCTCGGGCTTGAAGATCACGACGCACATCTGGACGAAGATGGCGCGGCCGTGGTCGCACATCGATTCCGCCGCCAAACAGATCGAAGGACAACCCTGATGGCCGAACCACAGATGGTCGATCCGCACGACGTCGCGATGACGGGCGAGAACTCGTTCATCCGGCTTTCCAACGACGGCGGCAGCACGATGACCGACCGCGTGAGCCACTGGCGCGTGCTGTGGTCGCCCGCGGGGCAGGGCCACGCCCTCTTCATGGAGTCGCCGCTGGTCGACGGCGGGCCGGTGATCTACGCCGACAATGCGGGCGTGGCGCGCTACCTGCAGCGCACGATCGAGGCCCTGCTGCACAAGCCCTTCGCCGACGAGTCGCTGCCGGTCATCGACGCCGAGTTCTCGCGCACCGGCCATTCGCTCGCCACCGTCGAGGAGCGCATCAGCAGCGAGGACGACAGCATCGTGCTGGCGTGGTGGGACCTCATGAAGCCCTTCATCCTCACCATGCCGCCGGGCGCGATGCAGCGCCCGCTCGGCGTCTACAGCACCTTCATCCCCGCGCGCAGCGCGCAGCTATCGGTCAACGGCGAAGCGTCGCGCGCCAAGGTCTTTCCGCAGGAGCGCTTCGGCAAGCCCTCGTCGAGCTGCTGCCTCGCGTGGTCCGAATCGTGGACGAGACCCCGAGGCTAATCGGGGTCAGGGTCGTAATTATTCTTCTGTGGAGAACTAAATGGCGAAAGCGTACTGGGTCGTGACCTACAGGAAGATCGGCAATCAGGAGAAGTGGCAGGCATACGCCAAGCTCGCCGCGCCCGCGGTGCAGAAAGCCGGCGGCCGCTTCATCGTGCGCGGCACCCCGGCGAAGGCCTACGAGAAGGGCCTGATGGAGCGCGTCGTGATCAGCGAGTTCGACAGCCTCGCCAACGCGCAGGCCGCGCACGACTCGCCGGAATACAAGGAAGCGCTCAGGGTGCTGGGCGACGCGGTGGAGCGCGACTTCCGCATCGTCGAGGGCGTCGCCTAGCGCTTCTTCAGGGCGTCGGGATTGATCATGTTGATCGGCTGGCCGGCGGCGAAGGCGGCGATCTGGTCGAAGATGTCCGAGAACTGGACCTCGTACTCCTCGCGCGTGACGTAGCCGAGGTGCGGCGTGCAGACGACGTTGTCCATCGCCAGGAGCGGATGCTGGCCGCCGAGCACCGGCTCCTCCTCGTAGACGTCGACCGCGGCCTTCCCCGGCCGCCCGGCCTTTAGCGCGGCGGCGAGCGCGCCGGGCTCGATCAGGCCCGCGCGGCTGGTGTTGACGAGGAGCGCGGTCGGCTTCATGCGCGCGAGATCCTCGGCCCTGACGATGCCGCGCGTCGCGTCCACCAGCCGCATGTGCAGCGAGATAATGTCGCACTCCTCGAAGAACGCCTGCTTGCTGTTCGCGCCGAGGTAGCCGTCCGCGATCGCCTTCGCGTGCGCCTGCTCGCGTCCCCACACGACGACGCGCAGGGCAAACGCTCTGCCGTAGCTCGCCACCACCTGGCCGATGCGGCCGTAGCCGTAGATGCCGAGCGTCTTGCCGCGCATGGTGTTGCCGACGCCGACCTGCCATTTGCCGGCCTTGAGCGCGGCGACGTTCTGCGGGATCTCGCGCATCGCCGCGAGGATCATCGCCCAGGTCATTTCCGCCGTGGCGTAGGACGGCGTGCCCGCGTGCATGTCGGAGCACACCAGCACGCCGCGCCGGGTGCAGGCGTCGATGTCGATATGCGGATAGACGCTGCGCTGGCTGATCAGCCTGAGCTTCGGCAGGTACGCGAGCAGCGGCGCGCGGATCTTGGTGCGCTCGCGGATCAGCACCAGCGCCTCGACGTCCTTCAGGCGCGCGGCGAGCGCATCCGTGTCCTGCACGTGGTCGTTCCACACCTTGACCTCGTGCCCCGCGAGCTTGCGGAAAGCCTCGAGCGTGCGCAGCGTGTCGTGGTAATCGTCGAGGATCGCGACCTTCATTCGGGCGTGATGTTAGCCTGCTTGATGACGCGTCCCCAGCGCACCAGCTCGTCGGCCAGCTCCGCGGCGAGCGATTCCGGCGTGCCGCCGAAGAGCTCGATACCCTGGCCGGCGAGCTTGGCGCGCAGGTCATCGAGCTGGATCACGCCGTTCACCTCGCGGTTGAGGCGCAGCACGACCTCGCGCGGCGTGCCCGCGGGCGCATACATCGCGTAGTCGGTCTGCGAGACCACGCCCGTAACGCCGGCCTCGGCCATCGTCGGCAGCTCCGGATAGAGCGGCGAGCGCTGGCGCGTGGCGACCGCGAGCGCGCGCAGCTTTCCGGACTTCAGGTGCGGGATGTACACCGGCAGGCTGTCGAGCGCCATGTCGACGCGACCGTCCAGGAGATCGGGCAGGATCTGCGCCGATCCCTTGTACGGCACGTGCGTGAGGTCGATGCCGGCGGCCTGCTTGAACATCTCGCCGGTGAGGTGGATCAGCGCGCCGGTGCCCGAGGAGGCGAAGGTGAACCTGCCGGGATTCGCCTTCGCCGCGGCGACTAAGTCGCCCACGGAGCGCGCCGGCGACGAAGCCGGCACGACGAGGATGATGGTGCCCTGCGCGATGCGCGCCACCGGCGCGAAATCGCGCTGGATGTCGAAGCTCTTCTTCGCGTGCATGTGATGCACGATGGCCTGGCTGCCGATCGGTCCGATGAGGAGCGTGTAGCCGTCGGGCGCCGCGCGCGCCACCGCCTCGGTGCCGATCGTGGTGCCCGCGCCGGGCTTGTTCTCGATGACGACCGGCTGGCCGAGGCGCGGCGAGAGCTTCTCGGCGACCGCACGCGCCACGATGTCCACGCCGCCGCCGGGTGGGAACGGCACGATGAAGCGGATCGCGCGCGACGGATACGCCTGCGGCCAGGCCTGCCCGGCGGTGAGGAGAAGGAGGAGCGCAAGGACCCTGCGCATCCGCCGGATTATGCGGCGGCCGGCGCGGCCCTCCCAGCCGTTTCGCGCTCGCGCGGCGGGCGCTCGTCCATCAGCCACTGCAGCGTGAACGCGGTGACGCCGATGACGATCAACGCGCCCCAGGCGAAGTTGTAGTTGCCGAAGCGGTCGAACACCAGCCCGCCCATCCACGCGCCGAAGAACGAGCCGACCTGGTGGGAGAGGAACACGATGCCGTAGAGCGTGTTGAAGTGCGTGAGGCCGAAGACGCGGCCGATGATGCCGGTGACCAGCGGCGCGACGCCGAGCCAGAGGAAGCCCATCGCCGCCGCGAACACCAATGTGGAGGCTGCGCTGACCGGCACCAGAAGGAAGATGACGATGAAGAGCGTGCGCAGCAGGTAGATGAGCGCCAGCAGGTGCTTTTGGCTATGGCGCGCACCGAGCAGGCCGAAGGTGTAGGTGCCGATGGTGTTGAAGAGGCCGATCAGCGCGATCGAGCTCGCCGCCACGCCGGGCGCGACGCCGCAGAGCTGCAGGTACGCCGGCAGGTGCGTGGTGATGAAGACGAGCTGGAAGCCGCAGGCGAAGAATGCGAGCGTCATGAAGACGAAGCCGCGGTGGCCCGTCGCGTCGCGCACGGCATCGCCCAGCTTCTGTTTGGTGACGTTCGCTATTCCGCCCTGCTCGCGGATGGGTAGCGAGAGCAGCACCATGGAGGCGGCGATCGCCGCGAACGTAGCCATGGCGGCCTTCCAGCCGAAGCCGTCGATGAGGTGCTGGCCGATCGGCGCGAGGAACATGGTGCCGAGCGAGCCCGCGGCGGCGACGAGGCCGACCGTCTGGCTGCGCTTCTCCGGTGGAGTGGCACGGGA
>DASQAW010000195.1:0-2172 GCA_035635495.1 Burkholderiales bacterium
AAGAGATCGACCATGTACCAGCCGCCGCGCGCCATGCCGGGCCAGCCGACCGCGCGCTCCTTCGAGCCTTCGTACTTGTCGTACTGGATCTGCATCGAGCCGACGGTGGCGTGGCCGTTCGGAAACGGCGTGTATTTACGCTCGTAGTAGCCGGGCTGCATCATCCCGGTGATGCGATTAAAGTAGTGCAGGAAGTCGTGGTAGAACTCGCTGTTGGTGTCGTGCCACAGCTTGAAGTTGGTGTGCACGCGCGCCTTGTGGAAGTGGAACACTTCCATCGGCTGCTGCATGAAGGGCTCGAGGATGTCCATCGCGCCGCCGACGAATTCCCGCAGTCCCGGCGCATCGTCGGCGATGTTGACCCAGACGAAGCCGCCGAACGCGACCTCGCAGCGCACCTCGCGCAGCGCCGCATCTTCCTTCTTGAAGCGGTCCTGGTAGCCCTGCTCGGCGCGCGAGATCTCGAGGCAGTTGCCGCGCGAGTCGAACGCCCACTGGTGGAAGATGCAGGTCAGGCGCTTCGCGTTGCCCGACGGGTCGTAGAGGATGGTGTTGCCGCGGTGCGGGCAGATGTTGTAGAAGGCGCGCACCTTCGAGTCGTCGCCGCGGATCACGATGAGCGGCACGCCCGCCGGATGCGTCGCCAGGCGATAGTCGTAGGCCCCGGGCAGCTCGGATTCGTGGCAGGCGATGAACCACGCCGGCTTGAAGAGCTTCTCCTTCTCCTCGTTGAAGATCGCCTCGTCGGTATAGATGCGCGAGTCCACGAAATGGCTGGTGGGGAACTTCGGCGTGGCGTTCCATTGCGCGGCGGTTTTGCTCATCGAAAGGATCTCCTTCTGCCTCCGGATTCTGGGCCTCCAGCGGTGCGCGCCGCAAGATTTCCCGAGCCTATGGCAATGCTTCTTTTGGAAACATCTGCCGCTGGAAACAAGAACGGCCGGGAAGACCCCGGCCGCTCGAGGGAGTTCATGCCCTTACTTGCAGTCGGTCATGCAGCGCACCGCCTTGACGTCGGGCCGGTCGTCGACCATGAAGCCGTTGCGGTTGGGCATCTGCACCTTCGGCATGCTCGCCGCATCCATGACGGCGTCGGCCGGCACCAGCCCGTTGAGATTGAGGAGGTACGCCGACACCGCGTACACCTCGTCCGCCGTCAGCGTCTGCGGCCGGTCCATCGGCATCGAGCGCCGGATGTAATCGAACAGGATCGGGGCGTAGGGATACATGCTGCCGGGTGTGAGCACGCGCGCGTTGGTGGTGAACGAGCCGATGCCGCCGACCATCGTGCCGTACACCGCGCCGCCCTTGGCGTCGGCGCCGTGGCACGCGACGCACTTCGCCTCGTAGACCTTCTTGCCCTCGGCGACCGAGCCGCGCCCGGCCGGCAGGCCCTGGCCGTCGGTCGTACGCACGTCGATGTTCCACGCCGCGAGATCGGCTTCGCTCACCGCCTGGCCGAAGCGCGGCTTGTCGCCCAGCGGCTGCACCGGATGCGGGCCGGTCGCGCCGAGCGGAATTCCTTCGGCGGTCTTTGCCGCCATGCCGCCGCCGGCAGGCGCGCCGCTGCCGCCCATGCTGCTGCATCCCCAAAGGAGGGTTGCACTCACCATCAAAATCAATTCACGCCTGGCCGATCGCATTGCGCACCTCCCCATTCGCACTGACCGTCCAGGGCTGCACGGCATTGTTGTGCTGGACGAAGCCGACAATCGCGCGTGATTTGCGGATGTCGGCCACCGTCGGCTGCACGTAGCCGTTGCTGTCGACCGCGCGGCTCATCAGCGTCGCCGGCGTGCCGTCCCAGTTCCACGCCGCCTTGAAGCGCGTGAGGCACTTGTCCATGACCGGCTCTTCGAGCATCGCCTCGCGCCAGGTCTTGCCGCCGTCGACCGACACGTCGACCGCGCGGATCTTGCCGGTGCCGGACCAGGCGAGTCCCCTGATCTCATGGAAACCTGGCCCCTTGAGCTGCTGCCCACCCGAAGGCGAGGTGATGACGGACTTGGTTTCCATCACCATGCTGAACTTGCGCCATTTGCCGTCGGGCATCGGATCGGTGTAGCGCGCCGTCTCGCTGCGGAAGTACCACGGCTGGTCGGCGAGCTTGACGCGCCGCAGCCACTTCACGCTGACGTTGCCTTCCCAGCCCGGGATCACGACGCGCACCGG
>DASQAW010000196.1:0-3211 GCA_035635495.1 Burkholderiales bacterium
TCGTAGCGCGCCCAGGGCTCGGCCGCGGGATTCTCGGCAGCGGGAACCACATGCTCGCCGGCGCGAAAGCCGTTGTAGAAGACGATCTCGGCGGTTCCGTCGCCGTCGGCGTCGAAGCGGCTGCCGATGTGCGCGAACGAGTCCCACTGGGTCGAGTACTGCAGCGTAAGCAGCGTGATGTCGTCGCAGACGACGTCGGTGAGGCCCGGCCGGTCCTCGGCGAGCGGATAGCAGAAGTTCTGGCGCCCCTTGTTCCTGCCGCTGTCGCGCAACGTCGCCGCGAGGCGCGGCGGGTTGCGGCGCGGGTTGAGCACGGTGCCGCCCGGATAGTCGAGCGGCAGGGAGCAGGAGAACGTGATGCCCTCCTTCACTTCGGCCACGCCCTGCAGCACCTTCTCGCGCGTCACCCAGTTCATCCGCCCGCGCTGATCGTCGGGGCCGAAGTCGCCCCAGTTCGATCCCGGCGGTCGTTGCTTCCAGCGTTGACTCATGACGGCTCCAAAAAGGGGTCAGAGCAATTTTCCTGTAACTACTAACGCGCGCAGGTGTTACAGGAAAATTGCTCTGACCCCTTTTTCAGTAGTAGTGACGTCCCAGCCACTCGGCTACCAGTGCTGGTTTCGCGGCCCCTTGGATTTCGATCGTCGTATTCCACGTCACCTGCACGCCGTTATTTTCGATTTTTTCGAACTTCAATAGCGTGAAACGCGCGCGCACGCGAGAGCCGACGGGAACCGGCGAAGTGAACCGAACCCGGTTCAGGCCGTAGTTGATGCCCATCCTGCGGTCGCTGAAGGAGAAGGTGGCCTCCGACAGGTGCGAAAGGAGCGACAGCGTGAGGAAGCCATGCGCGATGGTGACGCCGAAGGGCGAGCTCTTCGCGCGCGCGGGATCGACGTGGATCCACTGGAAGTCCTCGATCGCCTTGGCGAAGGTGTCGATGCGCTCCTGCGTGATCTCGACCCACGGCGACACGCCGACCTCCTGCCCGACGCGGGCCTCGAGCGCGCGGATGGTGGTCACTTCTGCTGGCCGGGCGGGGTAGGGCCGAACTGCGCGGCGAAGCCCTGCTTCAGCCGCTCCAGCAGGCTGCCGGACTCTCTGCGCCGGCGCTCGGCACCGGCGGGGTCGAGCTTGTCGAGCTCCACGCGCACCGCCTCGTACGCTTCCAGCTGCTGCCGCCATCCCTGGCTCGAGCGGCTGAAGTCCTGGGGGGACGCGCGGGTGAGCCGCACGAGGAGCTCGGACCAGCGCGCCTCGAGCGCCGCCACCGCGCCCCCCGCGGGGTTCGGCTTCGCCGTCGTCGCGGTGGCGGCCTGCGGCGCCTGTGCGGCCGGATTGCGGAAGGGAACGAGCTCGGCGTTGATGCCCGGATCGGTGGGCGGCTGCGTGGAGATCTTGACCGAGCCGCTCTCGGGATCGATCCACCGGTAGAGATCCGCGTGCGCGGGCAGCGAGAGACAAAGGAGAAGGATGGCAAGCGCTCTCATTTCAGGCACTCGCTCACGCCGCGCGCGATGGCTGCCGCGATCCGGCGGCGCATGGCGGGCTCGGTGACGCGCCGCTCGTCCTCGGCATTGACCACCACGCCCGGCTCGATCAGGACCGAGGCCATGCGCGCCGCGCGCCCGACGGCGAGGTTGTCGAAATAGTGCACCCCGTTCTCCTCATCGGCGAAGGGCCGGTTCTCTCCGAGCACCCGGTCGGCATGATAGCGCGAGGTCTTGAGGCCGATCGCCCGCATCTGCAAGCCGATGGCCGAGGCGCAGTGGAGGCTCGTCTCGACCTGCGGGTTGTGGCGCGAGACGAAGAGCGAATAGCCCGAAAACTTCGCCGCCTTCGGCAGCAGCCACTCGCGCACCGAATCGTGGTGCACCGACACGAAGAGCGCAGCTCCCTCCGCTTCGCGCGTGCGCCGGCCGAAGGACTCGTACTGGCCGATCATGCGCACGGCGAAGCCCTCCCGCTCGAGCGCCGCCTTCACGTCGGCGGCGAGCGCCAGGTTGTACTCGAGCTCCGGCTTGCCGCTCGCCGAGATGACGCCCGGTTTCTCGGAATAGTGGCCGGCGTCCACCGCCACCAGCGGCGCCGCGACCGAATTCGCCGCCGCGGCGGCCGCGCAAATGAGTACGCGTCTAGAAGCGCGAGAAGTCAGGCTTGCGCTTCTCGAGGAAGGCGCTCATCGCCTCCTTCGCTTCCGGCGAGGCGAGGCGCTCGACGAAGACGCGGCCCTCCTCGGCGATCTGCTTCTTCACCGCGTCGGCGTGCGCCGATTTCATCAGGCGCTTGGTGAGGCGGATCGATTCCGGTGGCAGCTCGGCGAGCATCGCGGCCGCCTTTGCGGCGCGCTCCAGCACTTCGCCTTCCGGGACCACGGCGGTGACGATGCCCACCTCGTGCGCCTTCTCGGCGGTGAACGGCTGGCCGAGGAGCAGGAGCTCGGCGGCGCGCTGGTAGCCGGCGAGGAGCGGCAGCAGGTAGGTCGAGCCGAACTCCGGCACGATGCCCAGGGCGACGAACGGAAGCTGGAAGCGCGTCGCCGGCGTTGCGAACACGAGATCGCAATGCAGGAGGAGCGTGGTGCCGATGCCCACCGCCGGGCCGCCGACCGCGGCGACGATCGGCTTTTGCAGCGCGGGGAGGATCTCGAAGAAGCGCCAGCTCGGCGACTTTGCGCCGATCGGGCGCTTGAGAAAGTCCTGCAGGTCGTTGCCGGCGGTGAAGCAGTCCTTGGCTCCGTGGATCAGCACGGCGCGCACGTCGCGATCGGCGTCGGCCGCGGCGAGCGCCTCGGCCATCTGCACGTACATCTCGGTGGTGATCGCGTTCTTCTTGTCGAGCCGCGCGAGCTCGATGCGCGCAACCCTGTCCCTGGTTTCAGCCCGTACCAAGCTTGTAATCCTTCATCTGCTGGCGCAGCGTGAGCTTGGAGAGCTTGCCGGTGGCGGTGTGCGGCAGCTCCGCGACGAACACCACGTCGTCGGGCATCCACCACTTGGCGATCTTGCCTTCGTAGAACTTCAGCAGCTCCTCGCGGGAAACCTCCTGACCCGCCTTCTTCACCGCCACCACGATCGGCCGCTCGTCCCACTTCGGATGCTTGACGCCGATGACCGCGGCTTCGGCGATCGCGGGGTGCGCGATGGCGATGTTCTCGAGGTCGATCGAGCTGATCCATTCCCCGCCGGACTTGATCACGTCCTTCGAGCGG
>DASQAW010000197.1:0-2568 GCA_035635495.1 Burkholderiales bacterium
AGACGGAACGTGCCATCCAGCTGCTCCTTGCTTGAGGGCACGGGGGGTTGGGCGAGGATTCCCTTCGAGCCATATCATCAGGTCGGCGTTTACGCGGCGTGCATTCTGATCGGAGCTAAGCCGGCCGACTTGCCGCGAAGAATCTCAGCCTGAATTATCTCGCCTGACTTTCGGCCGAAAGCGGACTGTTTACGATCAGGGACCTTTGCAGGGACTCGACAGTCCAACACCGAGCAAAACGGCGCAATAAGGCTGGAACGGGCGGCGCCGAGTTAGTGCTGCAATTAATCACCTGCGCTTAGCCGATTACCTACGAACCAGGGGGTCGTGGGTTCAAATCCTGCCGGCGCGCCAGACACTTCAACGGGTTGCAGCGATGCAGCCCGTTTTCATTTGCGACTGTGTAGCCAGAACATAGCCACACGGCACGCGCGCGGGCTACTGGATCGTGATGCCCGATTCCCTGATGACCTTGCTCCAGCGCGCGAGGTCGGCAGCGACGACGCTGCTGAATTCCTCCGGGGTGCTTGCCACGACGGTCGCGCCGCGGTCGTCCATGGCTTTGGAGATCTCGGGCGAGCGGATGGCGCGCACCATGTGCTCGTTCAGCCGGACGAGCACCTCGCGCGGGATGCCGGCGGGGCCGACGAAGCCGATCCAGTTCATCGCCTCGAAGCCGGGAACCACGCTTGAGATGGGTGGGACCTCGGGGGCGCGCGGAGAAGCGGCGCTGCTACCCACGCCTAGGGCGCGGACCCGGCCGGCCTTCACGTAAGGCATGGCGTTGGCGATATTCTCGAACATGACCTGCACCTTGCCGCCGAGCAGGTCCTGCATCGCCGGACCGCTGCCCTTGTACGGCACATGCGTCATCGGCGCCTTGGCCGAAGCCTTGAACAGCTCGCCGAAGAGGTGTGAGCTCGAGCCGTTGCCCTCCGATGCATAGTTCAGCTTGTCCGGCTCGCGCTGCGCCAGGCCGATCAGCTCGGCGATGGTGGAGGCGGGGACGGACGTATTGACCAGCAGCACGTTCGGCAGCGAGATGGCGAGCACCACCGGCGTCAGGTCCTTCGGCTGGTATTGCAGGTCCGGGTACAGCCACGGATTGATGGTCACCGCGCTCATCGGCACGATGGCGATGGTGTGGCCGTCGGGGCGGGAGCGCGCGACGTACGCGGTGCCGATGCCGCCGTTGGCGCCGGGCTTATTCTCGACGACGACCGGCACGCCGAGGGACTCCTGCATCTTCGAGCCGACCAGGCGGCTGAGAATGTCGCCGAGCCCGCCAGGAGGATAGGGGACGACGATGGAAACCGGCTGCCCGGCGACGGGAAACGATTGCGCATTCGCGCAGGCAGCCATCACCGAAAACAGAATCAGAACGAGCCTGGACATGGGGTTCCTCCTCAAGGTTGCGTGCCGTGAACCGTCTCCTGGCGCAGCTCCGTGGAGGACACGGTCATGATCCGTTCCCACGGCCATTTTTCGACTTTCGCATCCGTTGCCAGGTCGACCGGCGCGCCAGCCTTGAACACGGCTGCGATCGCGGACCGGTCCTGCAGGACGCGGATGTCCTGCAGCGGATCGCGCTTGAACACCACCACGTCCGCCCACTTCGACGGCTCGAGCGTGCCGACGTTGGCGGCGTCGACGGCAAAGGCCGCGTTGCGCGTGCCGCAGGTGATCGCTGCCAGCGGGGTCATGCCGATGCGCTCGACGAAGAGCTGCATCTCGCGCGCATGCCACTCGCCGAAGGGCGTGAGCGAGAAACCGCTGTCGGTGCCGCACATCAGCGTCGCGCCCTGCTGGTGCGCATAGCGCAGGATCTCACTCGCCATGTCGAGCGTGCGGCGCGCCCGGTCGACGCGCGGCTGCGAGCAGCCGCACAGGTGGCCCCACTCGGCGAGATTGGCGATCAGCGTCAGCGCGGGGCAGAGCGGGATGCCGCTCGCCGCAAGCTTGTCGGCCTGCTCGCGGTTCATGTAGTCGCCGTGCATGATCCAGTCGAGGCCCGCGTCGATACAGTCGGATACGGCGACGCCGCTCCTCGCGTGTGCGGTGACGCGCCTGCCCAGGCGATGCGCCTCGTCCACCATCAGCGCCAGCTCTTCAGGGCGAAATGCCGGCACGCTGCCGCCGCCAGGCGTCATGATCGCGGACTCGCCGCTCGCCGCGAGCTTGATGAAATCGACGCCGCCCTTCACCTGCCGGCGGATCTCGTCCAGCATCTCGGCGCTCGTCTTCGTCAGCGCGCCGACCCCCGAAGGGACGTTGCCGACCCAGGCCGGAAAATAGTCCGCCAGGCCGGTGTGGCTGGTGAGGTAGCGGCCGGCCGCGGCGATGCGCGGACCGGGGAACATTCCGGCATTGATCGCATCGCGCACCGCGACGGCGACCATCCAGCTGCCGCCCGGGTCGCTGACGGAAGTCACTCCGGCGCGCAGCACCTTGCCGGCGTGCCAGGTGCCGCGGATCGCGCGGTATTCCGCGGAGCCGTAGAGGTCCTGCTCCTCGATGTTGCGCGCGTCGCCGTAGCTCAGGTGGCAATGGGCGTCCACCAGCCCGGGC
>DASQAW010000198.1:0-3141 GCA_035635495.1 Burkholderiales bacterium
TACTTCGCGTAGCCGGCGTGCACCGGCGCGACGTCGGTCGCCGCAAGAGAGTTCGTCAGCACGCGCACCTTCACGCCGCGCCCGGCGAGCGCGCGCAGCGCCGCGGTGCCGTCGGCCGTCGGCACGAAATAGGGCGAGACGAGGTCCAGCTCGGCGTCCGGCGCGCCGAGCGCCGCCACCAGGCGGGGCAGCAGGTGCAGGTCGCTGCGCTCGGGAGGATTCACGATCTTCGACGGATCATCGCTCACGACGCGCGCCGCCGCCCAGTCGAGCGGCAACGTGCCGGCGACCAGCCGCTGCGCGAGCGCCGTGGAACGCAGCACTTCCACGTAGCGCGCGGCCTGCGCGCTTTCGTTCAGCTTGGCCCACGCGGCGCGCACGAGCTCCGCGGCTTGCGGCGCAGCGGCGGGAATCAGCGCCGCCACCGGATAGGCCGACCGACTGTTCCAGTAGGCATCGAACGATGCCGATACCTCCGGCACCACCGCCCCGACAGCCAGCACGTCGAGGTCGGAGAACTCCACCGCGCTCTCGGCGCCGAAGTACTCGTCGCCCACGTTGCGCCCGCCGACGATGGTTGCCTGGTTGTCGGCGGTGAAGGACTTGTTGTGCATGCGGCGGTTGAGGCGCGAGAAGTCGGTAACGAGCTCGCCCAGGCGGAAGCCGCGGCTGGCGTACGGGTTGAAGAGCCGCACCTCGATGTTCGGATGCGCATCGAGCGCGGCGAGCGCCTGGTCCATGCCGCGCGTGTTGTTGTCGTCGAGGAGCAGCCGCACGCGCACGCCGCGCTCGGCCGCCCGCCAGAGTGCCTCGCAAAAGAGGCCGCCGGTCGTGTCGGCGCGCAGGATGTAGTACTGCACGTCGAGGCTGCGCTCGGCGGCGCGTGCGAGCAGCACGCGCGCGGCGAAGGCGTCGCGGCCGTCGCCGAGCGGATAGATGCCGGTCTTGCCCGGGTTGGCCCTGATCGCGGGCGCGAGCGCCTGCCCGAGGCGCGTGCCAGCGTTCCCGGCGAGGGCGGTCGAGGGCTCGCGGGCGCCCGTGTCGGGAAGGCTGGCGCAGCCCGCGAGCGCGGCTACCAGGGCGCACAGGATCCGCGGCATGCCTTACGCTACCTGCAATGGCGCGGGCGCGACGTTGGACCAAGGTCCAATACCGCGCCCGATTGGGCTGCCTAAGATCGCGTTGTGAGGAGATCTGCCCGGTATGGCGCCTATGCCCTGGCGGGGCTGGTGGTGCTCGTCCTGGCTGCCGCGTTCGCGCTTCCCCGGCTCCTCGACCGGCCGCGCATGGCGGCCCAGATCCAGGCGAAGCTGTCGAGCGCGCTCCAGGGCGACGTGCGCTGGAAGGAATTCAGGGTGCGGATCCTGCCGGCGCCACACGGCACGCTGAGCGGCCTCGAGGTGAAGACTGCCGGCGCCACGCTCACCGCCGACGAAGTGACCGTCGCCCTGCGGCTCTGGCCGCTCTTCCGCGGCAGCGCCGAGATCACCTCGCTTCGCCTGGCGCGCCCCGCGTTGCACCTCACCGTCGTGCCCGCATCGGCGGTGCCGGAGGAAGCGCAGCTCGCGCCGGCGCAGGATCCGCTCCAGATCTATCGCTCCGTGATGAGCGCGCTGGTGGGCGCATTGCGCGAGTTCGCGCCGGATACGGTGGTGGAAATCGAGAACGCCGACGTGGCCGTGCGCGTCGAAGACCTGCCGCCGATCGAAATCAGCAACCTCGCGCTGCAGGCGCGCACCGGCCACGAAGGGGTGGAGCTCAACGCCACCGCGGCGAGCCGCTACTGGACGACGATGAAGCTCGCGGGGCGCATCCAGTACGCCGATCTTTCATCCACCGCGGAACTGCATCTCGCCCGCATCCAGGGGCAGGCGTGGCTCGACTGGCTGCTCAAGGGATCGGGATTCGCGGCCGCGCTGCCCGAGGTCGACCTGAGCGTCCGCTTTCGCGGCGACGCGGCGAAGGCGCTGGAGCTGGATCTCGACGGCACGGCACGGACGCTGACGCTGACGCGCGGCACGCAACGCCTCGCGGCAGCGCCGATCGTGCTGAAGGCGAAGCTCGTCGCCGACGCGAGCGGAGCCAGTGTGGACGTGTCCAGGCTGGGCGTCGGGGCCACCAGCGTCGGCGGCGGCACGCTGAGCTACGCGCGCAAGGACAAGGCGATCGCCGGCGATATCGGCTACCGGCTCGATCTGCCGCAGGCGCTCGGGTACGCGCAGCAGTTCGCGCCGGAGGCGCTGGCGCGCGTGGAGTCGCTGAACGGCGCATTGCAAGGCCGCGTCAGGCTCGCGTTGCGCGGCGACGAGTGGCGCGTCGGCATCAGCGTGGAGAAGTCCGATGCCGCGCTGCAGGTGAAGGAACTGCCGGGGCCGATACGCCTGACGCGCATAGCCGCCGTCGAGCTCGATTCGCGCAATGTCAGAGCGGAAAGGGTCGCGGTCTCCCTGCCCGTGGGCGAGGTCGTCGTCTCCAAGGCGCGCTACGCGCTGAAGGACGGCGCCGCGGCGGCGAATGCGGAGTTCGATCTCGACCTTGCGCAAACGCTCGCGCTCGTGCGCGGCGTGCTGCCGGAAGCGAACCGCGCCGCGCTCGATATCGTCGAGTCGGCTAGTGGGCGCCTGCGCGGCAGCGCGAACGCCGAGCTCTCCGGCAAGGCATGGACCGCGGGCCTCGAGATCTCGCAGTCCGATGCGCAGGCGAAACTGAAGCCGCTGCCGGCGCCGGTGGCTCTCACCGGCGCCGCGCTGCGCGCGACGCCGAAGACGGTGACGATCGAGCGCGCGGCGGTAAAGCTCCTCGACGCCTCGGCCACGGCCGCGGCGACGATCAGCGAGTTCAGCGACCCGCGCATCCGCGCGTCCGTGTCGCAGGCGATCATCGGGCCGAAGGCGATGGCGTGGATCTGGCAGGCGGCGCAGATCGCGCCCAACCTCGAGCCCAAGGCGCCGATCCGCATCACGGTGCCGCAATTCGGCTGGGGGCCAAAATCCGCGCTCGAGCTGCGGGCGGAGGCGCGCTTCGATTCCGGACCGGCGGCGAGCGTCGAGCTCGCCTGGTCGCCCGACGCGCTCGACGTGCGGCGGGCGACGATCAAGGACAAGGTGAGCGACGTTTCGCTCGCGGTGCGCAGCAAAGGCG
>DASQAW010000199.1:0-1761 GCA_035635495.1 Burkholderiales bacterium
AAAAACGGTGATCGTCTGGACGAAGTCGGGCCGCTCCTGCTCCCAGTGCTTCTGGAAAAAGCGCTGCCCATGGATCCCGTCGGGCATGCGGATCATGGTGAGCGGACGATCCTCGAGGTGCGGCAGGATGAACGACGACACTTGCGCAAAATAGCGCAGCAGGTCGCGCTTGGTGAGCGCCGGCTGCTTGAGCGCCGGGTCGGCGGGCCAGTACACCCGGTCGAGGTGCGTGAGCCGGACCTGGTGTGCGCCAACGGCAAGCGTAAGCGCCGCCCTGTCGGTTTTCAGCTGATCCAGGATCTGGTCGACTTCGCTTGACGACCGGGATGTTTTTTCCTTTCCTACCTTGTGCCGCACTTCCTTCGCGTCGATGTCGTCCCGCAAGCGCAGAAACACAGGCGCGCGCAAATGATGGTCGTCCGTCCAGCCCTGGAACTTCACTTCAGCCACCAGCTTGGGCTCGACCCAACTCGTCGGCGCGTTCAACTCCGGCTCCTCGGCGAAAGGATTGGTCTTGCGCTGCAGCGGCTCGAGCAACGCCTTCGTCCGCTTGATCGACCGGTCGTCGAAGCCCGAGCCGACGTGCGAGGCGTACCGCAGCTTGCTTCCCTGCCAATAGCCGAGGAGCAGCGCGCCGAGCGGCGCGCGCGCACCCTTGCCCTTCGTGTACCCGCCGATTACGAAGTCCGCGCTGTTCGTGGCCTTGACCTTGAGCCACGCGGTGGAGCGCTTGCCTGCCTCATAGGTGCTGTTCTTGCGTTTGCCCACGACTCCTTCCAGCCCGGTTGCCATCGCGGCCTCGTGCAGCGCCACGCCGTCTTCCACGGCATGCACAAGCTGTACCCGGGGCGAAGGCAGCAGGCATTGCGCCAGATAACGGCGGCGGTCGGTGTAGCGTGCCCCGCGCAGGTCGACTCCGGCGAAATAAAGGAGATCGAAGCAGTAGAACACCGCGCGCTCGGTTGTGCTGCCGCGGTTCTGCATGGCGCCGAAGGAGGGCTTGCCGCTCGCATCGAACGCCACAATCTCGCCGTCGAGCACCATGCTTTCTATCAGCTGGTTGCCGAGCTCGTCGGCCAGTCGCGGGAAGTCCCCGCCCAGCTCCAGCCCGCGCCGCGAGCGGAGCTTGACGCCGTGCTCGTCGATCAAGGCGAGTGCGCGATAGCCGTCGAGCTTCGGCTCCCACATCCAGTCGGCGCTGTTGAAAACCTTGTCGCCCAGCTCCGCGTGCATTGGCGAGAGCTTGTCGGGGAAAGGCCGCTTGTCGCCGGAAGCCGTCAGCAACGCCGCCGGCAGGCGCTGCACCGGGACCGAGGTCAGGTCCTCGACCGTTACGCCGGAGAGCACCGATCGGTTCTGCGCGGTCAGGTCCACCTTGGCCGCGAAGCGGTCCTTATGCTTGATGAGGAGCCAGTTCTTGGCGTCCTTGGTGCGCACCAGCGCGAAGGATCCCTTGACCTTCTCGCCGCGCAGCAGGATGCCGAGCTTTCCCTTCTCCATTCCTTCGCGGACGCGCCGCTCGGCCTCTTCCCGGTCGTGAAACCAGTATTCCTGGTCCTCGTCGGGCGAATAGACGCCGCAATCCCAGACGATGACCTCGCCCGCGCCGTACTGCCCCGAGGGAATCACGCCTTCGAACGAGCCATAGTCGAACGGGTGGTTTTCGGTTCGGACCGCGAGGCGCTTCTCCGCAGGGTCGAGCGAAGGCCCCTTCGGCACTGCCCATGACATCAGTACTCCGTCACACTCCAGGCGCAGGTC
>DASQAW010000200.1:0-11224 GCA_035635495.1 Burkholderiales bacterium
CGTGCTTGAGAAGCTTGAAACGGCCGCCCTCGGTAACGTCGCGCTTCTTGCGAAGCGCGAGGAATTCCTCCGCACTCTGTGGGGAGCTGGCTGCCTTAGTCAGAAATACGGTCGCGGCGAATGTATGGAGCTTCGGGTCATACTTCTGAGGGTCCATGCGTTTGAGGAACCACAGACCCTGCTCGGCTTTGCGTAGGTACCAGTTCTCGGCCTGAGGCGGTGCGACCGAGAAGCCGCGAAATCCCAGGCGTGTGTCGGTGACCGTCAGCGCAAGGACACCGGCCTCGTCGGCGGAGACCGTGCCGGCAACGCCGAGCACAAGGCAAAAGGCGGCCGTGCGCAGCATTGAGATCTAGCTCACCTCGCTGGGAAAGTACTTCATTACGCTGAGCGCCGGGTTGGGCGCCGCCTGTCCCAGGCCGCAGATCGACGCGTCCATCATTGCCTGTGAGAGTTCCTGCAGGAGCGGCTGGTTCCAGGATTTCTCCTGCATCAGCGTCACGGCCTTGGCCGTGCCCACGCGGCAGGGCGTGCACTTGCCGCAGGACTCGTCGTGGAAGAACTTCATCAGATTCAGCGCCGCGGCCGCTGCCTTGTCCTTGTCGGAAAGGATCACCACGGCTGCCGAGCCGATGAAGCAGCCGTGCGGCTGCAGCGTATCGAAGTCGAGCGGAATGTCCGTCTTCGAGGCCGGCAGGATGCCGCCGGAGGCGCCGCCTGGCAGGTAGGCGTAGAGCTCATGGCCCGGCAGCATGCCGCCGCAGAATTCGTCCACCAGCTCGCGCAGCGTTATCCCCGCGGGCGCCAAATGCACTCCGGGCTTGCGCACGCGACCGGAGACCGAGAACGAGCGCAGGCCCTTGCGCCCGTTGCGGCCCTGGGAAGCGAACCACTGCGCGCCCTTCTCCACGATCTCGCGCACCCAGTACACCGTTTCCATGTTGTGCTCGAGCGTCGGGCGGCCGAAGAGGCCCACCTGCGCGACGTAAGGCGGCCGCAGCCGGGGCATGCCGCGCTTGCCCTCGATCGACTCGATCATCGCCGACTCTTCGCCGCAGATGTACGCCCCCGCACCCCTCCTTAGATGAATCGGAGGCAGCGCGCACGGCGCATCGGTTTTCAGCTTCTGCAGCTCGGTCTCCAATATCTGGCGGCAGCCGGCGTATTCGTCCCGCAGGTAGATCCAGATCTCGCCGACGCCGGCGCACCACGCGGCGACCAGCATGCCCTCGAGGAACCGATGAGGCTCTCGCTCCAGGTACCAGCGGTCCTTAAAGGTGCCGGGCTCGCCTTCGTCGATGTTGACGGCCATGACGCGCGGCTCGGGCTCGGCGGCGACCAGGCGCCACTTGCGGCCGGCAGGGAATCCGGCGCCGCCGAGGCCGCGCAACGCCGAGTCCTCCATGATCTTGGTCACGCCTTCGCGGGTGTGCTTGCCGGCGAGGCAGTCGGCGATCAGCTGGTAGCCGCCAGCCTCGCGGTACTTGGCGTAGTCGACATACGCCTCGACCGGGCAGTCGAGCTGCTTCTCCTCCACGGCGGCGCGCACCTTGTCCGCGGTGGCATTGCCGATCGGGTTCTGCCCGACGTGCACGCAGGGCGCGACTTCGCAGCGGCCGACGCACGGGGCGGGAATGACGCGCACGCCGCGGCCCAGATTCAGCTTGAGGAGCTCCTCGGCGCCGGCGAGCTCGCAGGCGATCGAATCGCATACCCGCACGGTGAGCGGTGGCGGCGGCCTCTCGCCTTCCTTCACCACCTCGAAATGATGGTAGAAGGTGGCGACCTCGTAGACCTCGGCGAGCGCAACGCGCATCTCCTGCGCCAGCGCGGCGAGGTGCGCGGCGGGCAGATGGCCGAAACGGTCGTTGATGCGGTGCAGGTGCTCGATCAGCAGATCGCGCCGGCGCGGCGCGTCGCCGAGGAGCTCCCGCACTTCGGCGAGGGCCCCGGCGTCGACCGCCCTGCCCTTCGGAATCGGCCGGATCCTGGGTTTCATGGGGACACTTATTATCGGCCAGCGGCGACGCGCGACTTCTTGACTGCGGTCAATGCCGCGGAATGCGAAAATCCGCGGCGCATGCAGGCCGCGTGGGACGCGCTGGAGCGCAACGACTTCCGCTTCGCGGAGCGCGCGGCGCGCGCGGCGCTCGCGCGCTCGCCCTCCGATCCGGAGGCGCTCTACCTCCTCGGCAGCACGCTGCTCTTCGAAGGGCGCTTTGCGGAAGCGCGCGACCCGCTCGAGGCGGCGGCCGCTCGCCTGTCGCGGCGCGGGGTGCGCTACCGGCTGGGTCACTGCTATCTCGCGCTCGGCGACCCGGCGCAAGCGGAGCGGGTGCTGCGCGCCGAGGCCGAGGAGCACCCGCAGTTCGCGAACGCGCACAATACCCTCGGCGTCGCGCTCGTCCACCAGGCGAAGAACGAGGCGGCGCTCGCAGCGTTTCGCGCCGTCCTCGAGCTCGAGCCCGCGCACGCGGAGGCGAATGCCAACGCGGCGCATCTGCTCTTTACCCTCGGTCGCCCGGAGGAGGCGCTCCCCCTCGCCGCCCGGGCGATCGAAGCGAACCCCGAGCTCGCCGACGCCCACCTCCACCACGGGCTGATCCTCCACGCGCTCAAGCGCTACGAAGAGGCCGTGGCGAGCTTCGCGCGCGCCTACCGGAGCGCGCCCGACACGCCCTATGCGCTGTCTTCGCTCGTCTGGTCGGCGCTGCACTGCTGCGACTGGCGCACGCTCGGGGCGCACACCGGCGCGCTCCGCGAGCAGGTGCGGGCGGCGCGCGTCCCCGCGGCGCCTTTCACCCTCGTCGCCGTGTCCGATTCGCACGCCGAGCAGCTGCAGTGTGCGGCGCGCCACGTGCGCGAGTCGCTGCCCGCGCGGCCGCCGCTGCGGCGCGCCGAGCCGCAAGCCGCCGGCCGCATCCGGCTCGCCTATCTCTCGGCCGATTTTCACGAGCATGCCACCGCGTACCTCGCGGCGCGGCTTTTCGAGCTGCACGACCCTCAACGCTTCGAGCTGATCGGCGTGTCGTACGGTCCGGACGATGGCAGCGCGACGCGCGCGCGGCTCGCGCGCGCCTTCCACTTCTTCATCGATGCGCGCGAGATGAGCGATCAGGCCGCCGCCCGGCTGCTCGCCGAGCTCGAACCGGCCATCGCGGTCGACCTCAAGGGGCATACCGCGCACGCGCGCCTCGGCATCCTCGCCTACCGGCCCGCTGCCGTGCAGGTGACCTACCTCGGCTATCCCGGGACCAGCGCCGCTCCGTTCATCGACTACGTCATCGCCGACCGCGTCGTCATCCGTCCCGAGGACGAGGCGTTCTACACCGAGAAGATCGCCTACCTGCCCCACAGCTACCAGGTGAACGATGACAGCGTGGCAATCGACGCCGCCCCCGCGCGCGAAGCGCTCGGGCTGCCGGCCGGAGCGTTCGTGTTCTGCTGCCTTAACGCCGCCTACAAGGTCATGCCGCAGGTTTTCGACACCTGGATGCGGCTGCTCGCGCAGGTGCCGGCGAGCGTGCTCTGGCTCTTCGACCATGGTCCCGCCGCAACCCGCAACCTCCGTGCGGCGGCGCGCGAGCGCGGCATCGACCCGCAGCGGCTCGTGTTCGCGCCGCGCGTGGAGCATGCGCAGCATCTCGCGCGCCAGCGGCACGCGGACCTCTTCCTCGACACGCTGCCGTACAACGCGCACACCACGGCGAGCGACGCTCTCTGGGCCGGGCTGCCGCTCGTCACCTGCCTCGGCAGCACCTTCGCCGGCCGCGTGGCGGCGAGCCTGCTCGGCGCGCTCGGGCTGGTGGAGCTCGTGACGACGAGCCTGGCCGATTACGAGGCGCTCGCGCTCGCGCTGGCGCGCGACCCGCGCAGGCTTGCCGCGGTGCGCGACAAGCTCGGGCGCAACCTGCGCAGCGCGCCGCTCTTCGACAGCGCGCGCTTTTGCCGGGATCTCGAGCGGGCCTACCTGCGCATGTGGGAGCTGCACCGGCGCGGCGAGCCGCCGCGCAGCTTCGAGGTGTAAGCTCGCCGCCCATGTGCCGTGCGCTGCTCTATCTCGGCGAGCCGGTGGTGCTCGACAACCTGCTGTTCCAGCCCGACTCCGCGCTGGTGCGGCAGAGCTACATGCCAAAGATGCTGAATCTCCTCAACCTCGCGGGCTTCGGGTTGCGCGCGTGGGATCCGGCGTCGCATGCGCCCGAGCAGCCCTTCTTCTACGGCTCGTCGTCGCTGCCGGTGTTCGATCGGAACCTGAAGAGCCTGGCGGAGAAGATCCGGGCGGCGTGCGTTCTGGCCCACGTGCGCGGCGTCGCCTACTCCACGGCGGTCGACATCTCGCTGCAGAACGTGCATCCGTTCCAATTCGAAGGCCTGCCCTGGGCCCTCGCGCACAACGGCGACCTCGCCGGTATCCAGGAGATGAAGCCGCTCCTCGCCAGGGAGATCCGGCCGCAGTACCTCGCGCGCATCCGCGGCACCACCGACAGCGAATGGGTCTATGCGCTGTTCGTCTCGCAGCTCAAGGACCCGAGCGGCCCCGCGCCGGAGGCCGAGGTGTTCGAGGCGCTCGAGCGCACGCTCGGCATCCTCCGCCGCGCGCGCGAGGCGGCGGGCATCGCGGTCTCGTCCTCGGTCAACCTGTTCATCGCCAACGGCCGCCAGCTCGCCGCGCTGCGCTACTGCTTCGACTTCGGCTGCTACCGCACCGAGGACCCCGCGCGCGTGCACGAGGCGAACCTGAGCTTCCTGTCGCTTTGGTACACGCTCGGTCACGACTACGGCATGCACGACGGCGAATGGAAGATGACCGGCGGCGCCGAGCACGCCGACTCGATCCTGGTCGCCTCCGAGCCGCTGACGCGCGATACGGCGTCATGGGTCGAGCTGCCGGAGTACGGAGCGCTGTTCGCAGAAACGCGGAACGGGCGTCCGCGGCTGTCAGTCCGGCTGCTGGACTAGATTCACTATCTGGCTGCCGCGCGCCGCCTCGAGCGCGCGCCCCTCGGTTTCGGCACCGCGCAGCCGCGCCGCGCTGATCAGCCGTGTGAGCTGACTGTTGGTGCGCGCGAGCGAGCGCAGGAGCGTCCCGTGGATCGCGTGCTGCAGCCGCACCGACAGGCCCGCTGCGCCCTGGTACACCTTGAGGAAGGTGGCCGCGGGAAATTCCAGCAGCGCGGCGCTCTCCCGCACGCGGCCGCCCGCGGCGTGCTTGGCGCGGTCGAGCACGGCGAGGTAGCCGACGAGCTCGCCCGGACCGCCGAGGGCCAAGCGGCGCTCGAGCGCGCCCTGGCGCGAGAGCACCTCGACGGCGCCGCGCACGACCAGGAAGCAGCTCTCCGCCGGCTGGCCCGCGCCGAAGAGCCAGGTACCCTTGGGCGCCGCGAGCGGACGGCCGAGCGCCGCGAGCTCGTCGATCTCCTCGGGGTGGAAGCCCTCGAAGAAGCGCAGCAGGGGCAGGAATGCGGCCCAGTCGAACGCGGGTTTCTGGAGCTTCGATAAGTCCACCTGGGGCTCGCCGCGAGGCGGCCGGTCCTCCTCGGCAGGATGCTCGCGCACCTTTTCGTTGAGCGCGCGCAGCTTGGCGGCGAGCACGCGCGTGATCGCGCGCTGCACCTCGAGGGTGTCGGCGTCGCGGCTCGCGACGAGCGCGCGGAAGTCCTCGCGCTCGACGAACCAGCCCCGCACATCGGTCTTCGCCACCACGCTCGCCGAGCAAACGCCGCGCTCGATCAGGGCCATCTCGCCGAACATCTCGCCGTCGCCGAGCTCGGCCACCGCGAGCATGCCGCCGCCCGGCAGCGCGACCTCGGCCGCGACGGACCCGGAGTCGATGAAGAAGGCGCCGCGGGCGGGCTCGCCCTGGCGCACGAGGCGCGCACCGCGGGCGAAGGAAAACTCGCGGGCGATCGAGCGCAGCTTCTGCGGGAAGAGGCTCACCCTTTGGCCGCTATGGTGACGAGGGTGATGAGCTCGGTGGTGAAGGCGTCGACGAACGCTTCCGGGTAGTACGCTTCCTTGAGCGCCCATTTCACGCGGTTGCCGAGCCGTGCGCGCTGGTAGAAGTTCGGCCGATGAGCGCGCGCGAAGGAGCGCACCTGGTCGGAGAGCACTTCGGTCATCCGGCCAAAGCGCTTGGGCGAGGTGCGCGCCTCGCTGAGCGAGGTGGGCGGCACGCGCTTCATCATGTCGGCCACCAGCGAGTCGGCGAAGCGATCGACCTCGGCGGTGCTAAACCACCCAAACATCGTGAGCCTCAGTGTCCATGGACGCGATGATCCCATGCGATCATCGTGGAATGAAAGCCGGGTGGGAAGCGCTCGACAAGGACGACTTTCGCACGGCCGAGCGCATCGCGCGGCAGGCGCTCGAGCGCGACGCGGACGACGCCGAGGCGCTTTACCTGCTCGGCTCGACGCTTCTCTTCGAGGGACGCCATGCCGAGGCCCGCGGACCGCTCGGCGCCGCCTCGCCGCGCATCGCGCGCCGCGGCGCGGCGTTCCGGCTCGGGCATTGCCTGCTCGCGCTGGGCGACCTCCGCGGCGCCGAGGCGGCGTTGCGCCGCGAATGCGCGGCGTACCCGGGCTTCGCCGACGCGCACAACGCCCTCGGGGTGGCGCTCGTCAACCAGTCGCGCAACGAGGACGCCCTGGCGGCCTTCCTCGACGCTCTGCGCGTCGACCCGCAGCACGTCGAGGCGAACAACAACGCGGCCAACGTCCTTGCCGCGCTCGGCAGGCGCGAGGACGCCGTGCCGCATCTCGAACGGGCGCTGCAGAAGAATCCGGCCCTCGCCGAGGGACACCTCAACCTGGGCCTCCTGCTGCAGTCGCTGCGCCGCTACGACGAGGCGATCGCGAGCTTCGGCCGCGCCGTGACGCTCGCGCCGGGCATGAACTACGCCCTGAGCTCGCTCGTCTGGTGCGAGCTCCTCGTCTATCGATGGCCGCAGGCCGCGTCCGACGTTGCGGCGCTGCGCAAACAGGTGCGCGAGGGCAACGTCGCCGCAGCGCCGTTCACGCTGATCACCGCCTCCGATTCGCCCGGCGAGCAGCGCGCGTCCGCCGAGCGGCACGTGCGCGAGCTGCTGGCGAGCAAGCCGCAGCCGCTCTGGCTTGGACCGCCGCTGCGCCGCGAGCGCATCACCCTCGGCTATCTCTCGGGCGACTTCCACGAGCATGCCACCGCCAAGCTCGCCGCCCGGCTCTTCGAATTGCACGACCGCCGGCGCTTCGAGGTGATCGGCATTTCCTACGGGCCGGACGACGGCAGCCCGGCGCGCCGGCGGCTGCAGCAGTCCTTCGACCGCTTCGTCGACGTGCGCGGTGCGGACGACGCAGCCGCGGCGCGGCAGCTGCGCGAGCTGCAGGTCGACATCGCGGTCGACCTGAAGGGCCACACGCCGGATGCGCGTCCCGGCATCCTGGCGCACCGGCCGGCGCCGCTGCAGGTGAGCTACCTCGGCTACCCGGGAACGACGGGCGCGCCGTTCATCGACTATGTCATCGCCGATGGGGTGGTGATTCCGCAAGGCGAAGAGGAATTCTTCAGCGAGCAGGTGGTGCGGTTGCCGCACAGCTACCAGGTCAACGATGCGACGCGGGCGATCGCGGAGCGCGCGCCGTCGCGCGGCGAAGCCGGGCTGCCCGACGGCGCGTTCGTCTTCTGCGCGTTCAACAACAGCTACAAGATCACGCCACAGTTCTTCGAAGCGTGGCTGCGGCTGCTCGCCGCCGTGGCCGGCAGCGTCCTTTGGCTCCTCGACGACAACCCCGCGGCCCGCCGCAACCTGCAGGAGCGCGCGCGCGCCCGGGGCGTGGATCCGGCACGCCTCGTCTTCGCAGCCCGCGTGGCCCATGCCGAGCACCTCGCGCGCCATCGGCTCGCGGATCTCTTCCTGGACAACCTCCCCTGCAATGCGCACACCACGGCGAGCGACGCGCTTTGGGCGGGACTGCCGCTGCTCACCTGCAGGGGCACGACCTTCGCCGGCCGCGTCGCGGCGAGCCTGCTCGAGGCCGTCGGCCTGCCCGAGCTGATCGCGCCGAGCCCGGCGCGCTATGAGGAGCTCGCGCTCGAGCTCGCGCGCGATCCCGGCCTGCTCGGCGCCTGCCGCGAGCGCCTTGCGCGCAATCGGCTGACCCATCCGCTGTTCGACACCGCGCTCTTCCGGCGGCACCTCGAGGCGGCGTTTGAGACGATGTGGCAACGCGTGCTGAACGGCGAATCACCGCGCTCGTTCAGCGTGCCGGCGAGTGTACACTCGCGGCCCTGATGGGCACGCCCGCGCCGTCCGCGATCGACCCGAACAAGCTGCTCGCCGTGGTGTCGCAGGTGGCGCGCGAAGCGCGCCCGCATGTCGACGCCTACGTCTCGCTCGACAGCTCGCTCGAGCGCGATCTCGGCCTCGACAGCCTCGCGCGCGTCGAGCTGGTGCTGCGTCTCGAGCGCGAATTCGCGGCGAGCCTGCCCGAGCAGGCGCTCGCCTCGAGCGAGACGCCGCGCGATCTCCTGCGCTTCGTGCTGGCGAGCGCCGGCCAGGCGCCGCAGAGCGCCGACCGCACGGTGGCGAGCCTCGCGCAATCGGAAGGCGTGCGCCCGCCGGACCAGGCGAAGACGCTGACCGAGGCGCTGGAGTATCACGTCGAGCGGCAGCCGGAGCGGCTGACCGTCCAGTTTTACGAAGAACAGGCTCTCAGCTACCGCGACCTATGGCAGCACTCGCTCGCCTATGCCGCCCGACTCGCCGAAGCGGGACTGGCGCCGGGCCAGACGGTGGCGATCATGCTGCCGACGTCGAAGGAGTACCTGTTCTGCTTCTACGGCACGCTCCTCGCCGGCGGCATCCCGGTGCCGCTCTATCCGCCGGCGCGGCTCACGACGATCGAGGACCACCTTACGCGGCACGTCGGCATTCTCAAGAGCGCGGGCGCCGCGATCATGGTCACCATCCCGGAGGCGAAGCCGCTCGCGTGGCTGCTGCGCGCGCAGGTCGAATCGCTGCGCGCCGTGCTCGTGCCCGCCGATTTCACTGCCGAGGGCAAAGGCTACGCGCCGGTGCGCTCGGGCGGCGGCCAGATCGGCTTTCTGCAGTACACCTCGGGCAGCACGGGACAGCCGAAAGGCGTCGTGCTGACGCACACCAACCTGCTCGCCAACGTGCGCGCGATGGGCAAGGCGGCACGCGCGACGAGCGCCGACGTGTTCGTGAGCTGGCTGCCGCTCTACCATGACATGGGGCTCATCGGCGGCTGCTTTGCCACCATGTACCTCGGCTTCCCGGTCGTGTTGATGTCGCCGCTCGCGTTCCTCTCGCGCCCGAGCCAGTGGCTGCGCGCGATCCATCGCCACCGAGGCACCATCTCCGGCGGACCCAACTTCTCCTATGAGCTCTGCCTGCGGCGCATCCCGGAGCACGAGCTCGAAGGCCTCGACCTCTCGTCGTGGCGCTTCGCCTTCAACGGCGCCGAGCCGGTGAGCCCCGACACGATGGCGCAGTTCGAGGAGCGCTTCGCGAAATACGGCTTCGGCCGCAACGTCATGTCGCCGGTGTACGGCCTCGCGGAAGCGTCAGTGGGGCTGGCGTTCACGCCGCCGGGTGAGCGCTGGCGCGTCGACGTCATCGACCGCGAATATTTCTCGACGGAGGCCGAGGCGATCCCGGCCAAGCCGGGCGACCCGGCGCCGCTCAAGATCGTCGCCTGCGGCACGGTGATCCCGGATCACGACCTGCGCGTGGTCGACGCCGCCGGCCTCGAGCTGCCCGATCGCCACGAGGGGCAGCTCCAGTTCCGCGGGCCGTCTGCCACCACGGGCTACTACCGCAATCCCGAGGCGACCAAGACGCTGTTCGACGGCGAATGGGTCAACACCGGGGATCGCGCCTACCTCTCCGAGGGGCGCCTCTGCATCACCGGGCGCGAGAAGGACATCATCATCCGCGGCGGACGCAACATCAGTCCCTACGAGCTCGAGGAGGCGGTGGGCGACCTCCCCGGCGTGCGCCGCGGCTGCGTGGCGGTGTTCGGCTCGGCCGACGCCGCCGGCGGCACCGAGCGCGTGGTGGTGCTCGCCGAGACGCGCGAGCGCGATGCGGCGAAGCATGGCGAGCTGAAGACCAGGATCAACGAGCTGGCGATCGGCCTGATCGGCGCGCCGGTGGACGATATCGTGCTCGCGCCGCCGCATACGGTGCCGAAGACCTCCAGCGGCAAGATCCGCCGCGTCGCGGCGCGCGAGTACTACGAGCGCGGGCCCTCGGCGGTCAAGCCGCAGGCGGTGTGGCTCCAGTTCGTGCGCCTCGTTCTCGCCGGCAGCTTCCCGCAGCTGCGCCGCGGCTGGCGCGTGGTGCGCGGCATGCTCTTCGCCGTCTGGGCCTGGCTGCTCTTTGGCATCCTCTTCTTCGCCCTGTTCATCGTCGCGGCCATCGCGCCGGGCAGGACGACCTGGCGCTTCGGCCAGCGCTGCGCGTGGCTGTTCCTGCGCCTTTGCCGGATCCCGCTCGCCGTTCGCGGGCTGGAGAACCTGCCGCGCAACGCCCCCTATGTCATCGCGTCGAACCACACCAGCTACCTCGACGGCGCAGTGCTGCTCGCCATCCTGCCGTGGCACAAGAGCGCCTTCGTCGCCAAGCGGGAACTCAGGGACAGCTTCATCACGCGCGTCTTCCTCGGGGGCCTGGGCGCGCAGTTCGTCGAGCGTTTCGACGTGCAGAAAAGCGCCGAGCATGCCGACGAGCTCGCCGGCGCGGCGCGCGAGGGCACGACGCTCATCGTGTTCCCGGAGGGCACGCTGCTGCGCCATACCGGCTTGCTCCCTTTCCGCACCGGCGCCTTCCAGACCGCGGCGCACGCGCAGGTGCCGGTGGTGCCGGTGGCGCTGCGCGGCGTGCGCTCGGTGCTGCGCGACGGCACGTGGTACCTGCGGCGCGCGCCGGTGTCCGTGACGATCGGCGCGCCGATCGCGCCCGAAGGCGGCGACTGGAACGCGGCGGTCAAGCTGCGCGACATGGTGCGCACCGAGATCCTCAAGCACTGCGGCGAGCCCGACCTCGCCTGATCAGCGCGCGGCGGCCCGCTCCAGGAATTCCTCGAGCGCCGCCACCGGCGCCGGATCCTCGTAGATCGCCTCGCGCTGTCCTCGTCGGAGTCGCCACGAGCTCGTGCAGCCCGATGTGCTTCAGCATCCCGCTCACCAGGCGGCCGCGCAGGTACTGACCTTCGTG
>DASQAW010000201.1:0-10013 GCA_035635495.1 Burkholderiales bacterium
CCGGGTATTCAGGGCGTGGAGCTCCGCCGCCGGCGCCACCGGCTGTGCGCGCATCCGCTCGAGCTCGCCATGCGCCTTCGCGAGCGCCGCCTTGGTAGCTTCGAGCTCGTTCGTGCGTATCTGAGCTTCGCCACGCGCCTCCTGGAGCTGGAGCTCCGTCTGGGACTGCGAGTCGATGCGCGCATTCAGGCCATCAAGCTCGGCGCGCGCCTGGGCGAGCGCGGCCTCGGCCGTGGCGAGCTCGCTGACGAGCGTAGCAACTCGGGCATTGAGGGCGTGGAGCTCCGCCGGCGGTGACACCGGCTGCGCGCGCACCCGCTCGAGCTCGCCATGCGCCTCCGCGAGCGCCGCCTTGGTAGCTTCGAGCTCGTTCGTGCGTATCTGAGCTTCGCCACGCGCCTCCTCGAGCTGGAGCTCCGTCTGGGACTGCGAGTTGATGCGCGCATTCAGGCCATCAAGCTCGGCTTCGAGCTCGCTCACGCGCGCGCGCAGCGCCTCGAGCTCGCCATCCGCCTTCGCGAGCGCCGCCTTGGTAGCTTCGAGCTCGTCGGGCTTGGCGGCCGCTGGCGGCGGCGCGGACTCCTCGAGCTGCAGGTCGAGGACCGGCACGGCCGGCGCCTCTTCAGCCGCAGGGCGCGCTTCGGGCAACGGCGCGGGGGGCGGCTCCTGCACCTTCTCGCGCCGCGCCTCCTGGGAGCCCTGCGCCTTGGCGGCCGCGCGCTGGATCGCCTCGCGGATCTTGTCGCTCGAGGCGGCGCCCGCGCCGAGCCGCAGCGGCCCCATCATGGTGAGCCCCGCATCGTCGCCCGGGTCGCGTGCGGGTCCCGGCGTGCCGATCACGATATCGTCGTCGGGCGCGGCCGGCGGCCCGGCCTTCGCGGCGGCCGGCATGGACGGCGTGCCGATCACCAGGTCGTCGCCCCCATCGGCCGCGCGCTCCGGGTACGCGCCGTGGATCTTGCGAAATTCGGCCACCGCCTTGCGCAAGGCCTCCGCCAGGACGGGATCGAACAGCCTGCCGGCGCCGGCCGCGATCTCGGCCACCGCGCCCTCCGTCGACATGCGGGAGGCGCCGTACTGCGGCGCCGTCATGCTCTCGAAGGCGTCGACGATCGCCATCACGCGCCCGCCCGACGGAATCTGGCTGCCCTGCAGGCGTCCGGGGTAGCCGCTGCCGTCCCAGTGCTCGTGGTGCGTGAGCGCCAGCGTGCGCGCGAGCTTGAGGAGCGCATCCTCGTGCTCGCCGATGATCTCGGCGCCGAGCGCCGCGTGCCGCTCGAACTGCTCGCGCTCCGCGCCGGCGAGCGCGCGTTCGTTCCGCAGCAGCTCGGGCGGCACGGCCAGCTTGCCGACGTCGTGCACCGGCGCCGCTTTGCCGATGAGGTCGGCGGCGCCCTCGCGCGCGCCCGCCGCGAGCGCGAGCGCGCGCGCATACTGCGCGAGCCGCTGCGCGCGGTTGCCGCCGAGCGAGCGCTCGTGCCCGTGCATCGCGCGCACCAGCCGGGTGATGCGCAGCTCCGCGCCCTGCAGCCCGGCGGCGCGCTCGCGCACGAGGCTCGTCAGATGCCCGCGGATGCGCAGCAGGAGCACCGGCGCGGCGAGCGGCTTCACCAGGAAGTCGAGCGCGCCGAGCTGGAAGCCCTGCACCAGCCCCTGCGGGTCGAGGCGCTCGGCAAGGAAGATCACCGGCACCTCGGCGAAGCCGGGCATCGCTCGCAGCGCCTTGCATAATTCGTAGCCGCTCATGCCGGCCGGTTCGGTATCGAGCAGCACGAGCTCCGGCGGCGACGCGAGCTGCGCCCAGGCGAGCGCGGAGTGCGCATCGGGCGCGGTCTTCACCACCTGCGATTTTCCGAGCGTGACTTCCAGCAGGCGCCGTACGCCCTCGGCGTCGTCGATCGCGAGGATCGTCGGCTTCGCGTCGCTCACGCCGTTTTTCTCAGCACCACGCGCCTCGGCATCAGGGCCATGGTCCCCCCGTAGTTTTGGCGATGGTATCAATGTTCTACGCTAGCGGCCCATTATGAAGACGACCACCGGCCGCGCCCCTTTCTCGAGCTCCTCGCTTAGGTCTCCCCGGGGAACTACGGACGTACGGACTATCTGAGGACGAGTTCCAGCCGCGGCGGTTTCAATCTCTGCAGGTGCGGCTATGTACAGCTATCTTGATTAGCGCTTCACGGCGTGGATCGCGCCGAAGCCGGCGTGCGCCAGCTCGCCGCCGACGCGCCGCCCGCGCTCCAGGCTGTAGAGCCGGCTCTGCAGGAGCTCGAGCGCCGAGCGGATCTGCTGACGCAGGAAATCGATGCCGGAGAGCGCACCGCGCGCGCGGTGCTCGGCCTGCGACAGGAGCTCGGCGGAGTACTCGGCCACCGCGCGGATCTTCTCGAGGCAGTAGTCGTCCTCGATCGCGTCCTGCATCTCGCGGCAGAGATCCACCACGCGACGCAGCGCGCGCAAGTCGGCGCCGGGCCCGGCATAGCTCTCGACGATGCGCCGCAGAGCGGAGCTGCCTTCGCGTGCGCGGTCGATGTCCGGATAGCCCATGGCGTTCGGACCATTGTCCGCCTGCGCTCGCCGCGGCGCATGTCGCGCCGCCTGGGAATGCGTTGTCACGGGGCGACGACAGCCCCCGCCTGACAGCGCCGGTTGGACTATGCCGGGCGATCAAGGGGATGACACCGCGGTGATACAACGTTCCTCCTATGCACCGGCGTCTCGCCGCCCTGCTCGTCCTCTGCCTCAGCGCGGGCTGCGGCTCGCTCCTGCCGAAGTCGAAGGAGGTCACCGCGAGCCCCTGGCAGACCTACCAGGACGCGCAGAAGACCTTCGACAAGATCGTCCCCGGCCATACCACGATCGCAGACCTGCGCAACATGAGCCTCGACCCCGGCGCGAACGCCAACATCGCGATCCTCAATTACGCCGACGTGATGCGGAAATTCCTGCTCAACCAGTCGTTCTCGATCAATGACCTCGACAGCGGCGTGCGCGACTGCGTGCTCGCCAAGGTCGGCTGCAAGGGCTTCGAGATCAACCAGAGCTCGGTGCAGCGCCAGCGCATGGGCAACGTCATCGTCGACGTGCTCGGCTTCTACCGCGAGACGCACACCAACGGCTGGCGCTTCAACGGGTTGATCCTGCTGAAGGACGACATCGTGGTCTACAAGCTGACCAGCGGCCAGCCGGTGATCCAGGCCACCGAGGAAAATCAGAACCCGCTCGGCCCGGTGCAGGCGATCGGCAGCAAGATCACCGGCGTCAGTTTCTAGCGCTCCAGCCGCCGCCCAGCGCCTTCATCAGGTCGACGCTGAACGCGAGCCGCGCCTGGCGGTTGCGCACGAACGCGAGCTCGGCGTCGTTCGCCGTGCGCTGCGCGTCGAGCACCTCGAGATAAGGCGAGTAGCCGGACTGGTAGCGCAGGGTGGAGAGCTCAAGGGCATTGCGCGCGGCCTGGAGACGCGCCAGCAGCTCGGCCTCACTCGCGCCGGTCTGCTCGACATTCACTAGAGCATCGGACACCTCGCGGAAGCCGGTCTCGATGGCGCGCTGGTAGCCCGCCACGGCCTGCTCGGCGCGCGCGCGCGCCTGGTCGACCCGCGCCCCGCGCCGGCCCGCATCGAAGATCGGCAGCGCGAGCCCGAAACCGAGCGTCCAGATACGCGCGCCGCTCGTGAGCAGCGTGTCGAGCTCGCCGCTCTGCTGGCCGGCGCCAGCGGTGAGCGACACCGTCGGGAAGAGCGCGGCGCGAGCGATGCCGATCTGCGCGTTCGCCGCCACCAGATTTTCCTCCGCTTGGCGGATGTCGGGCCGCCGATCGAGCAGCGTGGAGGGCAAGCCGGCGGGCGGCACGGGCGCGAGCGGCAGCGCGAACACGTCGCCTGGCGCGAGCTTCAGATCGAGGCGGCCGCTGAGCTGCGCAAGCTGGTGCTCGATCAGCGCCCGGCTGCGCTCCGCATCGCGCTTCTGGACCAGCGCGTCCGACAATGCGCCTTGCGCCTGATAGACGTCCAGCTCGGGCGCGAGGCCGGCCTCCACGCGCGCTCTTGCGATGTCGAGCGAATCGCGTCGCACGCGGATCGAGTTGTCGAGCACCGTGATCTGCGCGTCGAGCGAGCGCAGCGCGAAATACGCCTGCGCAATGCCGCCGGCCAGCGTAAGGGCGACGACATCCTGGCCGAGCCGGTTGCCGAGCAGATTGGCCCGCGCCGCCTCGCTGCCGCGCGCGAAGCGGCCCCAGAAGTCGAGCTCGAAGTTGGTCGACGCGAGCAGCTGGTGGCTGGGCCGGATGATGGTGTCCGGTTGCGGCGGCGGTACCTGGTTCGTGCTCACGCGGCTGCGGGTGGCCGAATAGCCGGCGGTGACGTCCGGGAAGAACGCGGCGCGCGCCTCGCGCAGCACGCCTTCGGCCTCCTGGACCCGCGCGGCGGCGAGCCGCATGTCGGCGTTGGTCCCGTAGCCGCTCGCGATCAGGTCGTCGAGCGTTGCGTCGGAGTAGAGGCGCCACCAGTCGGGGGCGAGCGCCGCGCCTTCGGCTGGCGACGCCTCCGGGTACTGCACCGGCAGCTCGATCGCCGGACGCTGGTAGTCGGGTCCCACAGTGAAGCAACCCGCCAGCGCCAGCAGCGGAAGCAGCCGCACCGCGTTCATTTGGCGACGAGCTCGTTCGAATGCGCCGCCGCCTTCGGCTTGCTGCGCCGCGCGACGAGCACGAAGAAGAGCGGGATGAAGAGCGTGGCGATGAAGGTCGCGGCGAGCATGCCGCCCACCACGCCGGTGCCCATCGAGCGGCGCGCGGCGGCGCCGGCGCCGGTGGAGAGCATGAGCGGCATCACGCCCAGCACGAAGGCGAGCGACGTCATGATGATCGGGCGGAAGCGCAGCCGCGCGGCGTTGAGCGCCGCCTCCGTCGCGCTCTTACCCTCGAGGAAGCCCTGCTGCGCGAACTCGACGATCAGGATGGCGTTCTTCGCGGCGAGGCCGATCAGCACCACCAGGCCGATCTGGAAGTAGATGTCGTTCTCCAGGCCGCGCGCCGCGACCAGGCCGAGCGCGCCGAAGACGGCGAAGGGCACGGCGAACACCACGGCGAACGGCAGCAGCCAGCGCTCGTAGAGCGCGGCGAGGATCAGGAACACCATGACGATGGCGAGCGAGAAGGCGATCGCCGACTGCCGGCCGGTGCGCTTCTCCTGGAACGCCTGGCCCGACCAGGCGATGCTGTAGCCCTCGGGCAACGCGCGCGCCGCCACGTCTTCGACGGCCCTGATGGCTTCGCCCGACGAGACCCCGGGGCGGCCGTTGCCGAGGACGCGCGCCGCGACGAAGCCGTTGAAGCGCTCGAGCTGCTCCGGTCCGACGACGTTGGAAGTCATGATCAGCGACTTGAGCGGGATCATCTCGCGCGTGGTGGTCGAGCGCACGAACACCGAGCCGAGATCCCCGGGCTGCGCGCGGAAAGGCGCGTCCGCCTGCATCTGCACGCGGTAGGTGCGGCCGAACTTGTTGAAGTCGTTCACGTAGAGCGCCGCCATCGTGCTCTGCAGCGCGTCGAACACGTCCTGCACCGGCACGCCGAGCGACATCGCCTTCTCGCGGTCGACCTCGACCTTGAGCTGCGGCACCGTCGGGCGGAAGAACGAATTGATGCCGGTGAGCCGCGGGTGCTCGCGCAGCGCGGCGAGGTAGGCCTGCGTCACCTCGTAGAGCTTCTGCGGATCGGGATTGGTGCGCGCCTGCAGATAGAGCTCGAAGCCGCCCGCGGTACCCAGGCCGCGGATCGCCGCGGGGTTGAAGGCGATCACCATGCCGTCGCGCAGCGCCGCCCCCTTGCGCGCGATGTCGCCGGCGATGGCGCCGGCGGGCAGGTTCTTGCGCTCGTCCCAGTGCTTGAGCGGGATGAACATGGTCGCGGCATTGGTCTTGTTGCCGCCGCCGAGCAGGTCGAAGCCGTTGATCACCATCGTGTTCTGCACCCCGGGCTCGGCCTGCACGATCTTGCCCAGCGCCGCGGCGACGTTGCGCGTGCGCTCGAGCGTCGCGCCGTCGGGCAGCTGCACGTTGCCGAAGATGTAGCCCTGGTCCTCCGAGGGCACGAAGCTCGACGGGATGCGCAGGAACAGGCCGATGCACAGCGCGAGAACGCCGACGAACGCCACCAGGGACATTACGCGGTACTTGAGCAGCAGCTCGACGCCGGCAAGGAACTTGCGCGTGGTCCAGGCGAAGCCGCGGTTGAAGGGATCGAAGACGCGCCAATGGCGATCGCCCTGCTTCATCAGCAGCGCGCAGAGCGCCGGCGTCAGGGTCAGCGCCATGAAGCCCGAGATCACCACGGCGAAGGTCAGCGTGACGGCGAACTGGCGGTAGAGCTGCCCGGCGATGCCGCCGAGGAAGGCGACCGGCACGAACACCGCGCACAGCACGAGCACGATGGCGACGACCGCGCCGGACACCTCGCGCATCGCCTCCAGCGACGCCTCGAACGGCGCCATGTGGTTCTCGCGCATCAGCCGCTCGACGTTCTCGAGCACCACGATCGCGTCGTCGACGACGATGCCGATGGCGAGCACGAGCGCGAACAGCGTGAGGGTATTGATGGAAAAGCCGACTGCCCACAGGCCGGCAAAGGCGCCGATCAGCGACACCGGCACGGCGATCATCGGGATGAGCGTGGCGCGCCAGGTCTGCAGGAAGAGGAACACCACCGCGAGCACCAGCAGCGCCGCCTCGAAGATGGTGGTGTTCACCTCCTTGATCGAGGCGTCGACGAAGCGCGTGGTGTCGAACGGGATGGCGTACTCCACGCCCTCGGGGAAGCCCGGCCGCAGCTCCTTCATCCGCGCCCGCACGAGGTCGGCGACCTCCAGGGCATTGGCGCCCGGCTGCAGGTAGGTCGCCATGCCGATGGTCGGCTGGCCGTCGAGCGTGTTGGAGGTGTCGTAGTTGAGCGCGCCGAGCTCGAGGCGCGCGATGTCCCTCAGGCGCAGCACGCCGCCCGGCCCGCCAGTGAAAGATGCGGCGCGCACCACGATGTCGCCGAACTGCTCGGGCTCGATCAGGCGCCCGGTCGCGGTGACGGTATAGACGATGTTCTGGCCCGGCAGCGCGGGCTCGGTGCCGATGCGCCCGGCGGCGTACTGGGCGTTCTGCGCGCGCAGCGCCGCGGCCACCTCGGCCGGCGTGACGCCGAGGCGCGCCATCTTCTCCGGGTTGATCCACACGCGCATCGAGTAGTCGCGCGCGCCGAAGATGGTGACGTCGGCGATGCCCGGCAGGCGCTTCAGCTCATCGACGATGTTGATCGAGCCGTAGTTCGACAGATACAGCGTGTCGCGCTGGTTGCCCGGCGAGAAGAGCGACACCACCAGCAGGATGTCGAAGGACCGCTTCTGCACGATGACGCCGTTCCTCCGCACCTCGTCGGGCAGCCGCGGCAGCGCGATCTGCACGCGGTTGTTGACGTTGAACACCGACTGGTCGACGTTGGTGCCGGGCTCGAAGGTCACGGTGATCTGCAGCGTGCCGTTCGAGGACGAGGTCGAGCTGAAGAACGACAGCTTCTCCACGCCCGAGAGCTGCTCCTCGATCGGCGCAGCCACCGTGCGCGACAGCGTTTCCGCGCTGGCGCCCGGATAGGAGGTGGTGATCAGCACCGTCGGCGGCGCGATCTCCGGGTACTGCGCGACCGCCAGCAGCTTGGCCGACACCAATCCCGCCAGCACGATGATGATGGCGATGACGCCGGCAAACACCGGCCGGTGGATGAAGAACTTGGACATCAACCCGCTTTCTTCACGGCGACCGAAACGCCGGGCCGCAGGCGCACCAGGTTGTCGACGATGACGGGATCGCCGGGCTTCAGGCCCTCGAGCACGATCCAGTCGGCGCCGAGCCAGCCGCCGGCGCGGATCGAGCGCTGCTGGGCCTTGCCGTCCGGACCGGCGACCCAGACGAAGCGGCCGGACTCGTTCTGCATCACCGCCGTCTGCGGCACGACGATCGCAGCCTGGGTGCCGGCGATCACGCGCACGCGCACGAACTGGCCGGGCAGCAGCGCGACATCGGGGTTCGGCACCTCGGCGCGCATCTGCACGGTGCCCGTGGCGGCGTCGACGGTCGAGCCGGAGAAGTTGACGCGCGCGGCCTGCGGATAGCCGCGGCCGTCGGCGGTCTCGAGCCTGACCTCGACCGCCTTCTGGTCGCGATTGCGCACCGTCGCGTACTCCGCTTCGGAGAGCGCGAAGCGCACCCACAGCGGATCGGCGCGCGTGATGCTGGTCAGCATCGCGCTCTCGCTGGTCGGCGAGACCAGGCTGCCGATCGACTGCTGCGCGCGCCCGGTGATGCCGTCGATCGGCGCGCTGACCGTGGTGTAGGAGAGATTCAGCTCCGCCTGGCGCACGCGGGCGCGCGCCACCTGCAGGAGGGCGCGCGACTGCTGCAAGGCGGATGCCGCCTGGTCGGCTTCCTTCTGGCTGATCGCGCGCCGGTCGACCAGGTTCTTCAGCCGCTCGTGCTCCTGCACGGCGAGCGCCTCGCGCGCGGACGCCTCGGCGAGCGTGCCGCGCGCCTGCGCCAGCTCGATCTCGAAGGGCGCGCGCTCGATCTGGAAGAGGACGGCGCCCGGCTTGACCGAATCGCCCTCGGTGTAGAGCTGCTTCTCGAGGATGCCGGTGACGCGCGCGCGGATCTGCACCTCGCGCGAGCCCTCGGTGCGCCCCACCGCCTCGAAGCTCACCGGCACCTCGCGCGGCGCCACTTCGATGACGCTCACCGGTACCGCTTCCGGGGCACCTTTGGCGTCGTCCTTCCTTTGCCGGGCGTCGCCCTGGCTGCAGGCGACGAGGAAGGCACTGAGCAGGAGCGCGAGGACTCTCATGGTTTGTAGGCGCGCAGGAAGCAATCGATGATCTGGGCGCTGCGGGCCGCGTCCGCGCCGTTGTGGCGCGTAACGCCGAACAGGCACTTGATGCGGTCCTGGCCGACCAGCATGCCGAGCAGCAGCTCGGCGACGAACTGCGGCTCGTCGCGGCGCAGGCGCCCGGCATCCATGGCGCGCGCGAGGTAGGCGGCGAGCTGGCGCACCATCTCGCCGGCGCTGGCGGCATACATGTTCTTCGCCAGCGCGCGGAAGCGCTGGATCTCCGGCACCACGGTGCGGAAGGTGGCGATGCCCTGCGCGCTCAGCACGCGCTCGCGGTAGGCGATGGCGAAGCGCACGAGGCCGGCGCGCAGATCCTGCGGCTGGCCCTCGAGCTCGACCAGCACCCGGCGCGTGAGGTCGTGCGCCACTTCCTTGAACAGCGCATCCTTGCTCGGGAAGTGCGCGTAGACCGTCTGCTTGGCGACGCCGGCGCGGCGCGCGATGTCGTCGACGCTCGAGGCATAGCCGCGGGCGAGGAACGAGCTGGTCGCGGCGCGCAATACGCGCTCGCGGTTTTCTATCGGCACCGGGAAACTCCCCCTGCAACTAGACTAGACCGTACAGTCTAGCGGAAAAACTAGCCCGGGTCGTAGGGGTGGCGGCGGACGATGGTCTCGTCGCGCTCGGGGCCGGTGGAGATGAGGTCGATCGGCACCCCGGCCAACGCCTCGATGCGCTGGAGGTAGGCGCGGGCCGCCGCCGGCAGCTGCTCATGCGAGCGGATGGCCACCGTGCTCTCCATCCAGCCCGGCAGCTCCTCGTAGACCGGCTGCACGCGCTCGAGCTCCTCGGCGCCGACCGGCAGGATCTCGGAGAAGCCGCCCTCGAGCTGGTAGCCGACGCAGATCTTCACCGCCTCGACGCCATCCAGCACGTCGAGCTTGGTGATGCAAAGGCCGGAGACGCCGTTCAGCTGGATCGAGCGCTTGAGCGCGGCGGCGTCGAACCAGCCGGTGCGCCGCGGCCGCCCGGTGGTGGCGCCGAACTCCTGGCCGCGCTGGCGCAGCCGCTCGCCGACGCCGTCGGAGAGCTCGGTCGGGAACGGCCCGCCGCCGACGCGGGTGCTGTACGCCTTGGTGATCCCGAG
>DASQAW010000202.1:0-11318 GCA_035635495.1 Burkholderiales bacterium
GGCGGCCGCGCCGCGCGGCGACTTGAGCATGATCGCTGCGCTGATCGTGACCAATGACCCGCGAAGGAACTCGGTTCTCGTGCCGGACTGCCCGTTAGCGCCGCCTTCCCGCCGCACGACCTATGCGCGCGTTTCACCGCGCGTGCATGATCCTGGGCGGCGTCGCTCAACTCGCGGCGCAGCTCGAGCTCAGCGAGGCCGCCGTTCGCACATGGCTCGACGGAAGGGAAGAGCCGCCGGAGAACGCCTTCCTGTCCGTGGTCGAGATCGTCTTGTTCGACAGCGCCGCAGGCCGCAGGCGCAACACGTAGTTAGCGGCGCATTTCTTGCATTTTCTTCGTTATGACCGTTGAGGGGCGCGCTTTGCTCAGGGCCGTCGAGCTGGCCGGCTCGCGAAAGAACCTGGCCGAGCGCATCGGCGCAAAAGTCGAAGATGTCGAGAAGTGGCTCGCCGGAACAGGCCGACCGCCGCGCGAGACTTTCCTGCGCGTCGTCGATGTGATCCTCGACGAGCTTGCCGCCCCCACCGCGTCGTGCGATGCGCCGGTGGATGCGAACAACTAGTCGATTCTCATAGCGCCTTCAGCCGCGGCATGACGCCGCGCGCGAAGCGCTCCATGTTGGCGCGGGTGAGATCGGCGGGCAGCGTGCCGAACTGGCACATCACCAGCAGGTTGCCGAAGCGCATCTCGCCCCAGTAGCCCTCGAACGCCTTCGTCACCGTCTCGGCGCTGCCGCAGACGAAGAGGCCCAGCTCGAGCGCCTGCTCGATGGTCACGTCGCCGAACATCTGCGCCTTCGCCTTCATTACGTTCTTCAGCGACTCGCGCGAGGTGTAGCCCGGCGGCAGCAGCATCTCGAGCGGCATCTTGACGAACACGTTGCGGAAGGCCTCGAAGTGCTGCTTGGCCTCCGCGCGCGCTGACGCATCGGTTTCGCCGACATACACCGGCACCGCCCAGCCAAGCTGCCGGTCCTCGGCTTGATAACCGTAGGCGGCGCACGTGTCCCGATACGACTTGAGGTAACGCTGCACCACCTTCACCGGGCTGAAGGTCTGCAGATAGGTGTAGCGCCGATCCGGGTGGGAGGCCCAGTCGATCGTCTCCTTGCTCCCCTGCGAGGGGATCCAGATCGGCGGATGCGGCTTCTGGTAGGGCCGCGGCCAGAGGTTGACGTACTGGACGTTGTAATGGTGCCCGTGGAAAGCGAAAGGGCCGGGCTCGGTCCAGGCACGCACGATCAGGTCGTGCGCCTCGTGGAAGCGGTCATGCGAGAAGGTCGGATTCACGCCAAAGGTGTGGTACTCGGCGCCGATGCCGCGCACGAATCCCGTGATGAGGCGCCCGCCGCTGATGACATCGATCATCGCGTGCTCCTCGGCGACCATCAGCGGATGCGAGCGCAGCGGCAGCGCGCTGCCGAGGATCGCGATCTTCGCCTTCTTCGTCCGCCGCGCAAGCGCCGATGCGGTGACGATGGGCGAAGGCATCAGGCCATACGCGGTCTGGTGGTGCTCGTTTACCGCGAGCACGTCAAAGCCGAGCGCTTCGCCGTACTCGAGCTCGTCGAGGTAGCGGTTGTAGAGCCTGTGTCCTTTCTCCGGGTCGAAGTTCCGATTGGGCAGCGTGACCCAGACGGTGCCGTTCTTGCGCCCTTCGGCAAGGTCGAGGTCGGCGTACGGCATCAGATGGAAGAGGACTATCTGCATGCGAAGCGCACCACGTGGTCGCAGAACTCTTCCATCTTTTCCACTTGCGGCAGGTGGCCGCACGACTCGAAGATCTTCAGCTCGGCCTTCGGCAGCAGGCGCTTCAGCTCGTGGCCGATGCCTACCGGCAGGATGCGATCCTGCGCGCCCCAGACGATGCTCACCGGCACGTCGATGCGATGCAGCCACTTCGGCAGCATCGGATCGTGCAGGCGCGGCTCCCACGCGAGGCGGGCGGTGGTGTGGCGGTTCTTGAGCGCGAGGTCGATCGATTCCGGCGTCTCGGGAACGGCGAGCCGCGCTTCAGCGAACCTCTGGTCGTGGAACAGCCTCCGGGTCATGTCCTCCTGCGGCAGCAGGAAGATGTCGGCGGGCTCGGCCCCCTCGGCGCGGACTCCCGCAGGGCTCACCAGCACAATCGAGGCGATAGGCGCTGTGTTGCGCACCGCGATCTCCATCGCCATCCAGCCGCCCATCGAGTTGCCGACGAGGACGACTCGCTCGAGCTCCAGGCGCGCAAGGAAGTCCAGATAGAAGTAGGCGACGTCGTGGATGTTCTCCAGCCACTCCGGCTCGCCCGACTGCCCGTACCCCGGGTGGTCGGGCACGATGACATCGAAGCGCTGCGCAAGCTTCTCCATGAACGGCAGCACGATCGGCATGCCGCCGGCGCCGTGCATGAAGACGAGCGGTGAGCCCTTGCCGCCGCGCCGGTAATGCGTACGGCAGCCGTCGATCTCGATGAAGTGATCAGTGAACGGCATGGGCAAGCTTGCGCCCGGCGACGCCGGACTCGGTGATGACCGCGGGAATCTCGGCGAAGTTCATCGGCGCCATGACATGCGCGCCGGCAACGCCGGGAATCTCGGCGAGCGCGCGCAGCACCTCGATGCAGATCTTGCGTCCTTCCGCCTTTGCATCGCTGGCACGCTCCAGCCGCTGGATGTGCGCCTCGGGGATGATCGTGCCGAAGAGCTTCTCGCGCATCCAGCGCGCCGAGCGCGCCGACGGGATCGGCGCCACGCCGATCAGGATGGGGACGGTGATGCCCGCATCCCGCACACGTCGCAAGTATCTGTCGACGACGTCCACATCCATGCAGAACTGGGTCTGCACGAAGTCGGCACCCGCGGCCACCTTCGCCTGCAGGCTCTTCGGCTGCCAGCCGGGCGGCGGGTCGAGCGGCACGTCGGCCGCGCCGAGGACGAGGCGCAGCGGCGGCCCATCGATCTTCGTGCCGGTCGGCAGCGCGTTGTCGGCGCGCATGCGATGGAACATCGCGAGCAGCGCGCGGCTGTCGAGGTCGTACACCGGCTTGGCATCCGGCTGGTCGCCCGCCTTCGGGTCGTCGCCCCCCAAGACCAATACGTTGTGAATGCCGAGCGTGAGCGCACCCAGCAGATCGCCCTGCAGCGCGAGGCGATTGCGGTCGCGGCAGGTCATCTGGAAGATCGGCTCGATGCCGCTCTGCACCAGGAAGTGCGCGGTCGCGAGGCTGGAGAGGTGGACCTTGGCGCCAGCGCCGTCGGTGACGTTGACGGCGGTAGCCAGCCCCTTCAGGGGCATGGCACGACGCAAGAACTCGGCGGGATCGGTGGAGACCGGCGGCGTGATCTCCGCGGTGACGACGAACCGACCGCTGCGCAGCCTAGCCTGGAGTTCGCTCGCTGCCCGTCGGTCGAGATGCGGTTCGGCAGCCATGGGCCGGCGATCTTAGCATTGGGATCTGACCCACAAGTAAGACTCGGCCGGCCCCAGGGCGGCTTGTTTCAGTATGTCTTGTACTGCAGGTATTTCCCCGTCATCACGATCTTGACGCGGTCGCCCTTCTCGTTCGGCTGGCGCGTGAGGTCCATGTCGAAGTCGATCGCGCTCATGATGCCATCGCCGAACTCCTCGTGGATCAGCTCCTTGATCGAGGTGCCGTAGACGCTGACGAGCTCGTAGAGGCGATAGATCAGCGGGTCGGTCGGCACCGCGGTCGGCAGCGAGCCCTTGTAGGGCACGGTCTGCAGGATGAGCACCGCGTCTTCCGGCAGGTCGAAGATCTTGCCGACGGTCTCGGCCTGCTTCTTCGTCATCTGCATCTGGCCGAGGCACGCAGCGGTGGTCCATTCCTTCGAGGCGCCGACCTTCCTCGCGACCTCGGCCCACTTGATCCCCTTGGTGATCTTGCGGAATGCGATCAGGTCGGTGACGTCCTGGCGCTTCATCGGCTTGGCGAGTGTGGCAAGCGCGGCGTCGGGTTCGCGTTTCATGAGCTCCTCCTTTAGGGCCTTAAGTTGACGATCTTGGCAGACGAGGCGCGCGCCGTGCGCAGCTCGCCGCTCTGGTAGCGCTTCGAGCGGTTGACGAGAAAATCGACCAGATGGTTGCGGATGCCGTAGTACTGCGGCTCGTGGTGGATCGAATGGCGCTCGCGCGGCTTGGCCACGGAGTTTTCCACAATCTCCGCGATGCACGCAGCTGGTCCATTCGACATCAGCATGATGCGATCGGCGAGCAGGATCGCCTCGTCCACGTCGTGCGTAATCATGAATACGGTTTGATGAGTAGCCGCGCAGATGCGCACCAGCTCGTCCTGGATGGTGCCGCGCGTCAGCGCATCGAGCGCGCCGAACGGTTCATCCAGCAGCAGCATTTTCGGCTGGATGGCAAAGGCCCGGGCAATGCCAACGCGCTGCTTCATGCCGCCGGAGAGCTGCGACGGTTTCTTGTGCTCCGCGCCGGTGAGCCCGACCATGTCGATGAACTTCTGGCAGTGCGTCTGCACCTGGATACGCTTCCAGTCCGGCCAGCGGCTCTTCACCGCGAAGGCGATGTTGCTCATCACCGAGAGCCACGGCATCAGCGCGTGGCCCTGGAACACCACGCCGCGCTCGAGCGAGGGCCCCGCGACTTCTCGACCGTCCATGATTACGACGCCGTCGGAGGCGCGGTCGAGGCCGGCCAGGATGTTGAGGATCGTAGTCTTGCCGCAGCCGGAATGGCCGATGATGCAGACGAACTCGCCCTTTTCGATCGCGAAGCTCACGCGCTCGAAGACGGCCACGCCGCCGTAGCGCTTCGCCAGCTCCTCGACCTGGAGGAAGCTCATTCGACGTAGGTCACGGCCGCCTGCAGCCGGCCGATCAGAAAGTCGAGCAGCATGCCGACGACGCCGATCACAAGGATCGCGAAGATGACGTGCGTCAGGTTGAGGTTGTTCCACTCGTTCCACACGAAGTAGCCGATGCCGGTGCCGCCGACCAGCATCTCGGCAGCCACGATCACCAGCCACGCGATGCCGATCGAGATGCGCATGCCGGTCAGGATGGTGGGCGCGGCGGCGGGCAGGATCACCGCGAATGCTTTTCTGAAAGGAGAAACCTCCAAGGTGCGCGCCACGTTCAGCCAGTCGCGGCGCACCGAGGCGACGCCGAACGCGGTGTTGATGAGCATCGGCCACACCGAGCAGATGAAGATCACGAACACGCCGGAGATCGAGCTGTCCTTGATGGTGTAGAGCGCGAGCGGCATCCAGGCGAGCGGCGAGATGGGCTTCAACAACTGGATGAAAGGGTTGAGCGCCCGATTAAGGATCGGCGACATGCCGATCAGGAAGCCGAGCGGCACGGCGAAGAGGATGGCGAGCCCGAAGCCCGCGGCGACGCGCGCGAGCGAGTGGCCGAGCTGGATGCCGATTCCCTTGTCATTCGCGCCGCGGTCGTACAGCGGGTCCTTCAATTGCACGAGCGCCGCTTCGCCGAGCTGGCTGAGCGTCGGAAAGCCGTCCGATTTCTTGGCGCCGCCCTTGCCCAGGAGCTTGGCGTACTCGTCGAGCGGCGCATTGCTCTGCGCCTTCGGCACCGTGACGAGATGCCAGATGCCGAGGAACACGCCGAGGAAAAGGAGCGACAGCAGCCCGGCGGCGAGCGACTGCGCTTTGCCGTTCATACGGCTTTCTTGATCGCGAAGCCCGCCAGGTATTTCTCCGGCTGCGCCGGATCGAACTCCTTGCCCATCACCTTGATCTTGGCGTAGCTCGACGCCGGCGACTTCATGTCGAGCTGCGCCATGTACTTGCTTGCGTCGGTGACGAGGAACACCTGCTCGGCGATCTGCTTGTAGTCCACGTCGCCCTTGACGTAGCCCCAGCGCTTCATCTGGGTGAGGATCCAGACCGCCATCGAATGCCACGGGAAGGGATCGAAGTCGGCGCGGTCGGGTACCTCCTTCACGTTGCCGAGCCCGTCGGCGAACTTGCCGGTCAGCACCTGCTCGACCACCGTCTCCGGCTGGTTCAGATAGTTCGGCGGCGAGATCACCTTGGCGATCAGCGGCCGGTTCTTCGCCTCGCGCGCCATGCGCGCCGCGGTGAGCACCGCGCGGTAGAGCGCGGCAAAGGTGTTCGGGTTCTCCTTGATGAACGCCTCGGAGGTGCCGAAGGCGCAGCACGGATGCCCGTTCCAGAGCTCCTTGGAGAGCACGTGGATGAAGCCCACCTCGTCGTACACCGCGCGCTGGTTGAAGGGATCCGGTCCGAGGTAGCCATCGATGTTGCCCGCGCGCAGGTTCGCCACCATCTCGGGGGGCGGCGTGACGCGGATCTGGATGTCGGTGTCCGGGTCGAGCCCGTGCTCCGCCACGTAGTAGCGCAGCAGGAAGTTGTGCATCGAATAGTCGAACGGCACCGCGAAGCGGAAGCCCTTCCACTGCTTCGGATCGCGCTTGTCCTTGTGCTTGACGTGCAGCGTGATCGCCTGGCCGTTGATGTTCTGCACCGTCATCACGCGCATCGGCTGCTGCGCCGAGCCGAGGCCCATCGAGATCGCGAGCGGCATCGGCGAGAGGAAGTGCGAGGCGTCGTGCTCCTTGTTCAGCATCTTGTCGCGGATCAGCGCCCAGCCGGCGGTCTTGATCAACGACACCTTCAATCCCTGCTCGCGGTAGAAGCCGAGCGGGTCGGCCATGATGAGCGGCGTCGCGCAGGTGATCGGGATGAAACCGATCTTGAGATCGGCCTTCTCGGGCTTGCCCTTGTCCTGCGCCAGCGCCTCGAGCGCGCCGAAGGGGAAGAACGACGACACCACCGCGCCCGCCGTAGCTTTCCCAACAACCTCCAAAAACCTGCGCCGCACCGCATCGTGCGGGAACAGCGCGCGCAGGACCGCGGCCTCGAGCAGGCGGCGATCATCCAGGTCATGTTCGGCCTGCGAGTGGTGCGCACCGCAGTTGCACTTGAAAGCCGACACGGAACCTCCCTCGGGGATTTCGGCACCCGCGATATGCACCAAGCGTGCCAAAGCCTTTGCCTCCATGCGCCTCGCGAAATGCACCACGCCCGGCACGGTCATGGTGCATTGGGGTGTTGGGCGCACCGCCGTGGCACACCGCTAAACTCGGCGCATGCCCGAGCTGCCCGACGTCACGGTCTATATCGAAGCGCTGGAGGCGCGCGTGCTCGGCCGCCGGCTCGAGCGCGTGAAGCTGTTGAACCCGTTCATCCTGCGCACGGCCGTGCCGCCGATCTCGAACGCCGAGGGCAAGCGCGTCACCGAAATTCGACGCGTCGGCAAGCGCATCGTCTTCGTGCTCGAAGGCCCGCTGTACCTGGTTTTGCACCTGATGATCGCCGGACGCCTTCGCTGGCTCGAGGCCGGCGCCAAGCCGCCCGGGCGCATCACGCTCGCGCTGCTGGAATTCGAAAGCGGCACGCTCGCCTTCACCGAGGCCGGCACCAAGCGGCGTGCGTCACTGCATCTGCTCTCATCGCTCGACGGCCTCGACCCGGGCGGCATCGAGATCTTCAGCGCCGATCTCGCCGCGTTCGCCCAGCGCCTGAAGAGTGAGAACCACACGCTCAAGCGCGCCCTCACCAATCCGCATCTCTTTGCCGGCATTGGCAACGCTTACTCGGACGAGATCCTGCATCGCGCGAAGCTCTCGCCGATCGCGATGACGAGCAAGCTCGCGGACGAGGAGGTGGCGCGCCTCTTCGACGCCACGCGCGCCACGCTGCGCGAGTGGACCGAGCGCGTGCGCGCCGAAGCCGCGGGCGCAATGCCGGAGAAGGTCACCGCCTTCCGCGAAGGCATGGCGGTGCACGGCCGCTACGGCAAGCCCTGCCCCGTATGCGGGTCGCCGGTCCAGCGGATCGTGTTCTCGGAAAACGAAACGAACTATTGCGCGCGCTGTCAGACCGGCGGCAAGATCCTCGCCGACCGCGCGCTTTCGCGGCTGCTCAAGAAGAGCTGGCCGCGCTCCCTGGAGGAACTGGAATAAAAGGGGTCAGAGCAATTTTCCAGTAACACCTACGCGCGTCAGTAGTTACAGGAAAATTGCTCTGACCCCTTTTCTGGAGTGACCTATGGATCGACGTTCCCTTCTCGCCATTCTCACGCTGAGCATTGCGATGCCCGCGCTCGCGCAGCAAAGGAAACCCGCCGCCAAGCAGCGCGTGGTGATCCAGGTGAGCGACAACGATCCGGCGAAATGGAACCTGGCGCTGAACAACGCGCGGAACATCCAGTCGGACCTCGGCAAGGACAACGTGCTGATCGAGGTCGTCGCCTATGGCCCCGGGCTCGAGATGATGAAGGCCGAGTCGAAGGTGGCCGACCGCCTCGCCGCCGCGCTCGACGGCAACGTCGGCCTCCTCGCCTGCGAAAACACGATGGCGAACACGAAGGTGAACAAGGCCGACATCGCCGGCGGCGTGAAATTCGTGCCGTCCGGCGTGACGCACATCATCCGGCGCCAGCAGGAAGGCTGGGCCTACCTCAGGCCCTAGCTCACGCCGACTGCTGCTCCCGATGGTGCTGGGCCTTGCCGCCTTGCCGGAGGCCGGCGCCCGTCGTCGCGGCCGCCGCGAACTTCGCCGCCTCTTCCGTCGCCCGCGCGGTGAGCGCGTAGGTCTCGCTCATCCAGTTTTGCGCCTGCGCCATCTGCTCCTGCATGCGGCCAATCGCCTCGCGCTGGTTCTCGCCCGCCGCCTGCCACAGGTCGCTCCACAGGCTGATGGCGCGCTCGAGCTGCGCCCCCGCCATCCTGCTCTGCAGCGTGAGGAGTTCGTCGAGCGTCTTGACGCGCGCGAGCTCGCTCACGGACTTGGATTGCTGGTCGATGGCGCCGCGGATCGCGACAAGCTGCTGGTTTTGCAGCCGTTCCGCGCTTTCCAGGGAGGTCTTCATCAGGTCGGCCGCGCTCTTCAGGCCGGCGCGGTAGAGGTCGAACAGCTCGACTTGCGGTTGGGTCATGGCTAGTCTCCTGGAACCATTTAGTAGGTCCCTCCCTTCCGCGGTCGCTTAACAACGTGTTCTTCCGCGACTGCTCGGACTATACGCCTCGGTGGAACGGCGCGGAACGAAAATATTCAATGGTCGGCTGTGGAAAACCCGCAGCAAGACACCACGCAGAACGTCATCCGGCTCGCCGAGTACCGGAAGCGCCGCCAGCGCGGCCGGCGCGTGGCAGCGCTGCACGACTGGGGCCCGCAGTATTACTGCCTGCGCTGCGACGGCGACGAGTTCAAGCTCTACGCCTCGGGCATCGTCCACTGCGCGCACTGCGGCTCGCTGATGCGCAACCTGCTGGTCAACGGCTCGAAATCGGAAGAACCGCCGCAGTAGCTGCGCCAAGCCGGTAAAATTGCCGGCGGTGAAGCAGGAACAGATTCCCGGCGACGCGATCGTCATCCGCGGCGCCCGCCAGAACAACCTCAAGAACCTCAGCCTAGCGATCCCGACCGGCGAACTGGTCGTCGTGACCGGCGTTTCGGGCTCGGGGAAGTCGTCGCTCGTCTTCGACACGCTGTACGCCGAGGGCCAGCGGCGCTACGTCGAGACCTTCAGCCCCTACGCGCGGCAGTTCCTCGACCGCATGGACAAGCCGCAGGTCGACGCGGTGGAGGGCATCCCGCCGGCGATCGCCATCGACCAGACCAACCCCGTGCGCACCTCGCGCTCGACGGTCGGGACGATGACCGAGCTGAACGACCACCTGAAGCTCCTCTTCGCGCGCGCCGCCAAGCTCCACTGCCGCGGCTGCGGCAAGCCGGTAGTGCGCGACACGCCGCAGTCGATCTACCAGGCGCTGGCGCAACGGCCGGACCAGCGGCTCCTGATCACCTTCCCGGTGAACGTGCCGAAGAACTTCAGCGAAGCCGAGGTGCTCCAGCTCCTGGAAGCGCAGGGCTACACCAAGATCCATCGTAAGGCCAAGGGCTGCATCGAGGTCCTCCAGGACCGCGCGCGCATCGCCTCCACCGAGAAATCGCGCGTGATGGACGCGCTCGAGTCGGCAATGCGCGTCGGCCAGGGGCGGGTCAACATCTACCCCGAAGGCGACCCGAAAATGGTGACAGTCACCATTTCTCAGCCGTTGCGCTTCTCGGCCGACCTCCACTGCGCCGACTGCGACATCCACTACGCCGAGCCGACGCCGGCGGCGTTCTCGTTCAACTCGCCGATCGGCGCCTGCGATAACTGCCGCGGCTTCGGGCGGGTGATCGGCGTCGACTTCGGGCTCGTGGTGCCCGACGAGACGAAGACGCTGCGCGAAGGCGCCGTTCGCCCCTGGCAAAGCCCGAGCTTCAAGGAGTGCCAGGACGACCTCGAGAAGTACGCCAAGAAGCGGCGCATGCCGCTCGACGTGCCCTTCCGGGATCTGACGCACGCGCAGAAGACGTGGGTCCTCGAAGGCGAGCCCGAGTGGGTGAGCTGGCGCAAGTCCTGGCCCGGCACCTGGTACGGCGTGCGGCGCTTCTTCAAGTGGCTCGAGACCAAGGCCTACAAGATGCACATCCGCGTGCTGCTCTCGAAGTACCGGGCGTACACGGAATGCCAGGCCTGCCGCGGCACGCGGCTCAAGCCCGACGCGCTGCTGTGGAAAATCGATGGTCGCTCGATCCGCGAGCTGATGCTGCTTGCGGTGTCCGACGTGAAGACGTTCTTCGATGAGCTCAAGCTGCCGGCGCCGATGGACGAGGCGGCGGATCTGCTCCTCACCGAGGTGCGCACGCGGCTCGGCTATCTCTGCCAGGTGGGCTTGGGCTACCTGACGCTCGACCGGCAGTCGCGCACGCTGTCCGGCGGCGAAGTCCAGCGCATCAACTTGACGACCGCGCTGGGCACATCGCTGGTGAACACCCTCTTCGTGCTGGACGAACCGTCCATCGGCCTGCATCCGCGCGACATGGGCCGGGTGATCGACGTGATGAAGCGGCTGCGCAACGCCGGCAACTCGCTCGTCGTGGTCGAGCACGATCCGCAGATCATGTTCGCCGCCGACCGCATCCTCGACATGGGCCCCGGGCCCGGCGAGCGCGGCGGCGAGATCGTGTATTTCGGACCCGCGGAGAAGCTCGCCGCCGAGAACACGCTCACCGCGCACTATCTCTCGGGCCGCAAGAAAGCGGTGGAGGAGCGCAAGGCGGCGCCGCCGCGCATCTTCCTCACGCTCGAGGGCGCGGCCGAGCACAACCTGAAGAGCATCGATGTGCGCCTGCCGCTCGAGCGGCTGGTATGCGTCACGGGCGTGTCGGGCTCCGGCAAGTCGACGCTGATCCAGGACGTGCTCTACCCGGCGCTGCGCAAGAGCAAGGGAAAGCCCACCGAGACTCCGGGCG
>DASQAW010000203.1:0-6449 GCA_035635495.1 Burkholderiales bacterium
CTCGCCTACGCCAGCCTGCCCTGGCTCGGCGCGGGGCTCGCGAGCGGTGGTCTCGCGCTCAGCGTCCTGTCGTGGAGGCAGGAGCGACAAACCGCCGTCGCATGATTATCTCAATTGAATCTCGCGGGAACGAGACAGACAGGAGTGCGCGCGCATGACCGCTACCCCCGACGCATTACTGTTCGCGCGCCTGCAGTTCGCCGCGAACATGACATTCCATATCCTGTTCCCGGCGATCTCGATCGGGCTCGCCTGGCTGCTGGTGTTCTTTCGCTTGCGCGCCAATCGCAGCGGCGCAGCGTCGTGGGCCCAGGCCTACACGTTCTGGGTGAAGGTCTTCGCGCTGACGTTCGCGCTCGGCGTGGTCTCGGGCGTGACGCTCAGCTTCCAGTTCGGCACCAATTGGCCCGGCTACATGAGGACCGTCGGCAATATCGCCGGGCCGCTGCTCTCTTTCGAGATCCTCATGGCGTTCTTCCTCGAGGCGGCTTTCCTCGGCGTGATGCTCTTCGGCGGCAGCCGCGTCTCGCCGCGCGTGCACGCGCTCGCGGCGGTGATGGTCGCCGTCGGCACCACGCTGTCGGCGTTCTGGATTCTTGCGCTCGATAGCTGGATGCAGACGCCGGCCGGGTTCACCCTGATCGACGGGCAGGCGCACGCGACGAGCTGGCTCGCGGTGATCTTCAACCCATCCTTTCCCTATCGGCTGACGCACATGGTGCTCGCCTCGGGGCTGACGGCTTCGTTCCTGGTCGCGGGAATCTCGGCTTACCGCTGGCTGCGCGGCCAGACCGGCGCCGACGTCCAGGCGGCGCTGCGGACGGCGGTGCGGCTCGCCGCCGTGCTGATCCCGCTGCAAATCGTCGCCGGCGACCAGCATGGGCTCAACACCCTCGAACACCAGCCGGCGAAGATCGCGGCGATGGAGGGACTGTGGCAGACCGCGCGCGGCGCGCCGATGGTGGTCATCGGGCTGCCGGACGAGGCGGCGCGCGCCAACCGCTACGAGATTGCGATCCCGAATCTGGCGAGCCTCTATCTGACGCACTCTCTGGATGGCGAGATCAAGGGGCTCGACGACTTCGCCGACCATCCGCCAGTCGCGCCGGTGTTCTTCGCCTTCCGTGTCATGGTCGGAACGGGCATGCTCATGCTCGCCGTCTCGTGGTTCGCCGCCTGGAAGCTGCGCCGGGGCCGGGCGCCGACCGTGGGACTCTCGCGCGCCCTGGTGGCGATGACGTTCTCGGGCTGGGTCGCGGTGCTCGCCGGCTGGTACACGACCGAGGTCGGCCGCCAGCCGTGGCTGGCGACCGGAGTGCTGAGGACCGCGGACGCGGCTTCGTCGGTTCCCGCGCCGATGATCGCGACCACGCTCGCGATGTATCTCATGCTGTACGCGGGACTCATCGTCGCGTACGTCTCGGTGCTGTTCTATATGGCGGGCAAGGCGGGCCCCGCCGCCACCTCCACGGAGATGCAGCATGCCTGACCTTTCGCAACCGGGCGGCTGGCTGCCGCTCGTCTTCATGGCCCTGATGGGCGGCGCGATGCTGGTCTACGTCGTCCTGGACGGCTACGACCTTGGGGTCGGCATCCTGCTCGGATTTGCGAGCGACGATGAGAAGGACGCGATGATCGCGTCGATCGGACCGTTCTGGGACGCGAACGAAACCTGGCTGGTGCTTGGCGTGGGCATGCTGCTCGCGGCCTTTCCGCTAGCGCACGGCATCATCCTCGGCGAGCTCTACCTGCCCGTCGCGGTGATGCTGGCGGGGCTCATCCTGCGAGGCGTGGCGTTCGATTTCCGCATGAAGGCGCGCGCCACGCACAAGGGCGCGTGGAACTGGGCGTTCCACTCCGGCTCGCTGGTCGCGGCGCTCGCGCAAGGCGTGATGCTCGGCCGCTACGTCACCGGCTTCGAGGCCGGCGCCTGGAGCTGGGCGTTCGCGCTGTTCGTCGGCGTGAGCCTCGCCGCCGGCTACACGCTGCTCGGGGCCTGCTGGCTGCTGATGAAGACCGAAGGCGAGCTGCAGCGCCGCGCCGCGGCCTGGGCGCGGCGCTGTCTCTGGCTCGCGGCCGCGGGCATCGCCGCCATCTCGCTCGCGACACCGCTCGTCAGCAGCTATGTCTTTCACAAGTGGTTCTCGCTGCCGAACATCGTGCTGCTCGCGCCCGTGCCGCTGATGACCGCCGTGCTCTTCGCCGTGGTCGGCGTGACGCTCGCGCACCAGCCGCGCGGCGACGAGCGCTGGTGCTGGGTGCCCTTCGCCGGCAGCGCGGGCATCTTCGTGCTGGCCTTCTTCGGCCTCGCCTTCAGCATCCTGCCCTACGTCATCGTCGAGCGCATGACCATCTGGCAGGCTGCGGCGGCGCCCGAGTCGCTGATGTTCCTGCTGGTCGGTGCGACCCTCGTGCTGCCGGTGATGGTCGCTTTCAGCGCGTACTCCTATTGGGTATTCCGCGGCAAGGCGCGCGCGCTGTCGTACTAGCGGCGGCTCGAGCGATTGTCTCAGTTGAAATGCGGCAGCCCGCGCGTCGAAATCTGACCGTAGCCGCCGCGGCCGAAACTCATTGACCAGGAGTCAGCCAAGGAGAATGAGATGAGCGCAGCAGCCAACGCAGCCGGCTACCTGTATGCCCAAGGCCACCTGGCCGTCTCGGACCACGACGCGCAGGTAGAGGCCGCGAGCTCGCCAAAGCGCTTTCCAGCGCGCGCACAATCGAAACCGGTCGAGCCGCTGCGCACGCCGAGGATCGAGTACCGCAAACGCCGCGTTTACACGCTGCCATCGGCCGCGCAGGCCGAATGAATCGCCGCTCTTTCCTGGTGGCCGGAGGGATTGCCGCCCTGGGCACCGCGGGGACGGCGCTGCTGCGGCCGATGGGGGCGTTCGCCGGCGGGCGGAACGAGTTGATCCAGCCGTTGGAGATTCGCAGCGTCAACGGCGTGCTCAACGCCACGCTGACGGCGGCTCCCGGGCGCGTGCAACTCGGCGATTCCGCATTCCCCGGCCTGCTCTACAACGGCGCCTATATGCCGCCGCTCCTCCGGGTGCGGCTTGGCGACACGATGCGGATCAGGTTCCGCAATGCGCTGCCGGACGATCCTTCGAACCTGCATTACCACGGCATGAGCGTCTCGCCGCAGGGAAACAGCGACAACGTCTTTGTCCACGTGCACCCGGGCCGCGAGTTCGACTACGAGGTGCGCATCCCGGCCGCCGGCCGGCAGGGCTCCGGACTTTTCTGGTATCACCCGCACGCGCATGGCGTCGTCGACAAGCAGATCCTCGGCGGCATGTCGGGCGCCCTGGTGGTCGACGGCGCGGAGCGGCTTTTCCCCATACTGAAGGACTTGCCGGAGCGCTTCCTCCTCTTCAAGCACGCCGAGCTCGGCGAGAACGAAATCGTCTCGATCAACGGCCAGGTCGACCCGGCGGTGCCGATACGCCCCGGCGAGATGCAGTTCTGGCGCATCGGCAACATCGGCGCCGAGGCGTTCCTGAAGTTCCGCGTCGAAGGCATGCCACTCTACGTCGTCGCCACCGATGGCCACCCGCTGTCGCGACCGCGAAAGCTGACCGAGCTGTTCCTCGGCCCCGGCGAGCGGGTCGACGCGATCGCGATCGGGCCGCAATCCGGCGAATACGCCATGAGCACCGTTCCATTCCAGAACGAAGCCTGGAAAAAGCCGGAGCCGAGCCGGCGCCTCGCGACCATCATGTCTGCCGGATCGAGCGCGCCAAGCGCGCGTGGCGAGCGGGAGCTCCTGGACCAGCGCCTGGCCGTGGCGGCTTGGACCGGTGAAGTGCGCTCCGCGCCGATCGCGCGCCGCCGGACCTTGACCTACTCGACGAGCGCCGACCGGAGAGTATTCCTGATCGACGGCTGCGTCATGGAGGAAGACCGCGTCGACCAGACGGTCAAGCTGGGCGACACCGAGGAATGGACCATCCTCAACACCGACCAGCAATATCACAGCTTCCACATCCATCAGACCGCGTTCCTGGTCAGCGAAGTGAACGGCGTGCGCCAGAGCGAGGACAGCCTGCGGGACACCTTCTCCGTTCCGCCGGCGACGCAGGCCCGGCCCGGGGCACTAAAGGTGGTGATCCCCTTCACCGACCCGGTGATCGTCGGCCGCTTCGTCTATCACTGCCATGCCGTCGATCACGAGGACAAGGGCATGATGGGCGTCGTCGAAGTCGTCGCCTGAAAGGACGGAATCAGTGGAACGCGCGGGCGAAGGTCTGCCCGAGTAGCGCCTCGTAGGACTCCGGACACTCGTTGAGCAGCTCGAGCAGCGTTTGGGCGATCTCGTTGTGCACCGCGGGTCCGGCCTGCCAGCCGGGCCAGGCATCGACCGAGACGTCGGCGACGCAAAGCTCCCCGACGAGCGGCGCGCCGTTGCGGTCCCTGGACAAGGTCGCGCGTTGCTGTACCGAGAAACCGGTCAGCATCGGCAGCTTGACGAAAAGCGCGGCGATGCGCGTGGCAACATCGACCAGGACGGTGGTATCCATCAGCATGACGCCATTGCACGCCCTGCCGATATCGGGACGATTGCGCCGCTGTTACGCCCGAAACCGAACCCTTATTTCAACACTTCGACCGGCACGCCGAAGACGTAGCCGGCGCCGCGCTCGGTACGGATGTATTGGGGCTGCCCCGGCTCGGGCTCGATCTTGCGCCGGAGCCTCAGCACCTGCACGTCCACCGAGCGGTCGAAGACCTCCGCGCCGTTGAGCCGCGAGAGGTCGAGCAGCTGGTCGCGCGAGAGCACGCGCTGCGGTGCGGCGCAGAACGCCTGCAGGAGGTTGAACTCGCCCAAGCTCAGCTCGACGCGCTTGCCTTCGGGCGAGGTCAGCCGCCGGCTGCCGAGGTTCAGCTCCCAGCCGGCGAAGCGATAGGCGCGGCGCTTGTCGCTCTTCGGCGGCAGCACCTCGCGCGCCGTCTGGTAGCGGCGGAGTACCGCGCGGATGCGGGCGAGCAGCTCGCGCGGGCTGAAGGGCTTGGTGACGTAGTCATCCGCACCGAACTCCAGGCCCATCACCCGATCGGCCTCGTCCGTCTTGCCGGTGACGATGATGATCGGGATGGCAGATTCCTCGCGCAGCCGGCGCGCGAGCTGCATGCCGTCCTCCGACGCAAGCCGCAGGTCGAGCACCAAGAGGTCGATGGCATGCTCGGCGAGCGCTTGCTGCATTGCGGCGCCGGTGTCGACCGCCGTGACCCGCAGCGCGTTCTCCTGCAGATATCCGGAGACCAGTTGGCGCATAGCCGGATCGTCGTCGACTACGAGGACGTGAGACTGGGACGCAGCGCTGGTCATCGCCTTGGCTACCCAAGTTAACACGCGGCCTCGCCGTTGAACAGCCGTCGGTTACGGCTGTAACCCGCTGAAATCCCGGCGCAACGCGTCGCTGCGACGATCGAGGCTGTGTCTACACTTGCAGCCGACGGACCGGCAGGTCCAATGTCGAGTATCGTGATCATCGAGGAGGACGACCTCATGCGAGGATTGCTCACGGAATGGCTCACCGCCGCGGGCTATGCGGTCCTCGGGCGCTCGCCTAACGGGTCGCCGGCGGGCCGCCCGGACCTCGTCATCGTCAACCTCTACATGCCGCGGCAGGCCGGCGTCGACGTCGTGCGCTCGGTGCAGCAGGCGCATCCCGGCACGCCCGTCATCGCCATCTCGGCGCAGTTCCGCGCCGGTCTCGACGGCTCATGGTGGGCGGCGCGCGCGCTCGGCGTGCGTCAGCTCATCGCCAAGCCGTTTACGCGCAACGACCTGCTTAAAGCGGTGCAGGCCGCTATCGGCCCCGACCGCTGAGCGCCGGGAGAGGGGAGGAGCATGGGTAAGCCTGCGCTCATCACCATACCGACCGAGCCGATCGGCAGCCTCCCGAGGCCCGCCGCGCTCGCTCCTCTCTATGAAGACGCGGTTCGATGCACCATCGAGCGGTTCAAATGGCTGCCGTGAACTTGATGGGCTCGTACAACTACGCGCTCGTGGCGCTTTCGGTGTTGATCGCCATTTTTGCGTCGTACGCTGCTCTGGACCTGGCAGGTCGCGTAACGGCCGCGAGCGGTTGGACTCGCGTCGTTTGGCTACTGGGCGGGGCCGGTGCGATGGGGACTGGCATTTGGTCCATGCACTACATTGGGATGCTGGCGTTCATCCTACCGATTCCCGTGGCCTACCATTGGCCAACGGTTCTGCTGTCGCTGTTTGCGGCCATTGTCGCGTCGGCCATCGCGCTGTACGTGGTGAGCCGACAGAAAATGGGTACGTCCCGCGCGGTCGCCGGAAGTGTCCTGATGGGTGCGGGTATTGCGAGCATGCATTACATCGGCATGGACGCCATGCGTTTACCGGCTATATGCCGGTCTGATTCCTCTCTCGTCGTCCTGTCCGTCGTGTTCGCAGTTCTGATTTCCTTCGC
>DASQAW010000204.1:0-2595 GCA_035635495.1 Burkholderiales bacterium
CTTGCCGCCGTTCAGCTTGATGGCGAGATTGAATGCGTCGCGGATGTCGGTGCCGATCGCGGCGTTCGGGCCCGAGAGCGTGCTGATGAAGCCGATCTTCACTTTGTCCGCCGCCTGGGCCGCCAGCGCCGCGGCGAGTCCCACCGCCAGCATCAACGTTCGCATGCTTCCTCCCTATCTCGCTTCGCGCTGGACGCGCATCTTGTCGTCGACGATCTTGCCGCGCTCGATCACGACCTTCCCGTCGAGCTCGACCGTGCAGTCGCGCATCGGCACGTCGTAGTGCCCGCGGGTGTTGCGCTTGCCGCCGCCCTGCGTGTTGGGTCCCGTAGAAAACAGGAAATTTCCAGGGAACGTTCGCGCCGCGGCCCGGTGTCTTTCGGGAAGGTCGCCGTGCAGCGCGATGCCGTACCAGAGCGCCTGCGGATTCATGCCCCAGCCGAGATGCGACACCGCATAGGGGTCTCGATCCGCGGGCGCCGACTTGCCGTCGTCCAGCCAGTCGCGCATCAGCTTCGCATCCATCCCGCCCTGGATGTTCGTGATGTGCCCTTCGCGGATGTCGAGCTTCACCGCATCCGCGACATAGCGGCAGTACGGCAGGATGACGATGTCGCCCGGCTGCAGCACCACCGTGCCGTGCGCGCTGCCCTCGTTCGGAAACGTGTGGATGTGCCCGCCGCCCCAGTGGTCGAAGTGCCCGCGCTCGTCGGCGTAGCCCCACTGCGTCATCACCGGGTACTCGCCGCACTCGTAGGTCAGGCTGGTGCCGGCGTCGCTGGTCACGCTCACCTTCCGGGTCTTCCTGTACAGCGCCTCGGCGTGTTTGCACGCGTCCTTGAGCCCGGCCGGCGACATGAGCTGCTCGAGATCGTCCGGCGCGTCGATGATCATCAGCACGCGCGTGCCGCCGTCCATCACCTGCTTGAGCCACTTGGTGAAGAGCGGCACGTGGAACGCCACCACCAGGTCGGCGGCGCTCACCGCCTCCAGCGTGCCTTTGCATTGGCCGATGGTCGGCACGCCGACCTTGGTCCACGACGGCAGCGCGTTCACGCAGAGCTCGTAGATGTCCGCGCCAAGATCGTCGGCGGCGGCAAAGGCGGCCTGGATGTATTCGCGTCGCGTTGCGAGGTCGCTCACCACCGCGATCGTCTCGCCCTTCTTCACCCGGCAGAGCTCGAGCTCCCGCCGATAGAGCTGCGCGAGCTTTGCCGGATTGATCTCCTGGGCGCGGAACGCGGACTGGATCATTTGCGGATTATGGCCTGCCAGATCCGATGCGGCGTAGCCGGCATTTCGATGTCAGCGACGCCGAGCGCGTCCAGCAGGGCGTTGATGACCGCCGCCGGCGCTGCAATGGTCCCCGACTCGCCGCAGCCTTTCGCGCCGAGCGGGTTGTGTGTGCAGGGCTGGCTCTCGTCGAGCTCGGATTGGAAGAACGGCAGGTCGCCGGCGCGCGGCAGCGCATAGTCCATGAACGTGGCGGACAGGAGCTGGCCCTCGTCGTACACGGTGCGCTCGCCGAGCGCCTGGCCGATGCCCTGGGCGAGGCCGCCATGCAGCTGGCCTTCGACGATCATCGGGTTGATCACCGTGCCGATGTCGTCTACGGCCCAGTAGCCGACGATGCGCACCGCTCCCGTCTCGTGGTCGACCTCCACCTCGCACACGTGCACGCCGTTCGAGAAGGCGAAGTTCGGTGGGTCGTAGAAGGCGTTCTCGTCGAGCCCCGGCTCGAGCTCCGTCAGCGGATAGTTGTGCGGTACATAGGCTGCGCCGGCAACCGCCTGGAAGCTTGCCTTGCGATCGGTGCCAGTGACGCGGAATGCGCCGCCTGCGAACTCGATATCGGCAGCTGCCGCCTCCAGCAGGTGCGCGGCGATGCGCTTTCCCTTGGCAATGATCTTCGCGCTCGCCACGTGCAGCGCGGATCCTCCAACCGCGATCGAGCGCGAGCCGAACGTGCCCGTGCCGACGGGCACGGCCGCGGTATCGCCCTCCACGATCGAGATGCGCTCCATGGCCACGCCGAGCTGCGCCGAGAGGATCTGCGCATAGGTCGTGGCATGGCCCTGGCCGTGGTTGTGCGTGCCGAGATACGCCGTGACGCTGCCGTCGGGTGCGACGCGAATCTGCGCCGATTCATAGAAGCCGACCTTGGCGCCCATCATTCCCGCGAGGCGCGATGGGGCCACGCCCGACGACTCCACATAGCAGGCGATGCCGATGCCGCGGCCGGCCGGCCTTTCCCTCCCATAGTCTGAAAGCTGCAGGGCGCGCTCCAGCAGTTTCGGAAAATCGCCGCAGTCGTAGGTCGGCCCGACCGGTGTCTTGTACGGCATGGCGCTCGCGGGAATCAGGTTTCGCCGCCGGATCTCGGCGCGGTCGATACCCAGCTCGCGCGCCGCCTTGTCTGCGAGCCGCTCGAGTACGTAGCAGGCTTCGGGACGCCCCGCGCCGCGATAGGCGTCGGTCGGCACCGTGTTGCTGAACACCCCCGTCACGTCCACGTATACATATGGTGTGCGGTACACGCCGGCGAGGAGCGCGCTGTAGATCGGACCGGCAATCGCGGCGCCGAAGGTCGAGACA
>DASQAW010000205.1:0-3844 GCA_035635495.1 Burkholderiales bacterium
GTGCCGATCGTGTCGCCGAGCGCGACGTGCTCGACGCCCAGCGAATGGAAGCGCTCGACGTCCGCAGTCACGGAGGCCGCGTCCACCTTGCCCTCGAACGGGCAGCCGAACGCCACCGACACGGTGCCGATCAGCCGGAAGCGTCCCTGCGCCGCGCGCGCCATCTCCTCGATGTTCTGCCACTGCGCGGCACGAGAACGGTTCAGGTTCTTCTGCGAATGCGCCTCGGTGGCCGAGACGAGCAGGCTGATCTCGTTCGCGCCGAAGCCGGCATCGAGGTCGGCGAGCGCGCGCTCGACCGCGCGCACGTTGGCGCACGTGGCCTTGTAGTGCACGCCTGGCTTTCTTTCCAGGGATTTCAATAAATCCGAGGCGTCGGCGAACTGGGGAACCACCTTGGGATTGGAGTAGGACGTCGCCTCGACGCGCTGGAAGCCGAGGTTGGCGAAGCGCTCGACGAGCCGCCGCTTGGTCGCGGTGGGCACGAAGTCGGGCTCGTGCTGCAGGCCGTCGCGTGCGAAACACTCGCAGAGCGTCACCGCGTCCATCGTTGACACTATCAACTAGGTCGTTTAGCGTGTCAATGATGCCGCCGTTCTCCCTTGCGCGCCGAGATCCCGCCACCCAGTCGGAAGGCACGGTCGCCGGCTACGCCCAGACCTTCCAGCGCTGGCCCGCGCAGCCGCTGGTGCGCCGGCCGCAGACGCGCGCGGAGCTCACCGGTCCCGCGAACCTCGCGCGCCGCCTGGGTGCCGTGCGCGGCGACCTCGCCGGATACGGCGACCGGCGCGCCATCGGCCAGCTCATCAAGGTGCGCGCGCGCATCGTCGACGAGGACGGCGTGCCGGTGTCCGGCGCGCTGGTGGAGGTCTGGCATTGCAACGCGGCGGGCAAGTACCTCCATCCCAACGATACGCACGACGCGCCGGCCGACCCGAATTTCTACGGCGCGGCGCGCATGGTCGCCGGCGACAGCGGGCTGGTCGAGCTGCGCACCATCAAGCCGGCCGCCTATCCGGTGCCGGACACGGCCGGCTGGTGGCGTCCGCCGCATATCCATTTTTCCGTGTGGGGCCGCGTCTGGCTCTCGCGCCTGGTGACGCAGATGTTCTTCCCCGGCGAGCCGCTCAACGAGTCGGACGCGATCCTGAACGCCATCCGCGACCCCGAAGCGCGGCGCCGCTGCATCGCCGAGCTCGCGCCGACGACCAAGGGAACGCAGGACGCCCTGGTCTACGAGTACCAGATCGTGGTGCGCGGCCGGGGTGCCTCGCCCAAATTGTAGAAATGAGTGCCATGAAGCTCATCCCCACGGGCGAGATGACGCTCGGCCCGTTCTTCCCGCGCGAATTCGCGCAGGGCGCGAGCGACCTTGCCGCGGGCGCGAAGCAGGACGAGGTGATCGAGGTCACCGGCCGCATCACGCAGCTCGACGGCAAGCCGCTCGACAACGTGGTGGTGGAAATCTGGCAGGCGGACCGCGAAGGGCGCTTCGACAGCGGCAGTTTCTCCAGCTGGGGCCGCGCCGCGACCGATGCCAACGGGGTGTACCGCTTCCGCACCATCAAGCCCGGCGCCGTCGACGGCCGCGCCCCGCACATCAACTTCCTGCTGCTCTATTCGGGCCTGATGCGCCACCTCCAGACGGCGATGTTCTTCTCCGCCGCTGCGGACCCCGTGCTCGACGCCGTCCCCGCCGCTTTGCGCAGTCGCCTGGTGGCTCAGCGGGAGGGCGCCGTCCACAGATTCGATATCCGCCTGCGGGGCGACGGCGAAACGCCGTTCTTCGATGACTGAAATCCGCGACCTGCTCTCCTTCAAGCTGCATCGCGTGGCGAACCTGCTCTCGCGCGGCGCGGAGCTGCGCTACCGGCGCGAGTTCCGCGTCAGCCTGTGGGAATGGCGCACCATCGCATTTCTCGGCAGGTCCGACGAGCCGATGTCGCTCGGGCAGCTCGCGGAGCTTGCGAACATCGACAAGGGACAGATGAGCAGGGTCGTCGCGGGACTGACGAAGCGCCGCATCGTGCTGCGCGAGGCGCATCCGGGTGACGGACGCGGCGTGCGGCTCACGCTGACGAGGCCCGGGCGGAAGATCTATCAGGGCCTGATCCGCGCGGCGGCCGAGCGCGATGCGACGTTCCGCGACTGCCTGTCCGAGAAGGAGAACGAGGTGTTCGACCGCGCGCTCGCCAAGCTCGCCGGCCAGGCGCGCGACCTCATCCAGCGGGAGAAGGTGGTCAAATGAAGACGCGAATCACCGCGCTTCTCGGCATCGAGCATCCGATCTTCCAGGCGGCGATGAGCTGGGCGTCGTCGAACTCCGCGCTGGTCATCGCCGTGTCGAACGCCGGCGCCATGGGCGTGCTCGCGGCGGGACCGCTGCGCATCGACGACTTTCGTAGGATCCTCGGCGAGATCCAGGGCGGGACGAAAAAGCCCTTCGGCGTGAACATCCCGCTCAACAGTCCCAAGGCGCGCGAGATGCTCGACATCGCGCACGCGGCGCGCATTCCGGTGATGGTCGCGTCGCAGGGCGGGCCGAAGGAACATCTCGCGCGGTTCCGGGCCGTCGGCACTAAGTGGCTCCACGTCGTTGCTTCCGTCGAGCATGCGCGCAAGGCCGAGGCGGCCGGCGTCGACGCGCTGGTGGTCGACGGCGCCGAGGCGGGCGGCCATCCGCCGCCCTCCGAAGTCGGGACGATCGTGCTCGTGCGCCGCGTGCTGCAGGAAGTGAAGCTGCCGGTGGTGGCGAGCGGCGGCGTCGCCGACGGCGCGGGCATCGCGGCGCTCCTCGCGCTCGGCGCGGATGCGGTGCAGCTCGGCACCCGCTTCATCGCCACGCCCGAAGCGGGCGTGCACGAGAACTACAAGCGCGCGGTGCTCGAGGCGGAGGTCGACCAGACCGCGTTCGTCGGCCGCGGCATGGCGCCGATCCGGCAGCTCAAGAACTCTTTCGCCGAGCAGTACGCGGCGCTCGAACGCTCCGGCGCGCCCATGAGCGAGCTCGATGCGTTGTTCAACAAGCACAGCCTGAAGCAGGCTGCGCTCGAAGGCGACATCAAGTGGGGCAAGGTCGAGGCCGGGCAGAGCGCGGGCCTCGTGCACGAAATCAAGCCGGCGGCGGAAGTCGTCCGCCAGCTGGTCATCGAGCTCGAACAGGCTCGCCGGAGGCTGGCATCCCTATGAACCTGCTCACCGAACAAAAAGGCGCGGTCCGCATCATCACGCTCAACCGGCCCGAGAAGCGCAACGCGCTCGACACGGCGCTGACGCGCGACCTGCTGGAGGCGCTGCGCACGACGGATGCCGACGATACCGTGCACTGCGTCGTGCTGACCGGCGCCGGGCCGGGATTCTGCGCGGGGGCCGATCTCGCGGAGTTCAAGGCCCTGAAGGATCCCAAGGCAGCGGCGATGCGGGCCGAGCTGACGATGCAGCTCCACCTCGCGTTCTCGAAGATGATCACGCCCGTCGTGACGGCGATCAACGGCGCGGCGATGGGGGGCGGCGCGGGCCTCGCCATCGCCGGCGATCTGGCGGTGATGGCGAACAGCGCGAAGATCGGCTATCCCGAGACGAAGCACGGCATCGTCGCGGCGATCGTGATGGCGAACCTCGTGCGCCAGATCGGCGCGAAGGCCGCTTTCGAGCTCGTCGCGCTCGGCGAGCCGATCGACGCCGAGCGTGCGCTCGAGCTCGGCATGGTGAACCGCGTCGTGCCGGCGAAGAAGGTGATGGCCGAGGCGCTGGCGCTGGCGCAGAAGATCGCGGCGGTGGGCCGGCCGGCGATGGCGCAGACGAAGAGGCTGTTCCACGAGGTGGTGGACCTGCCGCTGCCCGC
>DASQAW010000206.1:0-8726 GCA_035635495.1 Burkholderiales bacterium
ATCAACACCTCGCCGGCTTTGGGCCCGGCGAGCTTTACCGTCTCAATAGTGAGAGGCTTGCCGGCTTCCCAAGCTACCGCAGCCCGTACGTCCATTGCTTCTCCTGGCGATGAATAGGAAGTGACGCGCGGAAACCGGGTCCAGGCTTTTGAACGGATTTGGCTCCCCGACCAGGGCTCGAACCTGGGACCTGCGGATTAACAGTCCGTCGCTCTACCAACTGAGCTATCGGGGAATTTTGGATGTAACGCGGTGGGATGAACCGCGGACTACGGGCGGGATTTTACAGCAGCCGCCCGCATCACTGGATGACTTTGGCGATCGCGTCGGCGACGTAATCGATGTTGCCGGAGTTGAGCGCGGCGACGCAGATCCGGCCGGTCTCGATCGCGTAGATCGAGTACTCCTTGCGCAGGCGCTGCACCTGCTCCTTGGCCAGCCCCGAGTAGGAGAACATGCCGCGCTGCGCGAGGATAAAGCCGAAATCGGCGCGCGGCGCGCGCGCCTTGATCTTGCTCACGAGCTCCAGGCGCATGCGCTTGATGCGATCGCGCATGCCGCCGAGCTCCTGCTGCCACAGCGCGCGCAGCTCGGGCGAGTTGAGCACCGCGGTGACGAGCTGGCTGCCGTGTCCCGGCGGGTTTGAATAATTGGTGCGCACGATGCGCTTCAACTGCGAGAGGACACGCGCCGCTTCTTCCTGGCTGCCGGTGACGAGGCTGAAGGCGCCGACGCGCTCGCCGTAGAGCGAGAACGATTTCGAGAACGAGCTCGAGAGGAACACCGGCGTCATCGCGCCGGCGAAAAGGCGCGCGGCGAGCGCATCCGCGTCCAGGCCGTCGCCGAAGCCCTGGTAGGCGAGGTCGAGGAAGGGAATCAGCCCGCGCCGCTGCACGATGGCGAGCACCTCGCTCCAGTTCTCGGGCGAGAGGTCTACGCCTGTCGGGTTGTGACAACAGGCGTGCAGCACGACGATCGCGCCGGCGGGCAGCGCGCTCAGCGCGTTGCGCATGCCGGGGAAGTCGAGGCCGTGCGTCTTCGGGTCGTAATAGGGGTAGCTGCGAACCGTGAAGCCGGCGGCTTCGAAGAGCTGGCGGTGGTTCTCCCAGCTCGGCTCGCTGATCCAGACTTCGGAGTTAGGCGTGAGCTGCCGGAGGAAATCGGCGCCGATCTTCAGGCCGCCGGTGCCGCCGAGGGCCTGGACGGTGACGACGCGCTTTTCCTGGACCGCGCCGAAGCTCTTGCCGAGCACCAGCTCCTGCACCGCGCGGTCGTAGGCGGCGAGGCCGTCGATCGGCAGGTAGGCGCGCGGCGGCGCGGCCTTCAACCGCTCGCTTTCGGCGCGCCGCACGGATTCGAGCAGCGGCACCTTGCCCGCGTCGTCGTAATAGACGCCCACGCCGAGGTTCACTTTCTTCGCGTTCTGGTCGGCGACGTACGCCTCAGTGATGCCGAGGATCGGGTCGCTCGGCGCCATGGGAACCTGGGCGAGCAGGGAGGGCGAATGGGGAGCGTTCATCGTCTAAAATGGTCGGTTTCGCGCTGCACCATTCTACGTGGCCATTACGTTCCCCAACAGTCCCTTTCGCCTCGCCGAGCTCTACTCGCCGTCGGGCGACCAGCCCGAGGCGATCGCCAAGTTGGTCGACGGCATCGAGGACGGCCTCGCCTTCCAGACGCTGCTCGGGGTGACCGGCTCCGGCAAGACCTACACGATGGCGAACGTCATCGCGCGCCTCGGCCGGCCGGCGCTGGTGCTCGCGCCGAACAAGACGCTCGCGGCGCAGCTCTACTCGGAGTTCCGCGAGTTCTTCCCGGAGAACGCAGTCGAGTATTTCGTCTCGTACTACGACTACTACCAGCCCGAAGCCTATATGCCGGCCAGGGACCTGTACATAGAGAAAGACTCGCACATCAACGAGCACATCGAGCAGATGCGCCTGTCGGCGACGAAGTCGCTGCTCGAGCGCCGCGACACGGTGATCGTCGCGACGGTCTCCGCGATCTACGGCATCGGTGACCCCTCCGAGTATCACGGCATGATCCTGCACCTGCGCCAGGGCGAGAAGCTCTCGCAGCGGGACGTGCTGGCGCGGCTCGTCGCCATGCAGTACACGCGGAGCGAGCTCGACTTCCGCCGCGGCACTTTCCGCGTGCGCGGCGACGTGATCGACGTCTTCCCGGCCGAGCACGCCGAGCACGCGGTGCGCATCTCGCTGCTGGACGACGAGGTGGAGAAGCTGGAGGTGTTCGATCCGCTCACCGGTCGCGTGCACCATCCGATGGCTCGCTTCACGGTCTACCCGTCGAGCCACTACGTGACCCCGCGCGAGACCACGCTGCGCGCGGTCGATGCCATCAAGGCAGAGCTGCGCGAGCGCATCCCGTTCTTCCAGGACGCCGGGCGCCTGGTCGAAGCCCAGCGCATCGAGCAGCGCACGCGCTTCGACCTCGAGATGCTGGCGGAGCTGGGCTTCTGCAAGGGAATTGAAAATTACTCGCGGCATCTCTCCGGCCGCGCTGCTGGCGAGCCGCCGCCGACGCTGATCGACTACCTGCCGCACGACGCGCTGATGATCATCGACGAGAGCCACGTCACGATCCCGCAGCTCGGGGGCATGTACCGCGGCGACCGCTCGCGGAAGGAGAACCTGGTCGAGTACGGGTTCCGGCTCCCCTCGGCGCTCGACAATCGGCCGCTCCGGTTCGACGAATTCGAGAAGGTGGTGCGCCAGACCGTGTTCGTGTCCGCCACGCCGGCCGACTACGAGCGCGAGAAGTCGGGCGACGCGATCGTCGAGCAGGTGGTCCGGCCCACGGGTCTCGTGGATCCGCAGGTGATCGTGCGACCCGCCTCGACGCAGGTCGACGACCTGCTGTCGGAGATCAGTGTGCGCGTGAAGCTCAACGAGCGGGTGCTGGTCACCACGCTGACCAAGCGCATGGCCGAGGAGCTGACCGAATACCTGGCCGAGCACGGCGTGAAGGTGCGCTACCTCCATTCGGAAGTGGAGACCGTCGAGCGCGTCGAGATCATCCGTGATCTGCGCCTGGGCGAGTTCGACGTGCTGGTCGGCATCAACCTGCTGCGGGAAGGGCTGGACCTGCCCGAGGTGTCGCTGGTCGCGATCCTCGACGCGGACAAGGAAGGATTCCTGCGCTCCGAGCGCTCGCTCATCCAGACCATGGGCCGCGCCGCGCGCCATATCAACGGCACCGCGATCCTCTACGCCGACACGATCACCGACTCGATCAAGCGCGCCATAGGGGAAACGGACCGCCGGCGCGCCAAGCAGGCCGGCTACAACGCACAGCATGGCATCACGCCGACAGGCGTGATGAAGCGTATCAAGGACATGATCGACGGCGTGTACGACGCGTCGCAAGCCCAGGTGGCCGAGGAAGAAGCGCGCTACGAAGCGATGAGCGAAAAGCAGCTGGCGCGCGAGATCAAGGCGCTCGAGAGGAAGATGATGCAGCACGCGCGCAACCTGGAGTTCGAGGAGGCGGCGAGGGCGCGCGACCAGCTCGCCGAGCTGAAGAAGAAGGTGTTCGGTGTCGAGCTGGCGCCGGAGTAGTGCCGCCGCCGTGCTCGCGCTGCTGAGCGGGATCGCGGCAGCCCAGCAGACGATCGAAATCACCGCGCTGCGACAGCCGGTCGACAAGTCCTACCGCAAGATGGTGAAGGGCATGGAGCTGTTCGAAGCGCGCCATGCCCTGGCGCCGGGCGCGACGCTGCGCTACAAGATCCTGCCGCGCAAGCCCGGCACCGACCTGTCGGGCGTCGGGGTGCAGATCGTCGGCGACACGTTCAAGCAGCCGGTAGCGGTGGCATTCGATCGCACGTTCACGATGGCGCGCCACCAGAGAGCCCTCGATGAGGACGCAGCGGTGCGCTCGGAGCGCAAGGCGGAAAGCCTTACCTGGCGGGCCGAGGTGCGCACGCCCGGCCTGCCGCCGGATACCCGGCGCCTCGGCGACCTGCGGCTCGAGTGCGAGGTCGGGATGGAGGCGGGGCTCGTGTCCCAATACCCGTCCGCGCTTGGACGGCTTCTGGATGCGGTGCTCAGCGCGCCCGATTTCTGCAGCCGCAGCTATTCGCCGTACCTCTTCTTCGCCGAGCGGCCGTTGTTCGCGGTCACGTTACGCTCGGGCGCGCGGCGCGAAGTGCTCTCGGTGGGGCAGCTGTATGCCGGCATGGCGCACGGCCGCACGACCAAGAAGGACCTTCCCTATTGCGACTGCGAAGCGCTGCTCGACCGCGCATTCATCGTGCCGTTGGGGGATCACAGCTGGCCCGATGACACGCTCGTCGAGCTCGAATACATGGACGGCGGCGACGCGGGCGACGCAATCCTCATCGGTGGCACAAAGGCCGACGTCGCCGCCACGTTCGGGCGCGCGGCGATCGTGCGCTTCGATAGCGGCTACGAGGTGTGGAGCTATCAATCCGAGGGAAAGGAGCCGCCATTCCGCAAGAGCGAATTTGTCGTGCTCTTTTCTCCTGCGGGTGTAGTTGCAAAGACTCGTCTGAGGGCAGCGCCTCAGGGAATTTGACCTACTCCGCTGTGCGCAGGGCCGGCAAAGTCAGGCTCATGCTCTGGAAACTGCGCGTGATCTGGTACCGGATGGACAAGGCCCCCCTGGTGGCCGCGCTGTTCTTTGCGCTCGTTGTCGGGGTGTTGGCCGGTGCTGCGACCTCGGTATTCAACTACCGGGACGCTCAGCGTGCTGCGGTGCGGGAATTCCACACGCGGAGCCTCGAGTGCCTCGCCCGCAACGTGTACTACGAGGCGCGCGGGGAAACCCTCGCCGGGCAGTACGCGGTGGCCGAGGTCACCATGAACCGCAAGGCCTCGCCGCGCTATCCGAAGACGGTCTGCGACGTGGTGTACCAGAAGAACTGGGACCCGCTGCGCGGCCGCTACGTGGGCGCGTTTTCGTGGACAGAGTTCGACAGCCTCGACGAGCCGGAGGGGCCGGAATGGCAACGCGCCGTGGAGATCGCCGACCAGGTCTACTACCAGAAACGCGCGCCGGCGATGCCGGGCGCGCTGCACTTCCACGCCACCTACGTGCAGCCGGAGTGGTCCAAGGAGCGCCCGCGCGTGGCGCGCATCGGCCGCCACGTCTTTTACCGCTAGCGGGACTTTCGCGCCGGAGTGAAGAAGCGCACGCCGGGCTTTAGCTGCTCGTACACGAGGTAGTGCGTGCGCTCCATGCCGGAGGCGCGATACGTGGCCTGCGCGCGCCGGTTGTTCCGCTCCACGTAGAGGCGAAAGCCGCACACTGCGCGCTTTCTCGCCGCCAGCGACCGGAGATGCTTGTACAGACGGGTGTAAACCCCGCGTCGGCGATGTTCCGGGCGCACGTAGACGCTCTGGATCCACCAGAAGTCGCTGTTCCGCCAGTCGCTCCATTCCTTCGTCACCATCAGCGCGGCGATGACCTCGCCACCAAGCTCCGCGACGGTGTAAAACCCCGAGTCGGGCCGGCGCAGGAGGCCGCGGACGCCGGCGCCGATGATCTCGGGCAGGAGCAGCTTGCGCTCGGTCTCCAGCGCCATCGCGCTGTTGAAGGCGATGAGCGAGGCAGCGTCGCGCCGCGTGGCGCGCCGGATGTGCAGGCGGCTTCGCATTGACGGTATCTTAGGGCAGCGATGAAACAGCGCTCGGTGCTGTTCGTGTGCACGGGAAACATCTGCCGCTCGCCGACCGCGGAAGCGGTGCTGCGCCATCTCGCGGCCGAAGAGGGTATCGAGCTGCGCATTGCGTCGGCGGGAATCGGCGACTGGCACGTGGGCAGCGCGCCCGACGAGCGCGCGCAGCACCACGCGAAGGGCAGGGGATACGACCTGAGCGCGCTGCGCGCGCGGCAGGTGTGCGCGAGCGACTTCGCCGACTTCGATCTGATCCTGGCGATGGACCGCAGCCATCTGCGGGCGCTCGAGCGCATGGCGCCGCGCGAGACGCGGCACAAGCTGAGGCTCTTTCTCGCGGAGCGCGACGTGCCCGACCCGTACTACGGCGGGCCCGAAGGCTTCGAGAAAGTGCTCGACCTGGTGGAGGCCGTGTGCCGCGACCTCCTCCAGGAGCTGAAGCGTCCTACTTTCTAGTCGTCTCGACCTGGACGAGCTCGTCGTCCTGCGGCGGCGGCTTCGGACGCTCACGCCGCGGGCGGCCGGCCGGCTGCTGCTCTTCGACAACCTGCGGCTGCACCACCGCCTTGGAGCGATCGGTCTCGATCATCACCAGGCCTGAGTCGTTGAGCAGCTGCTTGGCGTCGACGCGCGGCTCTTCGATGTGGGGCTCCGCCGCATGCACCTGCTCCGCCTGCGGTTGCTCGGCAGGAGAAGCGGGCGGCTCGTAGCGGGGCTGCTCGGGCTGACGCTCCTCCTGGCGCGGAGGCTCTTCATGGGGCGTCTGCTCCGCGCGTGATTCGAGCTCGTGGATGCGCCGTTGCTGCTCCGCCAGAGAAGCCGCTGTCGGCGACTGGTCGTCGCGCGGACGATCGTCGCGCGGACGATCGCCCCGATTGCGGTCGCGATCGCGGCCGCCGCGGTTGCGGCGTCCCCGGCGGTGCTCGTCGCCTTCGCGCTCCGGTCGCATGCCCTGAGCCTGGCCCTCACCTGCGAGCGATTGGAGCTGCGGCGCTTCGGCCGACGCCGCCGGCGGCTGCTGCTGTGGCCGCGGCTGCTGCTGCCCCTGTTGCGGCTGGCGCTGCGGCTGCGGCCCGCGCTCCGGTCGCTCGGGACGCGGCCCGCGATCGGGCCGTCGCTCCTGGCGCTGTCCCTGGCCTTCACGCTGCGGCTGCCCGTTGCCGCCGCGGCGCTGCTCCAGGCGACCCTGCTGCTGGCGGTCGCGGTGCTCGTCCCGGCGTCCGTCGCCACGGCGGCCGTCGCGGCGCTGCTGGTCCTGGCGGTCGCGGCGCTGCGGGTCGCGGCGCGGATCGCGCTGCTGCGGCTGCTGCTGCACGGGGGCTGGCGCCGGGGCCCGAGCCGTGGGCGCGGGCGATTTGAAGAGGCCGAAGATCCGCGACAGGAATCCTTCGGCCACCGCGGCGACCGGCTGCACGACCTGCTGCGCGGCCTGCTGCGGCGCTGGCGCGGGCTGCGGGGCACGCGGCGGGCGCGGCTTCGACTCGTCGACGATCGGCGCGGGCTGCGCCGGCGTGATTCCCTTGACCACCGGCTGCTGGCGCTCGAGCTTGGCCTCCGCGGTCTCGGCGCCCGGGGTCTTGGGCTCCTCGGGCTGCTCGACCATCTCGTAGCTCGAGGGCACGTGCTCCATCTCGTTCAGCTCGTCGTGCCGCAGGCGTTGCACCTTGTAGTGCGGGGTGTCCAGGTGCTGGTTGGGCACCAGCACGATGTTGACCTTCAGCCGGGACTCCAGCTTCTGGATCTCCGCCCGCTTCTCGTTCAGCAGGAAGGAAGCGACGTCGACCGGGACCTGGGCGTGCACGGCACCGGTGTTCTCCTTCATCGCTTCCTCTTGCATGATGCGCAGCACGTGCAAGGCGGTCGATTCGGTGCCGCGGATGAAGCCGGTGCCGCTGCAGCGAGGGCAGTTGATGTGCGCGGTTTCTTCCAACGACGGCTGCAGCCGCTGGCGCGAGAGCTCCATCATGCCGAAGCGCGAGATCTTGCCGATCTGCACGCGGGCGCGGTCGAACTTGAGCGCGTCGCGCAGGCGGTTCTCGACCTCGCGCTGGTTTCTCTGCGACTCCATGTCGATGAAGTCGATGACGATCAGGCCGCCGAGGTCGCGCAGCCTGAGCTGGCGCGCTACCTCCTCGGCCGCTTCGAGATTGGTGCGGAATGCGGTCTCCTCGATGTCGCCGCCGCGCGTGGCGCGGGCCGAGTTCACGTCGATGGCGACCAGCGCCTCGGTATGGTCGATGACGATCGCGCCGCCGGAGGGCAGGGCCACCTGGCGCGAATAGGCGCTTTCAATCTGGTGCTCGATCTGGAAGCGGGAGAAGAGCGGGACGTCGTCCCGGTACAGCTTCACTTTATTCACGTTGCCCGGCATCACCGTCTGCATGAATGCCTTGGCCTGCTCGAAGATCTCCTCGGTGTCGATCAGGATCTCGCCGATGTCGGGCTGGAAGTAGTCCCTGATCGCCCGGATCACCAGGCTCGACTCGAGGTAGATGAGGAACGGCTTCTTCGACTGGTCGGTCGCCGCGCTCTCCACCGCCCGCCAGAGTTGCATCAGGTAGTTCAGGTCCCAGTTCAGCTCCTCGGGCGTGCGGCCGATCGCGGCGGTGCGCGCGATGACGCTCATTCCGTCGGGCAGCTGCAACTGGTCCAGCGTGTCGCGAAGCTCGTTCCGATCTTCGCCTTCCACGCGGCGGGAGACGCCGCCGCCGCGGGGATTGTTGGGCATCAGCACGAGGTACCGGCCGGCCAGACTGATGAAGGTGGTGAGGGCGGCCCCCTTGGTCCCGCGCTCGTCCTTCTCGACCTGGACGATCACCTCCTGGCCTTCGCGCAGCGCGTCCTGGATGCGTGCGCGGCCTACGTCGATGTCGGGCTTGAAATAGCTGCGGGAGACTTCCTTGAACGGCAGGAACCCGTGCCGCTCCTCGCCGTAGTCGACGAACGCGGCCTCGAGGCTGGGCTCGATGCGGGTGATGATGCCTTTATAGATGTTGCTTTTGCGCTGCTCCCTTGATGCCGACTCTATGTCGAGGTCGACGAGCTTCTGTCCGTCGACGATCGCGAC
>DASQAW010000207.1:0-15314 GCA_035635495.1 Burkholderiales bacterium
GCTGCCCGCGGGGGTGGAGATGGTCATGCCCGGGGACAACATCAAGATGACGATCGAGCTGATCAGCCCGATTGCCATGGAAGACGGGCTGCGCTTTGCGATCCGCGAGGGCGGTAAAACCGTCGGCGCCGGCGTCGTGACCAAGATCCTGAAGTGAACGCAAGTGTGCGCAGCGGGCAAAACCTAAGCCTTTTGCCCGCGGCCGACGGAGCAATGTCCGCTGAAATGGCGGGCGCGTTTGAGGTGGCGCAGCAGGCAAAAACCACGCTTTTTGCCTGCGGCCAACGGAGTGATGTCCGCTGAAATTGCCGCAGGCAATTTCAGCCAATTAAACAGGCCAGTAGCTCAATTGGCAGAGCGGCGGTCTCCAAAACCGCAGGTTGGGGGTTCGATTCCCTCCTGGCCTGCCAGCGGTTGATATGACAGACGAAATCAAGGTTCAGGACGCCGGCACGGCGGACAAGGTGAAGCTCGCCGTCGCGATCCTGGTCGTGATCGCCGGCGTCGCGGGTTATTACCTGCTCGCCGGCCGCGCCGCCTGGCTGCGCTGGCTGCCGGTGGCGGGGAGCCTCGCGCTCGCGGCGCTGGTGCTGGCGTTCTCGTACTACGGCCATGAGTTTCGCCAGTTCGTGGAGCTGGCGCGCGTCGAGCTGCGCAAGATCGTGTGGCCGAGCCGCCAGGAGACCGGCATGACGACCCTGGTCGTGTTCATCTTCGTGGTGGTGGCGGGAATATTTTTTTGGTTGCTGGACCTGGGGCTCGCCTGGGCCACGAAGCTGCTCACCGGGCAGGGGAGCTGACCGTGGCCCTCAGGTGGTACGTGGTGCACGCCTATTCGAACTTCGAGCACCGGGTGGCGGAGTCGCTCAAGGAGCGCATCCGCCGCGCAGGGCTCGAGACGCGCTTCGGCGAGATCCTGGTGCCGACGGAAGAAGTCGTCGAGATGCGCGACGGCCAGAAGCGCAAGAGCGAGCGTAAGTTCTATCCCGGCTACGTGCTGGTGCAGATGGAGATGGACGAGGAGACCTGGCACCTGGTGCGCGATGTGCCCAAGGTGCTCGGCTTCATCGGCGGCACGCCGGAGAAGCCGGCGGCGATCAGCGACAAGGAAGCCAACCAGATCCTGCGTCGCGTCGAAGAGGGTGTGGACAAGCCGCGGCCGAAGACGCTGTTCGAGCCGGGCGAAGTGGTGCGCGTGGTCGACGGGCCGTTCAACGACTTCAACGGCGTCGTCGAGAGCGTGAACTACGAAAAGAACCGCCTGCAGGTGGCGGTGCAGATTCTCGGGCGCTCGACGCCGGTGGAGCTGGATTTCTCGCAGGTCGAAAAGGCCTGAATTGAGAGGTATTCATGGCCAAGAAAGTACAGGGCTATATCAAGCTGCAGGTGCCGGCAGGCTCCGCGAACCCCTCGCCCCCGATCGGGCCGGCGCTGGGCCAGCAGGGCGTGAACATCATGGAGTTCTGCAAGCAGTTCAACGCGCAGACCCAGAAGACGGAGAAGGGCTTGCCGATCCCGGTGGTCATCACGGTGTACAGCGACCGCAGCTTCACCTTCGTGATGAAGACGCCGCCCGCCGCGGTGCTCATCCGCAAGGCGATAGGTATTGAAAAAGGCAGCGGCACCCCCAACACCGCCAAGGTGGGCAAGATCTCCCGCCAGCAGCTGGAAGAGATTGCCCGGATGAAGCAGCCCGACCTCACCGCCGCCGATCTGGACGCCGCGGTCCGCACCATTGCGGGCAGCGCGCGCAGCATGGGCGTCGACGTGGAAGGAGTCTGACCATGGCCACACCGAAGCGTGTCAAGGCCTGGAAGGCGAAGCTCACTCCGGGCAAACAGTATCCGGTGGACGAGGCGCTGAAGCTGGTGAAGGAATTCGCCACCGCCAAGTTCGCCGAAGCGGTGGATGCAGCCGTGAATCTCGGCATCGACGCCAGCAAGTCCGACCAGCAGGTGCGCGGCTCGACGGTGATGCCGCATGGCACGGGCAAGACGGTGCGCGTGGCGGTGTTCACGTCCGGCAAGAACCAGGAGCTGGCGAAGGCCGCCGGTGCGGACATCGTCGGGTTGGAGGATCTGGCGGCCAAGGTGAAGGCCGGCGAGATCAACTTCGATCGCGTGATCGCCAGCCCCGACGCCATGCGCGTGGTCGGCCAGCTCGGCCAGATCCTGGGTCCGCGCGGCCTGATGCCGAATCCGAAGGTCGGCACGGTGACGCCGGATGTCGCGACCGCGGTGAAGAACGCCAAGTCCGGGCAGGTGACCTACCGCGTCGACAAGGCCGGCATCGTTCACTGCACCATCGGCAAGGCGACTTTCGAGCTGAACGCGCTGAAGGAAAATCTTCATGCGCTGATTGCGGACCTGCAGAAGGCGAAGCCCGCCTCCTCCAAGGGCCAGTATTTGAAGCGCATCACGCTGTCCTCGACCATGGGGCCGGGCGTGATGGTCGATCAGGCGACTCTTAGTTAAATGTTCGGGGTTCGTGCCTCTGGCGCGAACCCCGTTGAATCCCGCGCGACAGCGCGTGGGAATGGCTGGCGTGCTCACGGCGCCGGCCATCATCGAAGACCGCAGGCGAGGGACGGGTGACGGCCTCACGGCCATGAACCCGCGGCCCTCTCAATGGACCGCCTGCGCAGATGGTGAAGCGCTTTTCGCATCGAGGATGCTCCTCGAGGCGTGGAGGTCACCGTCGCTAGGGTGAGGCGGCGTACGGATGCGCGGCTTCGGAAGTAAGTGATCTTCGCAACGACAGGAGAGATGAATGGCACTTCACCTGGAGGACAAGAAGGCGCTGGTGGCGGAAGTGGCCGAAGTTGCGGCGAAAGCCCAGTCGGTCGTGGCTGCCGAGTACCGCGGGCTGACGGTCGGACAGATGACCGAGCTGCGCGCCAAGGCGAGAAAGCAGGGCGTGTACATGCGTGTGGTCAAGAACACGCTGGCACGCAAGGCGCTCGCCGGCACGTCGTTCGAAGCCGTCGGGCCGAAGCTCAAGGGGCCTCTGGTGCTCGCTTTCTCGAAGGACGATCCCGGCGCGGCCGCGCGCGTGGTGAAGGACTTCGCCAAGGCGCACGAGAAGCTGGTGGCGAAGCTCGTGTCTCTCGGTGGGCAGGTACTGCCCGGCGCGGAGCTCGAGAAAGTAGCGAGTCTGCCGACCCGCGAACAGGCGTTGTCGATGCTGCTCGGCGTGCTGAAGGCGCCGATCCAGAAGTTCGTGGCGACGCTCGCAGAGCCGCCGGCGAAACTCGCCCGCACCCTTGCCGCGATACGCGACCAGAAACAGGCCGCGGGCGCTTAACGCTCACAGCACAGACTTTAGGAGACTTACATGGCTGCTAACAAAGACGAAATCCTCGCTGCAATTTCCAGGATGACCCTCATGGAAGTCGTCGAACTGATCTCCGACATGGAGAAGAAGTTCGGCGTCACCGCCGCGGCCCCGGTCGCCGTCGCGGCAAGCCCGGGCGCCGGCGCCGCCGCAGCCGCCCCGGTCGAGGAGCAGACGGAATTCACCGTCACTCTGAAGGAGTACCCGGCGGACAAGAAGGTGACCGTGATCAAGGTGATCCGCGAGCTCACCGGCCTCGGCCTCAAGGAGGCCAAGGACCTGGTCGAGGGCGCACCCTCGACGGTCAAGGAAGCCGTTTCCAAGGCCGATGCCGAAACGATGAAGAAGAAACTCGAGGACGCCGGCGCGAAGGTGGAGGTCAAGTAAGACCTCCATGCGCCGCTCCCCTGTCCGTCCCCGGCCGGCGCGGTTTGCCACCGTGCTCAAGCCGTGGGCGGCGCGGGGCTGTTGTTGTTGATCGATGTGACCGTGCCCGAGATTTTTTTGAGGCCGACGCCCGCAGGCAGCGGGCAGCGGCCGAACCCGAGGTGACTACCCGATGGCTTACTCCTTCACCGAGAAAAAGCGCATCCGCAAGAACTTTGGCAAGCAGGCGAGCATTCTCGACACGCCCTACCTGCTGGCCATTCAGCTCGACTCGTATCGCAAGTTCCTCCAGGTCGACAAGCCCGAGGACACTCGCGACCGGATCGGACTGCACGCCGCGTTCAAGAGCGTGTTCCCGATCTCGAGCTACTCCGGGAACGCCTCTCTCGAGTACGTGAGCTACCGGCTCGGCGAGCCGGTGTTCGACGTCAAGGAGTGCCAGCTGCGCGGCCTCACTTACGCAGCTCCCTTGCGCGTCAAGGTGCGCCTCATCGTCCTCGACAAGGAAGCCGCCGGCGCCAAGAAGCCGGTCAAGGATGTGCGCGAGCAGGAGGTGTACCTGGGTGAACTGCCGCTCATGACCGACAACGGCACGTTCGTGGTCAACGGCACCGAGCGCGTCATCGTGTCGCAGTTGCATCGCTCGCCCGGGGTGTTCTTCGATCACGATCGCGGCAAGACGCATTCCTCCGGGAAGCTGTTGTTCTCGGCGCGCATCATTCCCTACCGCGGCTCCTGGCTCGACTTCGAGTTCGACCCGAAGGACTGCGTGTTCGCGCGCATCGACCGCCGCCGCAAGCTCCCGGTCACCATCATCCTGCGCGCGCTCGGCATGAACGAGGCCGAGATCCTGGCGACCTTCTTCGATACCAACACCTTCTTCATCAGCCGCGATGAGGTCGCCCTGCAGCTGGTGCCGCAGCGCCTGCGCGGCGAGACCGCCACCTTCGAGATCCGCATCGGCGATCAGGTGATCGTCGAGGAGGGCCGCCGCATCACCGCGCGCCACGTGCGCCAGCTGGAAGACGCCAAGGTCACGCGGCTACGTGTGCCACGCGAGTACGTCTACGGCAAGGTCCTGGCCCACGACGTGGTCAACACCGACACCGGCGAGATTCTCGCCAAGGCGAACGAGGTGTTGACCGCGGCCTCGGTCGAGAAGCTCATCGAGTCGGGTATCGCGCAGGTCAACACCCTGTACGTCAACGACCTCGATCGCGGCGCGTACATCTCCGACACGCTGCGCATCGATCCCACCAAGACGCGCCTCGAGGCGCTGGTGGAGATCTATCGCATGATGCGTCCGGGCGAGCCGCCCACCAAGGACGCCGCCGAGAACCTGTTCGCAAACCTGTTCTTCAATCCCGAGCGCTACGACCTCTCGGGGGTCGGTCGCATGAAGTTCAACCGCCGCGTGGGGCGCAAGGAAATCCTGGGTCCCGGCATTCTCTACGATCACAAGTACGCCGCCGGCCGCACCGATGAGCTGTCGAAGCGCCTGGTGGCGCAGTACGGCCAGATGTCGGACATCATCGACGTGCTGCGAGTGCTGATCGACATCCGCAACGGCAACGGTCAGGTGGACGACATCGACCACCTGGGCAACCGCCGCGTGCGCAGCGTCGGCGAGATGGCCGAGAACGCCTTCCGCGTCGGCCTGGTGCGCGTCGAGCGCGCCGTCAAGGAGCGCCTGACGATCGCCGAGACCGAGCCGCTGATGCCGCAGGAGATGATCAACGCCAAGCCGGTGGCGGCGGCGGTCAAGGAGTTCTTCGGCTCCTCGCAGCTGTCGCAGTTCATGGACCAGAACAACCCGCTGTCGGAAGTGACCCACAAGCGGCGCGTGTCGGCGCTGGGGCCGGGCGGCCTGACGCGCGAGCGCGCCGGATTCGAGGTGCGCGACGTGCACCCGACCCACTACGGGCGCGTGTGCCCGATCGAGACCCCGGAAGGTCCGAACATCGGCCTGATCAACTCCCTGTCGGTGTACGCGCGCACCAACCAGTACGGCTTCCTCGAGACGCCGTACCGGCGCGTGGACAACGGCCGCGTCACCGATCGCATCGATTACCTGTCGGCGATCGAGGAGGGCGAGTTCGCGATCGCGCAGGCGAACGCGGTGCTCGGACCCAAGGGCGAGCTCACCGATGTGCTGGTCTCGTGCCGCTTCCAGAACGAGTTCACGCTGATGCCGCGCGACCGCATCAACTACATGGACGTGAGCCCGAAGCAGATTGTCTCGGTGGCCGCCTCCCTCATCCCGTTCCTGGAGCACGACGACGCCAACCGCGCGCTCATGGGCTCGAACATGCAGCGCCAGGCGGTACCGACGCTGCGTTCCGAGACCCCGCTGGTGGGTACCGGGATGGAGCGCCCGGTGGCGATCGACTCGGGCGTCACGGTGGTCAACCGGCGCGGCGGCACCGTCGACTCGGTGGATGCCTCGCGCATCGTGGTGCGGGTGAACGATGAGGAGACCACCGCCGGGGAGCCGGGCGTGGACATCTACAACCTCACCAAGTACACGCGCTCGAACCAGAACACCTGCATCAACCAGCGTCCGCTGGTGAACGCCGGGGACGTGATCGCGCGCGGCGACGTGCTGGCGGACGGACCGTCGACGCACCTGGGGGAACTGGCGCTGGGCCAGAACCTGCTGGTCGCGTTCATGCCCTGGAACGGCTACAACTTCGAGGACTCGATCCTGATTTCCGAGCGGGTGGTGGAGGAAGACCGCTTCACGACCATCCACATCGAGGAACTCACCTGTGTCGCGCGCGACACCAAGCTGGGCCCCGAGGAGATCACCGCCGACATCCCCAACGTGGGTGACGCGGCGCTCGCCAAGCTCGATGAGGCGGGCATCGCCTTCATCGGCGCGGAAGTGAAGGCCGGCGACATCCTGGTCGGCAAGGTGACGCCGAAGGGCGAGACGCAGCTGACGCCGGAAGAGAAGCTGCTGCGCGCGATCTTCGGCGAGAAGGCCTCCGACGTGAAGGACACGGGGCTGCGCGTGCCGCCCGGCATGGACGGCACCGTGATCGACGTGCGCGTGTTTACGCGCGACGGGGTGGACAAGGATTCGCGCGCCCTGTCGATAGAGAAGGCCGAGATCGAGCGGGTACGCAAGGACTTCGCCGACCAGCAGCGCATCCTGGAGGATGACCTGTTCCAGCGCGTGCGCGACACGCTCGTGGGTCAAAGCGCCGCGGGCGGGCCGAAGAAGCTCAAGAGCGGCACCCGCATCGCCAGCGAGTACCTCGATGAGGTGCCGCGCGAGGAGTGGTTCGAGATCCGTCTGGAGAGCGAGGACGCCAATACGCAGCTCGAGCAGGCCTCGGAGCGGCTGAAGCTGCAGCGTAAGGCGTTCGAGAAGCGTCTCGATGACAAGAAGGCCAAGATCACCGCCGGCGATGATCTGGCTCCCGGCGTGCTGAAGATGGTCAAGGTGTATCTCGCGGTGAAGCGCCGCGTGCAGCCGGGCGACAAGATGGCCGGCCGCCACGGCAACAAGGGCGTGATCTCGACCATCGTGCCGGTCGAGGACATGCCCTACCTCGAGGACGGCACACCGGTCGATGTGGTGCTGAATCCCCTCGGCGTCCCCTCGCGCATGAACGTCGGCCAGGTGCTGGAGACGCACCTGGGCTGGGCGGCGAAGGGTGTCGGCCTGAAGATCGGCCGCATGCTCGAAGCGCAGGCGGCGGTGTCCGAGCTGCGCTCGTTCGTGAAGCAGATCTACAACGAGACCGGCGGCCAGCGCGAAGACATCGACAGCATGAACGATGCGGATCTCACCCAGCTCGCCCGAAACCTCACCAACGGCGTGCCGATGGCGACGCCGGTGTTCGACGGCGCGAGCGAGGCGGAGATCAAGCGCATGCTGCAGCTCGCCGAGCTGCCCCTGAACGGCCAGACCTACCTGTACGACGGCCGTACCGGTGAGCGCTTCGAGCGCCAGGTGACGGTCGGGTACATGTACATGCTGAAGCTGAACCACCTGGTCGATGACAAGATGCACGCGCGCTCGACCGGGCCCTACAGCCTGGTCACGCAGCAACCCCTGGGCGGCAAGGCCCAGTTCGGTGGCCAGCGCTTCGGAGAAATGGAAGTCTGGGCGCTCGAGGCCTACGGGGCGGCGTACACCCTGCAGGAGATGCTGACCGTGAAGTCGGATGACGTGAACGGCCGCACCAAGATGTACAAGAACATCGTCGATGGCAACCACCAGATGGATGCGGGCATGCCCGAGTCCTTCAACGTGCTGGTGAAGGAGATCCGCTCGCTCGGCATCAACATGGAACTGGAGCAGGACTAACTCATGAAAGATCTACTGAAACTGTTCAGGCAGCACGCGCCGGTCGAGCACTTCGATTCGATCAAGATCGGGCTGGCGTCGCCGGAGATGATCCGGGCATGGTCGTACGGGGAAGTGAAGAAGCCCGAGACCATCAACTACCGCACCTTCAAGCCCGAGCGCGACGGCTTGTTCTGCGCCAAGATCTTCGGGCCGGTGAAGGACTACGAGTGCCTGTGCGGCAAGTACAAGCGCCTCAAGCACCGCGGCGTGGTGTGCGAGAAATGCGGCGTCGAGGTGACCCAGTCCAAGGTACGCCGCGAGCGCATGGGCCACATCGAGCTCGCCAGCCCCACCGCGCACATCTGGTTCCTGAAGTCGCTCCCCTCGCGCATCGGACTGATGCTCGACATGACCCTGCGCGAGATCGAGCGGGTACTGTACTTCGAGGCCTTCGTGGTCATCGATCCGGGTATGACCCCGATGCAGCGTGGCCAGCTGCTGACCGATGAGATGTACCTCGAGGCGATCGAGGAGCACGGCGATGAGTTCGACGCCCGCATGGGCGCGGAGGCCGTGTACGAGCTGCTGCGCACCATCGACCTGGCGGCCGAGATCGTCAAGGTGCGCGAGGAAATGGCGGGCACCTCGTCGGAGACCAAACTCAAGCGCCTGTCCAAGCGCTTGAAGCTGATCGAGTCGTTCGTCGAGTCGGGCAACAAGCCCGAGTGGATGGTCATGACGGTGCTGCCGGTGCTGCCGCCGGATCTGCGGCCGCTGGTGCCGCTCGATGGCGGGCGCTTTGCGACCTCGGACCTGAACGACCTGTACCGCCGTGTCATCAACCGCAACAACCGCCTGCGGCGGCTGCTGGAGCTGAACGCGCCCGACATCATCGTGCGCAACGAAAAGCGCATGCTGCAGGAGGCGGTGGACGCGCTGCTCGACAACGGCCGTCGCGGCCGCGCCATCACCGGCACCAACAAGCGCCCGCTGAAGTCGCTCGCCGACATGATCAAGGGCAAGCAGGGGCGCTTCCGCCAGAACCTGCTCGGCAAGCGCGTCGACTACTCGGGCCGCTCGGTCATCGTGGTCGGTCCGCAGCTGCGCCTGCATCAGTGCGGCCTGCCGAAGAAGATGGCGCTCGAGCTCTTCAAGCCGTTCATCTTCCAGAAGCTGCAGCTGCGCGGCGAGGCCTCGACCATCAAGGCCGCCAAGCGCCTGGTGGAGCGCGAGGGAGCGGAGGTGTGGGACATCCTCGAAGAGGTGATCCGCGAGCATCCGGTGCTGCTCAACCGCGCTCCGACACTGCATCGACTCGGCATCCAGGCGTTCGAGCCGCTGCTGGTCGAGGGCAAGGCGATCCAGCTGCACCCGCTGGTGTGCACCGCCTTCAACGCTGACTTCGACGGCGACCAGATGGCGGTGCACGTACCGCTGTCACTGGAAGCGCAGCTCGAAGCGCGCGCGCTCATGATGTCGTCGAACAACATCCTGTCGCCCGCCAACGGCGACCCGATCATCGTGCCCTCCCAGGACGTGGTGCTCGGCCTGTACTACATGACGCGCGAGCGCATCGGCGCGCGCGGCGAGGGCATGGTGTTCGCCGACGGGCAGGAAGTGCATCGTGCCTACGAGAGCCGCGGCGTGGAGCTGGGGGCCAAGGTGCGGGTGCGCCTGCGCGAGCACCTGCGCGCTGAAGGCGGGCAGCTCACCGAGCGGGTGCGCATCGTCGACACCACGGTGGGGCGAGCGCTGCTGTTCGAGATCCTGCCCAGGGGCCTGTCCTTCGATCTCATCAATCAGGACATGACCAAGAAGGCGATTTCCGCGACCATCAACGCGTGCTATCGCGCGCTGGGGCTCAAGGAAACGGTGGTGTTCGCCGACCAGCTCATGTACACGGGCTTTCACTACGCGACGCGCGCCGGAATCTCCTTCGGGATCGACGACATCGTCATTCCGGAGCAGAAGACCCGCATCGTGACCTCCGCCGACAACGAGGTGAAGGAAATCCAGGACCAGTACGCCTCCGGCCTGGTCACCAACGGCGAGCGCTACAACAAGGTGGTCGACATCTGGTCGCGCGCCAACGACCAGGTGGCGAAGGCCATGATGGAGAAGCTGGGCTCAGAGGAGGCCACCGACCTCAAGGGTGTGCGCCACAAGCAGAAGTCGTTCAACTCGATCTTCATGATGGCCGACTCGGGCGCGCGCGGCTCCGCGGCGCAGATCCGCCAGCTCGCCGGCATGCGCGGCCTGATGGCCAAGCCCGACGGCTCGATCATCGAGACGCCGATCACGGCGAACTTCCGCGAGGGCCTGAACGTACTGCAGTACTTCATCTCCACGCACGGCGCCCGCAAGGGTCTGGCCGACACGGCGCTGAAGACCGCGAACTCCGGCTACCTCACCCGCCGCCTGGTGGATGTGGCGCAGGACCTGGTGGTCACCGAGGTCGATTGCGGCACCTCGAACGGACTTGCGATGAGCCCGCTGGTCGAAGGCGGCGACGTCGTGGAGGCCCTCGGCGAGCGCGTGCTCGGCCGGGTGATGGCGGAAGACATCGTCAGGCCCGGTGGCAAGGACGTGCTGATCGAGAACGGCACGCTGCTGGATGAAAAGCTGGTGCGCCTGCTCGAGACCGAGGGCGTCGACCAGATCAAGGTGCGCTCCCCGATCACCTGCGAGACGCGCTACGGGGTGTGCTCGCACTGCTACGGACGGGATCTGGCGCGCGGTCGGACGATCTCGATCGGCGAGGCGGTGGGCGTCATCGCCGCGCAGTCGATCGGCGAACCCGGCACGCAGCTCACCATGCGTACCTTCCACATCGGCGGCGCCGCCTCGCGGGCGGCCGCAGCCAGCAGCGTCGAGGTGCGCAACAAGGGCGTGCTGCGCTTCCACCACATCAAGACGGTGCAGCACGAGAAGGGGCACCTGGTGGCGGTGTCGCGCTCGGGCGAGATCGGCGTGGTCGATGACTTCGGCCGCGAGCGCGAACGCTACAAGATCCCGTACGGCGCCATCATCAACTCCAAGGAAGGCGCGACGGTGGCCGCGGGCCAGGTGGTCGGCACCTGGGATCCGCACACCCACCCGGTGGTCACCGAGGTTGCGGGCCTGGTGAAGTTCCAGGACTTCGTCGATGGCATGACGGTCACCTCGCAGGTCGACGAGGTCACCGGCCTGTCGAGCACGGTGGTGCTCGATACCAAGCAGCGCGGCGGCAAGGAAGTGCGTGCGACCATCAAGCTGCTGAGTAACAAGGGCAAGGAAGTCACCTTCGCCAACACCGAGATCCCGGCGGTTTACACCCTGCCTCCGGGCGCGCTCGTCAGTCTCGAGGACGGCGCACGCGTGTCGCTGGGCGATGTCATCGCGCGCATCCCGCAGGAGTCTTCCAAGACCCGCGACATCACCGGCGGCTTGCCGCGCGTGGCCGACCTGTTCGAGGCGCGCAAGCCCAAGGACCCGGCGATTCTGGCGGAGAAATCCGGCACCGTGAGCTTCGGCAAGGAGACCAAGGGCAAGCGGCGCCTGATCATCACCTCGGACGACGGCGAGAAGTACGAGGAGCTGATTCCGAAATGGCGCCAGCTCAACGTCTTCGAAGGCGAGACCGTGGAGCGTGGCGAAGTCATCGCCGACGGCGAGCCCAACCCGCATGACATCCTGCGCCTGCAGGGCGTCGAGGCGCTGGCGAACTACCTGGTGCGCGAGATCCAGGACGTCTACCGCCTGCAGGGTGTGAAGATCAACGACAAGCACATCGAGGTAATCATCCGCCAGATGCTGCGCAAGACCGAGGTGCAGGAGGCCGGCGAGACGGCGCTGCTGCGCGGCGAGCAGCTCGACCGCTCGCGCGCGCTCGACATCAACGATCGTGCGAAACACGGCGGCAAGAAGGCGGCACGGCTGCAGCCGGTGCTGCTGGGCATCACCAAGGCCTCGCTGGCGACCGAGTCGTTCATCTCCGCGGCGTCGTTCCAGGAGACCACCCGCGTGCTGACCGAAGCCGCGGTGCGGGGACTCAAGGACGATCTGCGCGGCCTCAAGGAGAATGTCATCGTCGGCCGGCTCATCCCGGCGGGCACCGGCTTCGCAGCCCATGCCTCGCGCCGCCGCAAGATGGAGGGCGCCGACCGTCGCAGCTTCATGGACGTAGGCGGCGGGCTGCCGGATGCGGAAGAAGCGAGCGTCGGCGAAGAGTCGGAGAGCGCCGCCAGCTAGTGCGCCAGCGCTGGAGCGCGCGGCCTTTGCCGACGCGCTGCGCTAAACTCGAACGGGCCGGCGAGCCATTCGCCGGCCCGTTTTTTTACCAGGAGTCACCCGTGAACTCCAGGCAGCCGCTGTTGCACGGCACTCATGTGCGGCTCGAGCCGCTCGAGCGCGCCCACATTGCGGGGCTCGTGGCCGCCGCGGGTGGCGACCTTGCGCTTTACCAGTGGAGTGCCGTGCCTCAGGGAACGGCGGAGATGGCGCGTTACGTCGAGAGCGCACTGGCCGGGCGTGAGGCGGGCACAGCGCTTCCCTTTGCCACCGTGCGGATCGCCGACGGGGCCGTGGTCGGTTCGAGCCGTTTCTTCGACATCGAACGCTGGCCGTGGGCCTCCGGGCATGCGGGTGCCGCGCGCTCGGGCCCGGACGGCTGCGAGATCGGCTACACGTGGCTCGCCGCGTCCGCGATACGCACCGCCGCCAACACCGAGGCCAAGCTCCTCATGCTGACGCACGCCTTCGAGGAGTGGGGCGTGCAGCGGGTGTGTTTTCACACCGACGCGCGCAACGAGCGCTCGCGCACTGCGCTGGCGCGCATCGGCGCACGGTTCGAAGGCGTGCTGCGCGCTCACCGCCTGGGCGCTGATCTGACGGCGCGCGATTCGGCGCGCTTTTCCATCGTGGCGGCGGAGTGGCCGGGCGTGAAGCAGCGCCTGCGCGAGCGGCTGGCCCGCGCGTGATCGTGCCGTCGCGCCGCGGCACGAGAGGGCGGCGGCCCAGCTGCCGGCGATCGCGGCCGGGTGCGGTGCGTGAGCGACAGCGCCGCGCAAGATCCGCGGAGCGTGATCTGCGACACGCCCAAGTCGCGCCCCGGGCGCAAGCATAACGGCTATTCCGTATCGATCCTTGCAGGAGGCCGCGTGCCCATCACGATCCTCGCTCACCTGAGCGAACGTCTCAGGAGTCTCTCGGTGGGGCAGCGAACCGCGCTGCCCTACAGCGTGTACGCAGTGCTGTTTCCGCCGGGTGAGCCCGACGACGGCGCGCGCGTGGCCGCCTTCGGCTTTGCCCGCGAGCACGGCTGCGTGATGGAGAACCAGCCGCGCGCCCAGCAGGTGGTGTTCACCAGGAAGATCGCGAGCCAGCCGGCGGGGCAGGGCCGGCCGCTCTAGCCGCGCGCGTTGCGCGATATCGCCCCCGCATCGTGGGGTAATGGTTGACTTAGTCAACTATATCCGCGACAGTGGCGCTCGGTTCCCCCCGCCGGTGCCGCGATGGCTGTCTCCAGAGCCCAGATCGCCGAGGTGCGCGCCTTCAATCGCGATTACACCCGCCGCATCGGCGTGCTGTCGCAGGGCCTGCTCGACAGTCCCTACTCGCTGACCGAAGTGCGGGTGATGTACGAGATCGCGCATCGCCCGGGCGTCATGGCGGCGCAACTGGCGGAAGAGCTGGGGCTCGACCGCGGATACCTGAGCCGCATCCTCAAGGGCTTCGGAGCGAAGGGACTGCTGACACGCGCCGACTCGGCCGCAGACGCACGGCGCCAGCACCTGCGGCTGACCGCGGCCGGCAGGCGGGTGTTCGCGCCCCTCGAGCGCCGTTCGCAGCAGCAGGTTCGCGCGCTGCTGTCGCGGCTCGACGGCTCGCGCCGGCAGGCGCTGCTGGAGGCGATGAGCGTCATCCGCTGCGCATTCGGTGCGGCCGGCAGACAGCAGGCGAAGGTGTCATTGCGCACGCACCGCCCCGGGGACATGGGCTGGGTGGTCGAGCGCCACGGCGCGCTGTACTTCCGGGAGCATGGCTGGAACGAAGAGTTCGAAGCCCTGGTGGCCGGCATCACCGCCGAATTCATCAGGAAGCTCGACCCGGCGCGCGAGCGCTGCTGGATCGCGCAGGCGCACGGCCGCCGCCTGGGGTGCATCTTCCTGGTGGCCGGCGAGAGCGGCACCGCCAGACTGCGCCTGCTGCTGGTGGAGCCCGAGGCGCGTGGCCTCGGGCTGGGTGGCATGCTGGTCGCCGAGTGTGTGCGCTTCGCGCGCGCGGCGGGCTATGAACGGATTGTCCTGTGGACGCAGGAAAACCTCGCGGCGGCCCGCCATCTGTACGAGCGGGCGGGATTCACGCGAACCGCGCGGGAATCCCATCACAGCTTCGGACACGATCTGGTCGCCGAGACCTGGCAGCTCGAGCTGCGGAATGTTCCCGCGCGACCTACTGCCTCGTGAGCACGGCGAAGCGATAGTGAGGCGATCTCCGCCCTGATACAGTGGCGCGGGCACCCAGGAGGATCAGTCATGGGACGGACAACGACTCTGGCGGCGCCTGCATTGGCTGCGGCCCTGGCCGTCACCGGCGTCCAGGCCGGACACGGATCCCCGCGCGCGCACGATATGCCGCCGTTCATTACCGCGGCCTGCGCCGATGCCGCGCGGCCGGAAGCGGACACCAAGCGCGACGCGGATCGCCATCCTGCCTTGAGTCTCGCGTTCGCGGGCGTCAAGCCTGGCGACCAGGTGGTCGAGCTCGTTCCGGGATCGGGGTATTTCACGCGCCTGCTGAGCGGCGTTGTCGGGCCCAAGGGCAAGGTCTACGCAGCGCCACCGGCGCGGCGGCCGCAGGCCGCGGCGGATTCACCCGATCCCGCCGCGCCGGTGCAGGCGATCGCCGCCGATCCGCACTACGGCAACGTGACCGTGAGCGTGCAGCGCTTCGCGCAGCTCGCGCTCCCGAAAGGCGTCGACCTGGTCTGGACGTCCCAGAACTACCACGACTTTCACAACCTGCCCGACGTCCAGGTCGTCGACATCGACAAGGCGGTATTCAAGGCCCTGAAGCCCGGCGGCGTATACATCGTGAGCGACCACGCCGCGGAAGCCGGATCTGGTTTTCGCGACACCTCGACCCTGCATCGCATCGACCGGGAGGCGGTGAAAAAGGAAGTCATCTCGGCCGGCTTCAAGTTCGAGGCCTCGAGCGACATCCTGAGCAACAAGGACGATCCGCACACCGCCAAGGTGTTCGATCCGAACATGCGCGGACACACGGATCAGTTCATTCTGAAGTTCCGCAAGCC
>DASQAW010000208.1:0-1573 GCA_035635495.1 Burkholderiales bacterium
AGCGTGAAGCCGGTAACGGCAAGGATGATGAAGCAGATCGCCGTCACCCAATGCAGCGCGCGCTCCCAGGCGGCGAAGCGCCGTATCATGCGGCCGCTCTCCGGCCCATGCGGCTTGAGCGGACCGAACACCAGCCAGAAGGCGAGGATCGCGCCGGGCACGGCGATCAGCCAGATCGCGCCCCAGAACGGAAACGGACCCTCGTGCAGGCGCCGCCACACCTCGCCGCCGGTATTGATGAGCACACCAGCGTCGATGCCCTGCACTTGCGTAACGCCTTTGCGTCCTGACTCGACGTCACGCCAGTAGGGCTGGTTGTTGCCGGGCTGGGTCTGCTCCCGGACGGCTTCCGCGTTCGGCTGTGCCCAGGCCACGCCAGACACGAGGAACGCAGCGAGCAGCAGAAACCTAGCGAATGCGCCGATATTCATTCTGATTCCTCGCGCGCTCGTCGATGTCGTGTGCCCACGCGCCCGCGTCGCCATTGAACGGCGCGTTGGACCAGGCGGTCGTGTCTCCCGCGACGCGGTAGGCGTTCGCGCCGTACAGGCGCTCCTGGCGTGTCTGCTGCTGCTCGCCGCAGCCGGCGAGCGCGAGGACAAGAACCAAAAAAGGGGTCAGAGCAATTTTCCTGTAACACTTTCGAAGAGCAGCTTTGCTACGGGTAACAAAGCGCGTGTATGGGCCGTCTGCACGCACGCTCATGCGCAGTGCCGAGTCTGTTACCAGAAAATTGCTCTGACCGTTCATTTGTGCGGCGCCCGGCCGTAGGCGGTGCCCCAGCCCCAAAGCTCGTTGTTGCCGCCGCGCGCGGTGGCGCGCGTGCGCATGATGTCGGCGAGGACATCGCCGTCACCGGCGAGCAGCGCCTTGGTCGAGCACATCTCCGCGCAGAGGGGGAGTTTTCCCTCGGCCAAGCGGTTGCGGCCGTACTTCTTGAATTCAGCTTCGCTCATGTCCTTCTCGGGTCCGCCGGCACAGAAGGTGCACTTATCCATCTTGCCGCGCACGCCGAAGGCGCTGGTCTGCGGGAACTGCGGCGCGCCGAAGGGGCAGGCGTAGAAGCAGTAGCCGCAGCCGATGCAGACGTCCTTGTTGTGCAGCACCACGCCCTCGGGCGTCTGGTACATGCAGCTCACCGGGCACACGGCGATGCACGGCGCGTCGGTGCAGTGCATGCAGGCGACCGAGACCGATTTCTCGCCGGCCTCGCCCTGGTTGAGCGTCACCACCCTGCGGCGGTTGATGCCCCAGGGCACCTCGTTCTCGTTCTTGCACGCGACGGCGCAGGCGTTGCAATCGATGCAGCGCTCGACGTCGCAGAGGAATCGCATTCTCGCCATGGGCTCAGGCCTTCGTGATTTGACAGAGGCTGGTCTTGCTCTCTTGCATCATGGTCACGGCGTCGTAGCCGTAGGTCCACGCGGTATTCACCGCCTCGCCTACAACGTACGGTGCCGCGCCCTCCGGGTACTTGTCGCGGATGTCTTTTCCCTGCCACCAACCGGCGAAGTGGTAGGGCATCCAGACCACCCCGCGGCCGACGCCCGGCGTCAGTCGCGCGCGCACCTTG
>DASQAW010000209.1:0-2593 GCA_035635495.1 Burkholderiales bacterium
ACCGCGGCGAGCGCCTCGGGGTCGCCGTCGGTGGCGCGCACGTACTTCTCGGGCTCGATGCCGCGGATCTTCTCGAGCTGGTAGCCGAGCGCCTGGCCGACGCGCACGCCTTCGCCGGCGAGCTTGATCTGGAAGCGGCGGATGGCGGTGTTGCCGGCGCACGCGGGCGTCGAGAGCCCGGTGGCGGCGGTGACGCCGTTGCCCATGCCGTTCTGGCAGAGCTTCGACCAGCGCTCGCCCCAGAGGTTGGAGGTGGTCTTCGAGCTGTCGATGCCGCGGAACCATTCCGCGAGCTCCTCGATGCGCGAGGTGATGCGGCCGTGCGGCTCGCCCACCCGGAAGATCGTGTACTTGTCGCCGCCCTTGTGCACCGTGCGCCGGATGCGGCCGGCCTCATACAGGTCCACCGAGATGAGCGACGCCACCACGCCCACCACGCGTCCCCAGCCGACGATGCTCGCGATCGTCTCCTCGTTCAGGCAGTTCTGCAGCGAGACGATGTAGCCCTGCGGCGAAAGATAAGGCGCGATGAGGTGCGTCGCCCACGCCGTGTCGTAGGACTTCATCGACACCATCGCCACGTCGATCGGCGTTTTGGCGAGCGACTGCACCTCGGTGATGTGCAGGATCTTCGCCTTCCTGACCGTGAAGCGCTCCTCGGGCGTCATGCCGTCGAGCTCGAGGCCGCGCGAGCGGATGATCTCCACGTGCTCCGGCCAGGGGTCGATCAGCGTCACGTCGTGCCCCAGATGCGCCAGCGTGCCGCCTACGTAGCCGCCCAGCGCTCCCGCTCCCACCACCGCTATTCGCTTAGCCATCCGCGAATCATAAAGGGGTCAGAGCAATTTTCCTGTAACACCTGCGCTCGTTAGTAGTTACTGGTAAATTGCTCTGACCCCTTTTTCAGTAGACTTTGGGGATGGACCTCCAGCCGCTTGCCGGGGCGCTCGGCGCCGAGATCAGAGGGGTGGACCTCACCCGGCTGGATAGCGCCGGCTGGGATGCGGTGCATCGCGCGTTCCTCGAATACTCGGTGCTCGCGTTCCGCGGCCAGCGCTTCGAGCCGGCCGACCTGATGCGCGTGGGCGCGCACTTCGGCGAGCCCTGCTACTACCCGTTCGTGACCGGAATCGAGGGCTTCCCCTACATATTTGAAGTCGTGAAGGCCGAGGACGAGCAGACCAACTTCGGCGGCAACTGGCACAGCGACACCACCTACCTCCAGCAGCCGCCGCTCGCGACGCTGCTCTACGCGGTCGAGACCCCGAGCCACGGCGGCGACACGCTCTTCGCCAGCACGCGCGCCGCTTACGACGCGCTGTCGGACGGGATGCGTAAGCTAGTGGATGGCTTGGCCGGCGTGAACAGCGCCGGGCTCAAGCACGGCGGCGGCCGCAGCAAGATGCACGCGAAGATCGGCGGCATGAAGGTGCACGACACCGAGGACGCCGAGCAGTACGAAGCCGAGCATCCGGTGGCGCGGACGCATCCGGAGACCGGCAAGAAGGCCCTCTACCTGAGCCGGAGCCATACGATCCGCTTCCGCGACATGACGGAGGAGGAGAGCCGGCCGCTGGTCGACTTCCTCCAGGCGCACATGACACGTCCCGAGTTCACCTGCCGCGTGCGCTGGGAGCCCGGCACGCTCACTGTCTGGGACAACCGCTGCACGCTGCACAACGCGGTGAACGACTATCACGGCCAGCGCCGCCGCATGCGGCGCCTGACCGTTGGAGCGCAAACGCCGCGCTAGTTCAGTACGGCGTGGCCGCGGCCTTTCATGCAGTTGCGCACGATGTTCTTCTGCTCGTTGGCACCGGACCCCGCGCCCTTGGCGCCGCCGAGGACTGCACCGCCGCCCGCGGCTTGGCCGACCGCTTCCCGGTGGCCGGTCGCCACTGCGAGGGCGGCGCCGACGCCGGCGCCGATCGCCGCGCCGCCGGCGGCGCTGCCGCCGGGATGCGCGCCTTGCTCGGCGAGCTGCCGGCATTCGGCGAGGTCGGTCTCATAGCGCTCCGGGTGCGCCGAGGTCTTTGGATCGACCACCGGCCGGTAGGCGCAGCCGGCGAGCGCAAGAACCAGCAGCGAGGCGGCGGCGAAGGGTGCGCGGATGGCCATCGGGAATCCTCCGATTCTTATGGACGCATTAGACAGGTTAACGCCGCCGCCCGCTCCGCGTTGACCGTGACTATTTCCGCAGAAACTCGCGCACGGCCGGCCAGTAGCGCGGATGCGACGCGATGTCGTTGTGATCGGCGCGCTCGAGGATCACCTCGGTCACCGGCGCGCCTCGATCTTCGGCGCGCGGCCCACCGAGTCGAACGGATGCTTGAGCAGCAGGTCGACGAGCGCGAACGGATACTGCGCGCGCGACAGCCGCGATCACCGCTACCGGGCGCTCGCCTTGTGCACGGCGGCGCGCATATCGTCGTCGAGCGGCTGCGGGAAGAAGATCATGCTGTCCTGCGCGAGGTAGAGGTAGACCTGGACGAGCACGAACGCCACGACGGCGACGCGGAGTGCCGAGACAGCGAACCGCTTCACGGCTAGCAGTTCTGGTTGTAGAGCGCCTGCGCTTCGGCGCAGCGCATGC
>DASQAW010000210.1:0-8940 GCA_035635495.1 Burkholderiales bacterium
GGGTCCCCATACGTTTTCGCTCGACGGGCCGAACAGCGCCACCGTCGGCGTGCCCATCGCGGCGGCGAGATGCATCGGCATCGAATCGACGCCGATGAAGAGCCGCGCCCGCGCGGTGAGCGCGCCGAGCTCCTTGAGCGAGAGCTTGCCCGCGAGGTTCAGCGGCTTGCTCGCCGTCTTCGCCAGGATCTGGTCGATGAAGTCGGTCTCCTGCGGCGCGGCCGTCAGCACCACGGGGTGGCCTTCGGCGGCGAGGCGATCGGCGAGCTGTGCGTTGCGCTCGGCCGGCCAGCACTTGAAGGTCCAGCGCGATGCCGGATGCAGGTGCACGAAGGCCTCGGGCAGCGCCAGCTGCGCCACCGCCTGCTCCGCCGCTGCGCCAGGCACGAAATGCACCTTGCGTTCGCTCAGGCCGGGATAGACGCCGATGCGGCGCAGCGCGTCGAGATTCACTTCCACCTGGTGGCGATTGGGCACAATCGCATAGAGGTGAGTGAAGCTCCCGCGCCACCAGGCGCCGCGATCGAGCATGCGCGGCGCCACGCTGTAGCGCACGCCGAGCAAGCGCGCGAGCCAGGCGCCGCGCGGATGCTCCGTGAGATGCACCAGCAGATCGTAGCCCCGCGCGCGCAACGCGCGCAGCAGCGAACGTTCCTCGGCAAGTCGCCTCCACGCGTTCAGCTCGCGCCAGTCGCGGCCGACGCGATGCAACTCGGCGAGCGCCGGATGGCCTTGCAGCATCGGCGCCGTGTCGTCGTACACCACCGCGTCGATTTCCAGGCGCGGCGCGTGCGCCTTCAGCGCGCTCAGCACCGGCGCCGCGAGCAGCACGTCGCCGTGATGGCGCAGCTTGACGACGAGCGCCCTCGAGCATTCCGCCAGCGGGACGGCATCCCTCACCATCCCGCGAGGGTACCTTAATCGAGCCGCCAGGCCACCGACAGGTAGGCCGCGCGTCCCGGGGCCGGCAGCGCGCTGAAGCTCGTCGCGCCGGTCGCCGTGCCATAGCTGAAATAGCCCTTGTCGAAGAGATTCCTCACCTCGAGCGCGAGGTCCCAGCGCCGCGCGAAGCGCTGCTCCAGCTTGACGTCCACCAGCGTGTACTCGGGTATCTCGCGCGGGAAGGTATTCGCCTGGTCGTTGTCGAAACGCTGGCTGCCGACGTGGCGCAGGTTGAGATTGAAACGGCCGCGCGGCGTGAAGGCCCATGAGGCACCGGCCGTGAAGAGCATTTCGGGCACCAGCGGCACCGTCTTGCCGCTCACATCGACGCCGCCGTAGACGCCGGACCTGAAGGTCGCCTCCTGGTGGGCGAACCCGGCGCGCAGGTCGAGCGTCGCGCTCGCGTGCCACAGCGCCTCCAGCTCCACGCCCTGCCGCTCGGTCGGCGACAGGTTGACGTTCGAGAACGTGAGCGGACTGAAGTAGATCTCGTTCTCGAGCTGGATGTCGTAGAGCGCGGCGCGCAGGCGCAGCCGCGCGTTCTCGTACTCCACGCCGAGATCGGCGCCGTTCGCCGTCTGCGGCTTCAGCAGGCTCGGCGCGCACGGCGGGAAGAAGCAAGCGTTCTCGTCGAAGTTCGCCACCCGGAAGCTCTTCTCGTACTTGCCGTACACCGACCAGCCGGTGGCGAAGTTGTGGCGCAGCGCCGCCTCGTACGCCTCGAGGCGATCGTCGCTGCGCCGGTCGTCGACCGGAAACACCTCCTCCGTCAGCCGTTGCGCGATGCGCTGCGTGCGCGCACCGAGCACGAGCCGCGTGCGCTGCGCCACCCAGAGATTGGTCAGCGCGTACCAGCCGACGTTTTCCTGCTCGCCATGGCGGCGGGAAAACGCTGCCGAGGTGGTCGAGGGGCTCGAGGCGCTGAGCGTGTCGTAGTCCCAGCGCTCGAAGTCGCCGCCGACGATGAGATCATGCGTGCGGCCGAGCGCGTCGAACGCGAGCTTCGCGCGCGGGTTGAAGCTCCACAGGTTGGCATCGGTATCGGTGAAGAAGCCGCCGAAGGCGGCGAAGAACGCCTTGGTGGTGCGCTGGCGGTAGCCCAAGTCGGCGGACAGCTCGTGGCGGCCGATGGCCTTTGTCCCGCCGAGCGACACCTGCGCGCCATCGCGCTCGCGCCAGTCGTCCGGCGTTTTCGTCTGGCGCGGGTCGGCGTTGATCTCGGCCTCGGTCAGCGCACCCGGCAGGCGCTGGCGCTGCTCATCGACGCCGAGCTTCAGGTAAGCCCGTCCGGTTGGGAAGAGCGCGTCCACGCGCCCCAGCGCGCTGCGTTGTCGGTAGCGGCCGTTCGAGCGGTAGCCGTCGGTATCTTCGTACGACGCGGCGATGCCGCCGCCGAACGTGTCGCCCTGGCGTGCATAGCTGCCGCGAACCTCCTCGGTGCCGTAACCGCCCGCGCGCCCGAGCGCCAGCGCGCGCACCTCGCCGGGTCGAGCGCGGCGCGTGATGATGTTGATCGTCCCGCCGGTGGCGCCCGCGCCATAGAGGACCGCGCCGCCGCCGCGCACGATCTCGATGCGCTCGATCGAGTCGAGCGGGATCGCGGACAGCTGGGCGGATTCCAGGTCGCTCTCGTTGATGCGCAGCCCATCCACCAGGATCAGCGTGTTCTGGTCGCCGGTGATGCCGAAGCCGCGCAGGTCGACCTGCGGGTTCTGCGTCCCCGCGAGATCGCGGATCTGCAGCAGGCCGAACTGCGCAAGGATGTCGCCGAGATTCGATGAAGCGCTGTTGCGGATGTCGTCGGCGGTGATGACCGTCACGCCGACCGGCAGGTCGCGCTTGGAGTCCGGAAAGCGCGTGGCGGTGACCACGATCTGGTCGTCCTGCGCGTAGCAAACGGAAAGGCAGCAGCCGGCGAGGAAGCCGGCGATGAGGCGCAGCATATGAAACCTCCCTGGCGTCTTCCCCGACGCCTTAAAGTGGTTGAAGAGGCTTCCTGGCCGGTCTCCGGGCTCGCGAGTACTTCGGCTCGCCTTCCCACGCTTGCGCGCAGTGGCCTGCTGAGCCGTTATCTCGCTTACCGTTGCGGGGGCAGCTGAGGCTTTGCACCTCATTCCCGAGCACCGAGAAGCGTGGCTATGGTAATCCCGGCGCCGCACGCAAGGTCATGAAGTACATGCAGAAGTCGTCCTTACTTCTTGACGCGACTTGAAATTTGCAACATAGTCGGGGCTGCGTGGAGGCCGAGTTCAACTCGCTGGAGGCGAAGGTCGAGCAGTTCGTCGAACTGTGCGAGCGGCTGCGCGCCGAGAACAGCGAGCTGCGCCAGCAACTGGCCGCCGCGCAGAACGACGCGAAGCGGCTCCACGAAAAGATCGACGGCGCCAAATCGCGGCTCGAAGGCCTGCTCAACCGTCTGCCGGGCTGATGGCCCGCATCTCATGACTGACTGTCATGGCTGAGGCAGCGAAGACCGTAGAGGTGCAGCTCCTGGGCCGCACCTACCGCGTGGCCTGCGAGGACGACGAGCGCGAAGCGCTGATGCAGGCCGTCGCCTACCTCGACGGCAAGATGAACGAAATCCGCCGCGCGGGCAAAGTCATGGGCGCGGAGCGCATCGCGGTGATGGCGGCGCTCAACGTGGCGCACGAATTGCTTAGCGTGCGCCTCGGCGCGGGCTTCGATGTCGGGCACGCGAAACGGCGACTGTCGGCGATCGAATCACGCCTCGACGAGGCGATTGCAAAACAGGAAAAGTTGTTCTAAAAGGTCCCTGTTCCCTGCTGTGCACGACAGGGCTCAAATTTCTCGAACCGATAGCTTCCTTCGGTTGCGGCCCTAGTGTCACTGTTGTGATCGTCCCCGCCCGCGGTGATTCACTGCGGCGCGTGCCGGACGAACCTGATGTGACCGGAAAAGCGACCACCCTGTTTAGCCAGGGTTCGGGAGCCGAGCCCACCGGCACGAGCGGGGGACGCTCCTTCTCCCCATAAAAAATGAATTACTGGCTCATGAAGAGCGAGCCCGACGAGTGCTCGATTGACGACGTGCTCGCCGCCCCCGACCGCAAGACGCCGTGGAGCGGCGTGCGCAACTACCAGGCGCGCAACTTCATGCGCGACGGCATGCAGGTCGGCGACGGCGTGCTCTTCTACCACTCGAGCTGCGGGGAGCCGGGCATCGCCGGCCTCGCCGAGGTGGCCTCGCCCGCCTATACCGACGCGAGCCAGTTCGACCGCAAGAGCCCTTACTACGATCCGCAATCGAAGAAGGCAGCGCCTCGCTGGGTCAACGTCGACGTGCGGGCCCTGCGCAAGACGAAGCTCGTGCCGCTCGCCGAGCTGCGCAGGCACAAGGCGCTCGCCAGGATGACGCTGCTGCGTCCCGGGAACCGCCTGTCCATCACGCCCGTGACCGCGGCAGAATGGAAGTACATCACCGGGCGGCTGATTTGAAAAACGACACGCTGCTGCGCGCGCTCGCGCGGCAGCCCACCGAGCACACGCCCATCTGGCTGATGCGCCAGGCGGGCCGCTATCTGCCCGAATACAACGCAACGCGTGCCAGGGCCGGCAGCTTCCTCGCCCTCGCCAAGACGCCGGCGCTCGCCACGGAGGTGACGCTGCAGCCGCTCGAGCGCTTCCCGCTCGACGCCGCGATTCTCTTCTCCGACATCCTCACCATCCCGGACGCCATGGGCCTGGGCCTTTACTTCGCCGAGGGCGAGGGCCCGCGCTTCGAGCGCCCGCTGCGCGACGAGCGCGCCGTCGCATCCCTTGCGGTGCCCGACCCCACGGCGGAGCTGCGCTATGTCATGGACGCGGTGCGCCAGATCCGCCGCGAGCTGCGGCAGCGCGTGCCGCTGATCGGCTTCGCCGGCAGCCCCTTCACCCTCGCCTGCTACATGATCGAGGGCTCGGGCAGCGACGAGTGGCGCAGCGTGAAGACGATGCGCCACGCGCGGCCCGAGCTGCTTCACCGCATCCTGGAGGTGAACGCCCGCGCCGTGCGCCAATACCTCGAGGCGCAGGTCGAGGCCGGCATCCAGGTGGCGATGATCTTCGACACCTGGGGCGGCATCCTCGCGCACGACGACTACGAGCCCTTCTCTCTCGCGTACGTGCGGCCGATCGTGGAATCGCTCGGCGTGCCGACGATTCTTTTCACGAAAGGCGGCAATCCGTGGCTGCGCGAGATGATGGCGAGCGGCGCGTCGGCCATCGGCATTGACTGGAGCACCGACCCGCGTCGCGCGCGCGAGCTGGCTGGCGGCCGCGTCGCGCTGCAAGGGAATCTCGATCCGGCAGCGCTCTTCGCGCCGGAAAAATCAGTGCGCGCCGCGGCGCGCGCGGTACTCGATGCATTTGGTTGTGAGCCCGGTCACATCTTCAATCTCGGTCACGGGATCGCACAGAAGACACCGATCGAGGCAGTGGCTTCACTCGTAGACGAAGTGCGCGCTTACAGTAGCGCACGGGCGAAAAACAACACCGCCGCTTGACTTATGCACAAATTTGGCCGTTTGAGGGGGGACGCCCGTCGCTGCCGTCGCTCCCTGGCTACGTGGTCGCAACTCATTGAACAAAGAAGGAAAACCCGGTGGGTGGCGCACGGATCGCTGTGCGAAACTGGGGTCGCTCCCCTGCATGACGTAGATATGAAGCGCTTACCCACAGTTTTATCCACAAATTCTAAGTCCTTGCCCGAACGGGGAATTTCCTGCGTGCGGGTAGCGCTCGACGTACCGCTGCCGCGCCTTTTCGATTACGCGCTGCCGGAGGGTGCAAGGGTCGCGTCAGGTGACCGCGTCACCGTGCAGCTCGGGCGACGCAACCACACCGGCGTCGTCATCGAAGCCGAGAGCACGAGCGCGCTCGCGCTCGATCGGCTGAAGGCGATCATCGACGTGCGCAGCGACGCGCCGCGGCTCTCCGCGGAGTGGCTCGAGCTCATGCGCTTTCTTTCCGCGTATTACCAGCGACCGCTCGGCGAGACGGTGATCGCCGCGCTGCCGCCGCGGCTGCGCTCGCTGAAGCCTCTGCCGCGCAAAGCGCTCAACGGCTCGCCCCACGCCGCATCGCCGCGCTTCGCGCCGACGCACCCGCTCTCGCCGGACCAGGCGCGCGTGGTGGAGGAGATCGCCGGCAGGCTCGGCCGCTTCTCCGCGGTGCTGCTGCACGGCGTCACCGGCAGCGGCAAGACCGAGGTCTATCTCCATCTCATCGCGCGCGTGCTCGAGCGCGGCGGCCAGGCGCTCGTGCTCGTGCCCGAGATCAGCCTCACGCCGCAGGTCGAAGCGCGCTTTCGCGAGACATTTCCCGAAGCCCGCATTGCGCTCATGCACAGCGCGCTCGAGGACATCGCGCGCACCAGCGCCTGGCTCGAAGCCGCGCGTGGCGACGCGGGCATCGTCCTCGGTACGCGCCTCGCCGTGCTCGCGCCGCTGCCGAAGCTCGCGCTGATCGTCGTCGACGAGGAGCACGACAGCTCGTTCAAGCAGCAGGAGGGCGTCCGCTATTCCGCCCGCGACGTCGCGGTGTACCGCGCGAAGCTCGCCGGCTGTCCCGTGGTGCTCGGCAGCGCGACCCCCTCGCTCGAGAGCTGGGCCAACTTCCGCCAGGGCCGCTACGAGCGGCTGGAATTGCCCCACCGTGCCTCGCCAGGTGCCCGGTTGCCGACGGTGCGAACCGTCGACCTGCGCATGCATCCCACGGAGCAGGGCTTCACGGCCGCGGTGCTGGATGCGATCGCCCAGCGAATTTCGCGGCGCGAGCAAAGCCTGGTGTTCATCAACCGCCGCGGCTACGCGCCCGTCCTCACCTGCGACGCCTGCGGCTGGTACGCCGGCTGCGCGCGCTGCACGGGACGGCTCGTGCTGCACGCGCCCGACCGGCGGCTGCACTGCCACCACTGCGGCGCCATGCAGCCGATTCCGCGCGCATGCCCGACCTGCGGCAACGTCGACCTGAAGGCGATGGGCCGCGGCACGCAGCGGATCGAGGAGACGCTCGCGGCCCGCTTCCCCGGCGCGCGCGTGGTACGCATCGATCGCGATAGTGCGCGACGGCGCGCCGAGCTCTCGCGCACGCTCGACGGGATCCGACGCGGCGAGGGAGACATCCTCGTCGGCACGCAGCTCCTGGCGAAGGGGCACGACTTTCCCAATCTCACTTTCGTCGGTGTGCTGAACGCCGACACGGCATTGCTATCTACCGACTACCGCTCCGCGGAGCGGCTGTACGCCGTGCTTTCCCAGGTCGCCGGCCGCGCCGGGCGGCGCGAGCGACCCGGCGAGGTCCTCGTGCAGACGCGCTACCCCGACCATCCGCTCTTCGCCGCGCTCGCGAGCCACGATTTCGCCGGCTTCGCCGAGTCGCAGCTCGACGAGCGCAGGAACGCCGGATTTCCGCCCTGGGTGTTCGAGGCAGCGCTGCGCGCCGAGGCGCCGCAGCTCGAACGCGCGATGGCTTTTCTGCGCGAGGCCCGGGCGCTCGCGGTCGCGCCGGAAGGCGTGCGCGTGTTCGATCCGGTGCCGCACGTCCTGACGCGGCGCTCGGGCTTCGAGCGCGCGCAGCTCGTCATCCAGTCCGGCTCTCGAGCGCCCTTGCAGGCCTATCTCACCGAGCTGAGCACGCGCCTCTACGAGTCGGCGCAGCGCAGCGTGCGCTGGCACCTCGACGTGGATCCGATCGAGTTCGACTGATGCCCGCCGACCCGAAGACCGAGGTCGAATCGGCGCTGCGCGCGGCGCTCGCCAAAGTGGCGCCGCAGCACGCGGGCGCGCCGATCCTGGTCGAGCGCCCCAAGCAGGCCGGACACGGCGACTTCTCGTCGAACATCGCGCTGCAGCTCGCGAAGCAGCTCAAGCGCAATCCACGCGACCTGGCGGGCGAAATCGCGCGCGCCGTTCCTGGCGGCAGCTTCGAGGCACCGGAGATCGCCGGGCCGGGCTTCATCAACTTCCGGCTGCGCAGCGACGCGCGGCTCGCGGTCATCTCCCGGATCCTGCGCGAGCAGTCGCGCTACGGCGGGTCGCAGACCGGCGCCGCCGAGCCGGTGCAGGTGGAGTTCGTCTCCGCCAACCCTACCGGGCCGCTCCACGTCGGCCACGGACGGCAGGCGGCGCTCGGCGACGCGATCGCGGCGCTGCTCGAGTCGCAGGGGCACAAGGTGACGCGCGAGTTTTACTACAACGACACCGGTGCGCAGATCGACAAGCTCACCGGGTCCGTGCAGGCGCGGGCGCGGGGCATCCGCCCGGGCGACCCTGGGTGGCCCGAGGAGGGCTACGCGGGCGAATACATCGAGGACATCGCGCGCGAGTACAAAGGCAACGTCGAGGATGCCGATGCCGTGCGCCGCTTTGCCGTGCAGTACCTGCGCGCGGAGCAGGATGCCGATCTGCAGGCCTTCGGCGTGAAGTTCGACGTCTATTACCTCGAGTCGAGCCTCTACGCCGAAGGCAAGGTGGACGCCGTGGTGAAGGCGTGGGCGGCCAACGGCAAGACGTTCGAGAAAGACGGCGCGCTCTGGCTGCGCACCACCGAGTACGGCGACGACAAGGACCGCGTCGTACGCAAGTCGGACGGCGGCTATACCTACTTCGTGCCGGACGTCGCCTATCACCTCACCAAGTGGCAACGCGGCTTCAAGCGCGTGGTCGACGTGCAGGGCACCGATCACCACAGCACCGTCACGCGCGTGCGCGTTGGGCTGCAGGCGCTCGGCGTCGGCATCCCGCAGGGCTGGCCCGACTACGTGCTGCACAGCCTGGTGAAAGTGATGCGCGGCGGCGCCGAGGTGAAGATTTCCAAGCGTGCGGGCTCCTACGTCACGGTGCGCGATCTCATCGACTGGGTCGGCCGCGACGCGGTGCGATTCTTCCTCGTTTCGCGCAAAGCCGACTCGGAGTTCGTCTTCGACGTGGACCTCGCGCGCCAAAAGAGCGACGAGAACCCGGTCTACTACGTGCAGTACGCGCACGCGCGCGTGTGCAGC
>DASQAW010000211.1:0-7525 GCA_035635495.1 Burkholderiales bacterium
CCCGATGGCCGGGCGCATCGAGATGCACCTCGTCGCGCGCGAAGCGCACACGGTCGACATCGGCAACTACCGCTTCTCCTTCTACCGCGGCGAATCGATCCACACCGAGAACTCGTATAAATACTCGGTGGAGGAATTCGAGGCCCTGGCTGCGAACGCCGGTTTCAAGCTGGCGAAGCTCTGGACCGATCCGCGGCGCTGGTTCGGGCTTTTTGGGCTGGTGGCCGTCTAAGCCGCGCCGATGCGGCTCGTCGGACGGTGCCCGATGGTCGCCGAGATGCGGTCCGCGGTTTCCTTGATCAGCGGTCCCCAATGGGCCTTCATGCGATCGGCGGGCGTGGAGAGCGAGAGGGCCGCAACGAGGTGACCGGCATCGTCGCGGATGCCGGCCGCGACGCAGCGCACGCCGATCTCGGCTTCCTCGTTGTCGGTCGCCCAGCCCTGGCGCTGCGTGCGCTCGAGGTCGCGCTCGAGCAGCGGCAGGCTGGTGATGGTGTTCCTGGTGTGCTCCGCCAGGCCCGTGCGCTTGGCGTAGTCACGCAGTCTGGCGAAGCCGTCCTCCAGCAGGAATAGCTTTCCCGCCGCGGTGACGTGGAGGGAAGCGCGGGCGCCGATGACGTGCACCACGCGCATCGCCGAGCGGCCCGAGGAGGTGCGCTCGACGTAGACGATCTCGTCGTCGTGGCGCACCGAGAGGTTGGCGGTCTCGCCGGTCTGTGAATGCAGCTCGCGCATGAGCGGCAGCGCGAGCTCGCGCACGCTGATGCGCGACTTCACGAGATTCCCGAGCTCGAGCAGGCGCATGCCGAGGCGATAGCTGCCCGGCTCGACGCGGTCGACGATGCGGTCGGCCGACATCGAGGAGAGGATGCGGTGCGCGGTCGAGGGGTGGAGGCCCGTGTACTGCGCGATCTGCTTCAGGCCGAGGGGCTCCGGGTGCTGCGACAGGACGTCGAGCAGCTTCATCATCCGCTCGATCACCTGGATCGGATTCTTCGCGCTGTCTCTCACCTTCGCGCTCGGAGTCGCCGCCATTCCGCATTGTAAAATGCAGCGCCATGCCCGTGGTGACCAACATCGACGATCTGCGCGAGATGGCCAGGAAGCGCGTCGCGCGCGCCATCTTCGAGTACGTCGATTGCGGCGCATACACCGAGTGCACGCTGCGCGCCAACCGCGCCGATATCGAAGGCATCGGGCTGCGCCAGCGCGTCGGCATCGACGTCGACCGGCGCTCCACGAAGACCACCCTGCTCGGCCGCGAAGTCACCATGCCGGTCGCGCTCGCGCCCGTCGGGCTGCTCGGGCTCAACTGGGCGAACGGCGAGATCCTCGCCGCGCGCGCCGCCCACCAGTTCGGTGTCCCCTTCACGCTCTCGACCATGTCGATCTGCTCGATCGAGGACGTCGCCGAAGGCACCGGCAAGCCCTTCTGGTTCCAGCTCTACGTGATGCGCGACCGCGGCTTCGCCGCCTCCCTCATCGAGCGCGCGAAGGCGGCGAAGTGCTCGGCGCTCGTGCTGACGCTCGATCTCCAGATCCAGGGCCAGCGCCACCGCGATCTGAAAAACGGCTTGGCGGTGCCGCCCAGGCTCACCTGGGGCACGGCGCTTGACATCCTGCGCAAGCCCGCCTGGGCGCTGAACGTGATGACCAGCAAGCGCAAGACCTTCGGCAACCTCGCGGGCCGCATACCGGATGCGAAGAGCCTCACCACGCTCTCGCAATGGATCGCGGGACAGTTCGACCCCACGCTGTCCTGGAAGGACGTGGAGTGGGTCAAGCGGCATTGGGGCGGGCCGCTCGTGCTGAAAGGCATCCTCGACGTCGAGGACGCCAGGATCGCCGCGCAGAGCGGCGCCGACGCGATCGTGGTGTCCAACCACGGCGGCCGGCAGCTCGACGGCGCGGTGTCGTCGATCCGGGCGCTGCCGGAGATCGCCGACGCGGTCGGCGACCGGATCGACGTCTGGTTCGACGGCGGCATCCGCAGCGGACAGAGCCTGCTCAAGGCGCTCGCGCTCGGCGCCAAGGCGGCGATGGTCGGCCGCGCTTTCGTCTACGGCCTGGGCGCGATGGGCGAGGCCGGCGTGCTGCAGGCGCTGCAGGTGATGCAGAAGGAGCTCGACGTCACCATGGCGCTCACGGGTATCCGCGACGTCAAGGACGCGAGCCCCGCGATTCTGCGCGCTTTGTAAATCGCTGTGGACGCAGGGCGTCCACCAGTTTTCCCTCGATCGGCAGCGGCTCGCCTTCCAGCTCGGCAGCGATGATCTCCGCTGCGATCGCTGACCACACGATGCCGCGCGAGCCATACGCAAAGGCGCCGTAGACGCCTTCGGCGATCCGGCCGACGACCGGCAGCCGGTCGGGCGTGACCGCGCGGAAGCTCACCCGGCCTTCGGTCTTCGTGCGCACTTCGACGCCGAGGATGCTCCGCAGCCGCTCGAGGTTGCCCGCTTCGCTGTCCTCGCGCACCGCCGCATCGTCGTCCTCGAGATCGTAGGTCGCGCCGACCACGCACACGCCGTCGATCGGCGGCAGCACCATGCCGCCGCGGAGCACCACGGTGCGCGGCGGCTCGAGCGCCTCGGCCGGTACGTAGGTGAGCTGGCCGCGCACGCGCCGCAGGCGCAGGCGCGGCACGGGGCAGAGCTTCGGCGCCTCCGCCGAATTGGCGAGAATGACGGTCTTTCCCTCCGGAATCTCCGCCAGCGTCGAGTTGAAATTGCGCCGCAGCCGCTCGCCGCACGCGTCGAGCTGCGCGCGGACCAGCGTGCGCGGCTTGATCCAGCCGCTCTCGGCGAACCACAGGCCGGGCGCCGCCACCGGCACGCCGGCATGCTCGGACGCCTCCTCGCGCGTCACGAACTGGGCATAAGCGGACGGCAGCCCCATCGTCGCCTGCTGATGCGACTGCGCCTCCTTGTCGGTGCGTGCGAGCTGCAGGACCCCGCACTGGTCGTAGCGCGCGCCGCCGAGGTGCTGCCAGTTGCGCAGCGAATAAAGAAACCCGGCGCGGGTCAGGCGCGCAAAGATGCTGTCGTCGGGCGTGACGATCGGATGGAAGGTGCCGGCATGATTGCCGGAGGCTTCCTGCGCCGGCTCGGCACGCCGCTCGTGCAGCTCGACCTCCCAGCCGCGTGCGCATAGGCGCTCGCATACCGCCGCGCCCGCGAGCCCGGCGCCGATGACGAGCGCCTTCCTCTCGCGACGAGAAAAAGGGTGGCTGTCACCCCTTCTGGTGTTGTGCGCACTGAGCATCTCGCGCTTGCCGCCGAAGCCGGGGCGCTTCTCCACTGCGAACCCGGTGCTCTCGAGCGCCTCCCGCACGCTGCCCGCAACACTCCATGTCGCCAGCGTTGCCTCCTTGGCTGCCAGGCGCGAAACGGCGCGCATGACCTGGTGCGTCCACATCTCCGGGTTCTTCGCCGGCGCGAAGCCGTCGAGGTAGACCGCATCGGCCGCGAGGCGCAGGTCGCGCAGGATGGCCACGTCGGCGAAGAAGAGCGTGAGCACGACGTCGCCGAATTCCAGGCGATGAGCGCCGCTCACCAGCGCCGGCCACTGGGCGTGCAGCGCGCTCGCTTCGTCCCTCAGGTCGGGATAGCGCTCGTGCAGGACACGCAGGTCGCCGAGCGCGAACGGATGCTTCTCGATCGAGATGTAGTGCAGCCTGCGACAGCGTCCCGGGTCGCGCTTCCAGGTCCGCCACGTGGCGAGGAAATTGAGCCCGAAACCGAAGCCGGTCTCGAGGATGACGAAGCGCTCGCGCTGCGCCCAGCGCTCGGGCAGGCCGTTGCCCTCGAGGAATACGTGCTCGGCCTGCGCGATGCCGCCGTCCGCGCTGTGATAGACGTCGCCGAAACTCTGCGAATACGGTGTTCCGTCCCGGAAATCCAGCCTGGCAGGAACGAGCGACGCGGCCATGCGGCCGTAGTTATACCTTGGTGTAATGGCCAGAGGGGATTGCGCTAGGTTTTCATTGCCCTTGGGGCATTGGGAGGAATGGAGACGACATGAACCTTTCGAATGCCAGCAGTGCATCGCCGATCCGCTTCGCCGGGTCGGAACTCGGCGCGGTGCGCCATATCTGCGCGTTTTTCAGCAGCCCGGAGGAGGAGTACCGCGTGCTGCTGCCCTTCATCGTGGATGGCTTCCAGAGCGGCGACAAGGAATTCCATGTCGTCGATCCGAAGCTGCGCGAGGCGCATCTCGAGCGGCTCGCCGACGCCGGCGTCGACCTCGAGAAGGCCGAGAAGAGCGGGCAGCTCAAGCTGTGCGACTGGAACGAGGCCTATCTGCCCGATGGCCGCTTCAGCCAGAACCGCATGCTTGCGATGTGGGAAGACGAGCTCGAGGCCGCGCGCCGCGCGGGGTTTCCGCTGACTCGCGTCGTGGCGCACATGGAATGGAACCTCGAGGACCGCGAGGGCGTGAGCGACCTCGTGGAATACGAAGCCCGCTTCAACCTGCTGCCGAAGTCGGCGGATCCGGTCATCTGCACCTATGACCTCACGAAGTACAGCGGCGACTTCGTGGTCGACGTGATGCGTACGCATCCGCTCGTGATCATGGGCGGCGTCATGTGGGAGAACCCGTTCTACGTTCCGCCGGAGGAATTCCTGAAGGAGTGGAGAAACCGGCGGCGTTGAATGGGCAGCGCGATGCAGCAGCGTGGCTACGAGCGCGGCGACGCGCAGCGGCTGCAACGCTGCATCAACGACATGGTGGCGGTGCTGGCGCTGCCGGCGGTGTGGCAGGGCCGGCCGCCGGCGGTGGTCATCGCCACGCTGCTCGACGGGCTGCTGAGGCTCGAGCACCTCGATGCGGTGTCGATCCGACTCAAAGTGCCGGTCGACGGCGCGCCGCAGGAGATCCTGCGGCGCAGCCCGGAGGCCGAGCCGGGAACGGCGCCGCGCCGCGCCTCGTTCCGCCTCGGCATCGGCGAGGAGATCGGCGTGCTGGAAGCGTCATCCGCGCGACCCGATTTCCCGACGCCCAGCGAAGTGCTGCTCCTGCAGGTAGCGGCGAGCCAGGCCGCGATCGCCCTGCAGGAAGCGCGGCGTTTCGGCGAGCAGCGCCGCGCGGCGCAGGAGCTCGAGCGCTGCGTCGACGAGCGCACCGCCGAAGTGAAGGCCGTGAAGGACGAGCTGGCGGGCGACCTCGTCGCGATGATCGGCCTGCACCAGCTCGGCGCGCGCCTGATAGCGCAGCGCAATCTCAAGGATGTGCTGGCCGAGGTGCTCGAGGCGACGATCAACTTGCAGAGCGCGGACTTCGGCATGGTGCAGCTCTATGACGAGGGCGAGCAGGCGCTCGAGCTGCTCGCGCAGCGCGGCTTCAATGCCGATTTCGTCGAGCGCTTCCGCTTTGTGCGCTCGGACACGCCGTCTTCCTGCGGCCGTGCGCTCGCCGCCGGCGCGCGCGTCATCGTCGATGACATCGAAACCGATCCGGCCTTCGAAGGCCTGCGTACGGCGGCGCGTGCTTCCGGCTTTCGCGCCGTGCAGTCGACGCCGCTCTTGAGCCGCACCGGCCGGATGCTCGGCATGCTCAACACGCAATTCCGCGCCCCGCACCGGCCCTCCGAGCGGGAGCTGCATCTCACCGATCTCTACGGGCGGCTCGCCGCCGACCTGATCGAGCGCAAGCAGAATGACGAGGACTTGCGCCGGACGCAGGACGAGCTGGCCCATGTGTCGCGCGTCACCACGCTCGGCGAGCTGGCGAGCTCGATCGCGCACGAGGTGAACCAGCCGCTCGCCGCGGTGGCGGCGAACGGTGCCGCCTGCCTGCGCTGGCTCGCCGCGCAGCCGCCGAACCTGGACGAAGCCCGCGCAGCCGTGGAGCGGGTGGTGCGCGACGCGAACCGCGCCGCGGACGTGGTGTCGCGCGTGCGCGCATTCGTCCGGCGCGGCGCGGCGCAAAGGTCGGCGATGGACGTGCTCGACGCCATGCGCGAAGCCGCTTCCCTGGTTCTGGATCGTGCGCGCCACCACGACGTCGGCATAAACGTGGTCGAGGCGCCCCGCCTGCCGATGGTGCTTGCCGACCGCGTACAGCTCCAGCAGGTGCTGGTCAATCTCGCCATCAATGCCATCGAGGCGATGAGCATGGTGAGCGGGCGGCCGCGCGTGCTCGAGTTCGAGGCGCGCGAAAGCGCGCCGGACGGCGTGCTGGTCATGGTGCGCGATTGCGGCCCCGGCCTGCCACCGGGGCAGCGCGAGCGGGTATTCGAGCCCTTCCTCACGACGAAGGCCGACGGCATGGGCATGGGCCTTGCAATCAGCCGCTCGATCATCGAGGCGCACAGCGGCAAGCTCTGGGCTACGCCCAATCCCGCCGGCGGCGAGTGCTTCCAGTTCACCCTGCCAACCAGTCCCACAGCGCCGCTGAACTAATTCGCGCCTTACAATCGTCGGGCATGAACAAGCCCGCCGAACTACAGCTCGACACCGTTCCCGTCTGGATCCATGGCAAGGCCGTCACGCCGCCGGGCCGCCGTGGCGAAGTGTTCAACCCCGCGACCGGACAGGTGACCCGGCACGTGGTCTACGCCGATGGCGGCATAGTGGATTCTGCGGTGAAGGCGGCGACCGCCGCGTTTCCGGAATGGCGCGATACGCCGCCGCTGCGCCGCGCGCGGGTCATGCAGAAATTCCTGCAGCTGTTGCAGCGCGAGCAGAAGGCGCTCGCGCGTATCGTCACCGAGGAGCACGGCAAGACGCTGCCCGACGCGATGGGCTCGGTGCAGCGCGGCATCGAGGTGGTCGAGTTCGCCTGCGGCATCCCGCACTTGCTCAAGGGCGAGTACGCCGAGAACGTCGGCACCCAGGTGGACACGCACACCCTGCGCCAGCCGGTCGGCGTCTGCGCCGGCATCACGCCGTTCAATTTCCCGGTGATGGTGCCGCTGTGGATGTTCCCGATGGCGATCGCCTGCGGCAACACCTTCATCCTCAAGCCTTCGGAGAAGGTGCCCTCGGCATCCGTGCGCATGGCCGAATTGCTGAAAGAAGCCGGGCTGCCCGACGGCGTGCTGAACGTCGTGCACGGCGACAAGGCGGCGGTCGACGCGATCCTCAACCATCCGGGCATCCACGCGGTTTCCTTCGTCGGCTCGACGCCGATCGCCAAGTACATCTACGAGACCTGCGCCAAGGCCGGCAAACGCGTGCAGGCTCTCGGCGGCGCGAAGAACCACGCGGTGGTGCTGCCCGACGCCGATCTCGAGTTCGCCGCCGACGCGCTGATCGGTGCGGCGTACGGCTCGGCCGGCGAGCGCTGCATGGCGATCTCGGCGGTGGTCGCAGTAGGCGGCGCCGGTGATCCGCTGGTCAGGCTCCTCGCCGAGAAAGCGAAGAAGATAAAAGTGGGCCCCGGCGACCAGAACGGCATCGACATGGGCCCGCTGGTCACCGGCCAGCACCGCGACAAGGTGGCGGGCTACATCGACGCCGGCCTCAAGGAGGGCGCGAAGATGGTGCTCGACGGACGCAAGCCGGCGATGAAGGAGGGCTTC
>DASQAW010000212.1:0-1972 GCA_035635495.1 Burkholderiales bacterium
CGGATTGAGGAGCACGTAGAGCGACACCGCGCCGGTCGGCACCACCGGCGTCAGCGCCTTGAGCGGATCGAGATCCGGCCGCTTCACGATGTGCGGCGCGATCATCACGCTCGAGCCGGGCGAATAGACGAGCGTGTGGCCGTCGGCGTCGGAGCGCGCCACGGCCTCGAAGCCGATGTAGCCGTCGCCGCCCGGGCGGTTCTCGACGACGAAGGGCTGGCCGAGCGTTTCGCTCAAGCGCGCGCCGAGCACGCGCGCGGTGACGTCGGCGACGCCGCCCGGCGCCACGTTGACGATCACCCGCACCGGCTTCGACGGCCACTGCTGCGCCTGGACGCCCGCCGCCATCAGCACGGCGGCAAGCGCCGAGAGAAATCGGGTCATGCGCCTCCTCCTCGCTCCTTTACAATCGGCCGTTCAATCGTAAGTCAGCCCCGCAATGGCGTCCAGAAAAGCCGCTCTCGTCACCGGCGCCGCGACCGGCATCGGCGCCGCCGCCGTGCTCGCGCTCGCGCGGGCGGGCTACGACGTCGCCCTCAACTACAGCTCGAGCGAGAAGGCCGCGCGCGAAACCGCGGCTCAGGCCGAGAAGCTCAGCGCGAAGACGCTGGTCATCAAGTGCGACGTCAGCGACGAGAAAGGCGTGCGCGCCATGCTCGAGGCGGTGAAGAAGGCATTCGGCCGCCTCGACGTGCTCATCAACAACGCGGGCACCACCGCGGCGTGGAAGCCGAAGGATCTGGAAACCCTGTCGCTCGACGAGTGGGACCGCGTGTTCGCGGTCAACGTGCGCGGGCTGTTCCAGGTCACGCGCGCCGCTGTCCCGCTGCTGCGCGAAGCGAAGGGCTGTATCGTGAACACCGCCAGCATCGTCGGCCTGCGCCCGGGCCCGCAGCCCCTGCCGTACGCCGCGAGCAAGGCGGCGGTCGTGAACCTCACCAAGACGCTCGCCTGGAACCTCGGGCCCGAGATCCGCGTGAACGCGGTCGCGCCCGGCTGGATGGAAGGCGACTGGATGAAGCGCATGCTCAAGGACCAGTACGAGGACCTCATGGGCAAGCGCGCCAAGGCGACGCCGCTCAAGCGGGTGGTCACCGCCGAGGACGTGGCCGAGACCATGATGAGCCTCGTCCAGGGCAACCGCTTCGTCACGGGCGAGGTCGTGGTCATCGACGGCGGCTTCACCGCCTCCACCTGATGCTGCCCGGCGTCGTCCCGTTCCCACCGGAATTCGCCAAGCGGTACCGCGCCAAGGGCTACTGGCAGGACAAGACGCTGGCGGCGGAGTTTTCGGTTGTCTTCGAAAAATACAAGGACAAAACGGCGCTGATCGATGGCGATCGCACGTACACGTACGGCGATATCGACCGCCTGACCGACAACCTGGCGCTGAACCTCCTCGAGCTAGGCCTGAAGCCCCTCGACCGCGTGGTGCCGACGCTGCCGAACATCGCCGAGTTCGTCCTGCTCTACTTCGCGCTGCAAAAGATCGGCGCGATTCCGATCGCGGCGCTGGTCACGCACCGCTACGCCGAGATCAGCCAGTTCGTGCAGCTTTCGGGCGCCAGCACCTGCGTCTATCCCGAGCGGCAGGGCGACTTCGAGTTCGAGCCGATGATCCAGCGGATCCGGGGCGAGAGCGCGACGCTCAGGTACTGCATCGACCTGCCCATGCTGCAGGAGCTGATCGAGCAACCTGCGAACCTGCCGCAGCGCAAGCTCGAGCAGATCAAGGTCGCGCCGACCGATCCGTGCGTCTTCCAGCTCTCGGGCGGCACCACCGGCATTCCGAAGCTCATCCCGCGCACGCACAACGACTACGCGTACAACTCGAAGACCGCTGCTCCTGTGTGCGGCGTCACCGCCGATTCGATTCTGCTCCTCGCCCTGCCGATCGCGCACAACCTGCCGCTCGCCTGCCCCGGCATCCAGGGCTACTTTTTCCAAGGCGGGAAAGTCGTGCTTTCGCCCA
>DASQAW010000213.1:0-5153 GCA_035635495.1 Burkholderiales bacterium
CGCGAGCTCTTCGCTCGTCGCCGGACCGGCGCGCGAGGCTTCGAACAGCCCGGTGTCGTAGCCGATCTCGATCAGCTTGGTCATCATGCTGCCGGTGAAGTAGCCGAGCAGCTTTGCGCCGAAGCTCACTCGGCGACGATCCCCGCCTCGCGGATGAGGCGCGTCCACTTGTCGATCTCGCCCGCGACGTAGGGCTCGGCCTCGCGCGCGCTCATGCGCATCGGCCGCGCGCCGCGCTTTTCAAAGGAGGCGGCGATCTCGGGATTCGCCACCACCTTGGCGAATTCGCCTTGCAGGCGCGCGAGCGCGGCGGGCGGCGTTGCGGCGCGCACGAAGTAGCCGGCCCAGGATTCCATCTCGAAGTCGAGCACGCCCGTCTCGCGCACCGTCGGCGTCGCCGGATGAAAGCCGAGCCGCGCCGGCCCGGAAACGGCGAGCGGCTTCAGGCGGCCGCCTTCGACCTGGCCGCGCGCGGTCGAGGCCGCGTCGAAGAACAGATCCACGCGCCCGGGAATGAGATCCTGGTACGCGGCCTGCGCGCCCTTGTACGGCACGTGCGTGACGTTGACACCGGCGAGGTACCAGACCAGCGCGGCACAGATGTGCTGGCCGCTGCCGTTGCCGGCAGAGGCGTACGTGAGCTTCCCCGGATTCTGGCGCGCGTAGTCGACGACCTCCTTGAGCGAGTTCTGCGCGAAGTCGGTGCGCGCCACGAGCGTGTAGGCGAAGCCGGCCGCGAGGCCGAGCGGCACGAAATCGCTCTTCGGGTTGTACGGCAGGTTCTTGTACAGGCCGGGCGTGAACGCCAGGTTCGCCGACGCGCCGAGGAGGATCGTATAGCCGTCGGGCTCGGCCCTGGCGACCGCCTCGGTGCCGATCACGGTGCCGCCGCCGGGCCGGTTCTCGACCACCACCGGCTGGCCGAGCAGCGCCGCGAGCGGCTCGGACAGCGTGCGCGCGACGAGGTCGAAGCCGCCGCCCGGCGGCTGCGGCACGATCACTCGCAGCGGCTTCGATGGATACGTCTGCGCAATCGCGCTGCTCGCCAGTGCCAACAGGCTGAGCGCCCAGGCGGGCGATGAAAGGAGGCAGGCGGTGAACAACAGTCGCTTCACGCGACTTTCATCTTAACTTTCGGCTCCGGGTACGGGTAGAGCATGTTGAGCGCCACCGACTGGCCGCTCGCCTGCACGATGCGCACGTGTTCCCGACGCAGTTCACGCGCATGACGTACGCCACAGGAGTGCGCGATCATGTCGATCTCCTTGTTCATGTTCATCGCGTAGTTGGCGACGCGCAGATACTTTTCTTCGACGACGAGCGCGCGCTGCAGGCGCTTGTTGTGCGTGGTGACGCCGGTCGGGCAGGTGTTCTGATGGCAGCGCAGCGCCTGGATGCAGCCGAGCGAGAACATGAAGCCGCGCGCGGTGTTGACGAAATCGGCGCCGACGCAGAGCGCCCAGGCGGCCTTTGCCGAGGTGACGAGCTTGCCCGAGGCCACCACGCGCACGCGCTGCTTCAATCCCGTCTCGATGAGCGCGTCGACGACGCGCGGCAGCGCTTCCTCGATCGACAGGCCCATGTGGTCGGCGAGCGCCTGCGGCGCCGCGCCCGAGCCGCCTTCGCCGCCGTCGATCACCAGGAAGTCGGGCGCGAACTCGAGGCCGCGGCGGTGGACGATCTCGGCCATCTCGTTCATGAAGCGCCAGCCGCCGACCGCGGTCTTGACGCCGATCGGCTTGCCGGTGAGGTCGCGCATCCAGGCGATCTTCTCCAGCAGCTCGGTCATGTTCGAGATGTCGCGATGGCGGTTGGGACTGATGGAATCGCGCCCTTCGGCAATGCCGCGGATGTGCGCGATCTCGGGCGTCACCTTGCGCCCGGGAAGCACGCCGCCCTTGCCCGGCTTGGCGCCCTGCGAGAGCTTGATCTCGAACGCCTTCACCACTCGCGTAAGCTCGAGCAGGCGGTCGGTCGAGAGGTTGCCCTGCGCGTCGCGCACGCCGTACTTGGCCGTGCCGATCTGCATGATGACGTCGCAGCCGCCTTCGAGGTGATACGGAGAAAGCCCGCCCTCGCCCGTGTCGAGCCAGCAGCCCGCCACGGCAGCGCCTCTCGACAATGATCTGACCGCGGGAGCCGAAATGGCGCCGAAGCTCATGCCGCTGATGTTGATGATCGAGCGCGCCTCGAACGGCTCGCGGCAAAAGCCTTCGCCCAGGACCAGCGTCGGCGTCGGCTGGCGCTCTTCCTCGAGCACCGGGAACGGATGGTTGACGAAGATCAGCGCGGCCGGCTGGTGCAGGTCGTAGGTCGAGCCGAAGCCGATGAGGCCACTCTCGTTCTTCGCCAGCCGGTAGACCCAGCCGCGCGTCGCGCGGTTGAACGGCATCTCGTCGCGGTCGCCAGCGAAGAAGTACTGGCGGAAGTACTCGCCGAGCTGCTCGAAGAAGTAGCGGAAGCGCCCGATCACCGGGTAGTTGCGCAGGACGCTGTGCTTCTTTTGCGTGATGTCGCGGATGAACAGGAACGCGACCACGCCGACCAGCAGGAGCGCGATGAGCGTCCCGATCCCGTACGACAGGATGTTGGTGAGCATTACCCTATCTCCCTACCCCTGGGCAATGATACCCCGCGCCGAACTTCCTCCTCCGTGCCGCGCCGCACGGTAAGAATTACAAGCGAGAAGCGCAGCGCCATGCCCGCCAGCGGATGGTTCGCGTCGAGCACGACGCTGCCGCCGCCGACGTCCGTGACGGTGTAGAGCCGATCGTCCTCCTCGATCTGCATGCCGACCGCGATGCCTTCGCCATAGCGGCCGAGCGGCTCGACGCGCACAAGGTCCGCGTCGTACTCGCCGAAGGCCTGCTCGGGCTCGAGCTGCACCAGCACCGACTCGCCCGAGCCTTTGCCTTCCAACGCGCGCTCGAGCGACTCGAGCAGCTGGCCATAGCCGCCGTGCAGGTAGGAGAGCTCGGAAGGCGTCGAGAGCTCGACGCCTTGAGCGTCGTGCAGCGCCATCCTGACGGAAACGACGGTATTGCGCGCTACAACCGTAGGCGCTTGACCAGATCGAACACTTCCGCGCAGTGGCCGCGCGGGTTGATGCCGTAGGCAGCGTGGCGGATGACGCCCTTCTTGTCGACGATGAAGGTCGAGCGCACCAGGCACTCGCGCCGGCCCGCGCCCTCGATCTCCTTCTCCTGCAAGACCCCGTACTTGCGGCACACCTCGCCTTCGGTATCGGAGAGGAGGCAGATGGTGAGGCCGTGGCGGTCGCGGAAGTCGGCGTGCGTCAGGCAGTCGTCCGGGGACACCCCGAGCACGACGCAGTCGTGCTTGACGAACTGGTCCTCGTGGTCGGAGAAGTCGGTGGTGATCATGGTGCAGCCGGGCGTGCCGTCGCGCGGATAGAAGTAGAGCACCACGTGCTTCTTGCCTTTGAACGCCGACAGGTTCACCGTCTGCATGTCGGCATCGGGCAGCTCGAACGTCGGCGCTGGTTGTCCCGGTTGAAGCATCGCGACCGATTCTATTCCAAAATTTTTTTGGATTTGCAACAGCCGCGCGCACGAATTGATAACCGAGGGGTCATCGAGGCTGTCGCAGCGTCGCTACATATAATCGCGCGGTGAAAAAAAGCTTGCTCGGCGGCTTGACGCCGCGCGAATTTCTTCGCCGCCACTGGCAAAAGCGCCCGCTTTACGTGCGCGGCGCGCTGCCGCGCTTCACCGGAGTGCTCGACGCGCGGCAGTTGTTCACGCTGGCGCGCCGCGACGACGTCGAATCGCGCATCGTGACGCGCAAGGGCCGCCGTTGGGACACCACGCACGGACCTTTCGCCGCCGTAAGCGCGCAAAAGCGCGACTGGACGATTCTTGTCAGTGGGGTGAACCTCCACCATGCGAAAGCCGACGCCCTGCTGCGGCGCTTTTCGTTCATTCCGCAGGCGCGCCTCGACGACGTGATGGTCAGCTATGCCACGCCGGGCGGCGGCGTCGGGCCGCACGTGGATTCTTACGACGTGTTTCTGTTACAAGGCGCCGGTCGCCGGCGCTGGACCGTCACCGGCGGCGGCAGCCGAGCGGTGTATACCGCCCACCCGGGCGACCTGCTCTATCTGCCGCCGGGCTGGCGCCACGACGGCGTGGCGCTCGAGCCGTGCTTCACCTGCTCGATCGGCTTTCGCGCGCCGCGCGGCGCCGAGCTCGGCACGGCGTTCCTGGATTGGCTGCACGAGCGCGGGCTGCCCGACGCCCGCTATCGCGACCCGCGCCTCGCGCCGGCGCGCGAGCCGGCGCGCATCCCCGCCGGGATGATCGCCTTCGCCGCCGCCGCGCTCGAGCGCATCCGCTGGACGCGCGGCGATGTCGCGAGCTTCCTCGGCGAATATCTCAGCACGCCCAAGCCTCACGTGGTGTTCAGGCCGCGCCGCGCACGGCGCCTTGGGGGCGGCATGGTCCGCCTGGACCCCAAGACGCAGCTCCTCTACGACGGCAGGCGCTTTTTCATCAACGGGGAAGCCTTTACCCTCAGTGCCGGAGCAGCGCATCGATTGCGCGCGCTGGCGGACGAGCGGGTGGCAGAGGTATCTGAACTTGCCCGGGCGGGGCTCGGACGACTAATCTCCGAGTGGCAGCGGCACGGCTATCTATCCCTAGAGAAGCGGTGATGGACGAGGCAACGTACGAACGGTTCGACACGAGCGCGGGGTTCCACGGCGCGATCGAGCGGCTGCTCGCCCAGCCGGGCCGCGAGCTGCGCATCTTCGACCCCGACGGCGCGTCGCTGCGGCTCAACGACCCCGCGCGCATCGCGCTCTTCGAGGCCTTCCTCCATGCCAGCCGCACGCGGCGTATCTATATGGTGGTGCACGAGACGGAGCACATCCTGCGCCAGTGCCCGCGCCTGCTCGGCCTCCTCGCGCGCTTCTCGCACATGATCCAGATCAACCGCACGCACGAGCACATCCGCCAGCTGCAGGACGCCTTCCTCGTGCTCGACTCGCAGCACTACGTGCGCCGCCCGGTCGCCGCGTTCTACCGCGGCGCCGCGGGCTTCGGCGACGAAGTCGAGGCGCTCGCGATGCGCCAGCGCTTCATGGAGATCTGGGAAGCGTCTCACCCGGGCGTCTCGAGCACCACCGTCGGGCT
>DASQAW010000214.1:0-5091 GCA_035635495.1 Burkholderiales bacterium
CGCCCGCTCAAGACGCGTATGACCCAGCTGTGTGAAGCGCTGGGCAGCTTCGGCGTCTGGGTGCGGCTGCACTACGTGTACCCGTACCCGCACGTCGACGAGGTGATCCCGCTGATGGCGGAGGGAAAAATCCTGCCGTACCTCGACGTGCCCTTTCAGCACGCGAGCCCCCGCATCCTCCGCCTGATGAAGCGTCCCGCGAGCGCCGAGAAGGTGCTCGAGCGCATCCGCGGCTGGCGCGAAATCTGTCCCGACATCACCATCCGCTCGACCTTCATCGCCGGTTTCCCGGGCGAGACAGAGGCCGAGTTCGCCGAGCTTTTGAATTTCTTGGAAGGGGCACGGCTCGACCGCGTCGGCTGCTTCGCCTACTCGCCGGTCGAGGGTGCGGCCGCGAACGCGCTGCCTGATCATGTGCCTGAGGAAGTGAAGGAGGAGCGGCGCGCCCGGTTCATGACGGTGCAGGCGAAAATCAGCGCGGCGAAGCTGCAGCGCAAGGTGGGCAAGACGTTGAAAGTGCTGATCGACGAGCCAGGTGTCGGGCGCTCGAGCGGCGACGCGCCGGACATCGATGGTGTGGTGCGTTTCAAAGGCGGAAAGGCGGGCGAGTTCGCCCAGGTTCTGATCGATCGTGCGGACGAGCACGATCTCCACGGGAGAAAGCTATGACCGACGTAATGGTGGTGGCGGGCACGCGCACGGCGATCGGCGACTACGGCGGCGCCTTCAAGGACATCCCGCCGACGAAGCTCGGCTCGATCGCGATCAAGGAAGCGCTCGCACGCGCCGAGGTCGATCCGGCGACGGTCGGCCACGTGGTGATGGGCAGCGTGATCCACGGCGAGGCGCGCGACATGTATCTCTCGCGCGTCGCCGCGGTCGACGCGGGCGTGCCGGTCGGCACGCCGGCCCTGACGGTGAACCGGCTCTGCGGCTCGGGACTGCAGGCGATCGTCTCGGCCGCGCAGCACATCATGCTCGGCGATATCCATACCGCGGTGGCGGGCGGCGCCGAAAGCATGAGCCGCGCCGCCTACATGTTGCCGTCGGGGCGCTGGGGCCAGCGCATGGGAGACGCGGCGGTGATCGACGCGATGACCGCGGCGCTGCACGACCCGTTCGGCCACGGCCACATGGGCGTCACCGCCGAAAACATCGCCGCGAAATACGGCTTCACCCGCGAGCAGCAGGACCAGTTTTCGGTGGAATCGCACAAGCGCGCGGCGCGCGCGATCGGCGCCGGCCTTTTCAAATCGCAGATCGTCCCGGTCGAGCTGAAGAGCAAGAAGGGCGTCGAGCAATTCACCACCGACGAGCACGTGCGTGCCGACGCCAGCATGGAGAACATGGGCAAGCTGAAGCCCGTCTTCAAGAAGGACGGCACGGTGACGGCCGCCAACGCATCCGGCATCAACGACGCTGCGGCAGCCATCGTGCTGATGGACGCCAAGCAGGCGAAGAACCATAAGCCGATAGCACGCCTCGTCGCCTACGCGCACGCCGGCGTCGAGCCGCAGGTGATGGGTCTCGGGCCGATCCCGGCGGTGCGGAAGGTGTTCGAGAAGGCCGGCCTCAAACCCTCCGACATGGATGTGATCGAATCGAACGAGGCGTTCGCGGTGCAGGCGATGGCGGTGACCAAGGACCTCGGCCTCGACCCGGCCAGGGTGAACCCGAACGGTGGGGCGGTAGCGCTCGGCCATCCGATCGGCGCGACCGGCTGCATCCTGACGGTGAAGGCGCTCTACGAACTGCAGCGCACCCAGAAGCGCTACGCGCTGGTCACCATGTGCATCGGCGGCGGGCAGGGCATCGCCGCGATCTTCGAACGCGTCTAAACGGCGGCGTCCTACCTCGGGGTGATGAAGCCGATGGGCCGGGACTTGGCGGGTCCCGGCCTCGCCATGAACGTGCGCATTGTGTTCATCAACTGCACAATCGCCCGGTCGTGCGCCGCTAGCGTTTTCTGATGTTCTTCGAGCCGGCGCGACCATGAGTGCGCCGTGCTCGGTGAATGCGAGAGGCGCACGGCGTAACCCCATCTTGGCTCCGGGATTGGACATCACAAATTGTGATCTCCAATTTTTCATTTCCTTCGCCGACAGGCGGAACATGAAATCGGCCGGAAAGCGATCACGATTTCGCTTGACCGCCTGGTTGAGCACGCGTGTCTCCACGCCGTATAGCGCCGCGAGATCTGAATCCAGCAGAACCTTATGGCCGCGCACCAGCAGAATCCGGTTCTGAATGGTCTCAGTCGGAAATGCCACGCCGGCCCCACGGCTCCCCATTGCGAAACGAACGCTTCGGCCCTGCTTTACGTTGACCGCCCACAGCCCGCGAGACATCTCTGACGTAAACTCGCGGGCCTGATGGCCCGCAAACCTCGCATCGGACTGGCACTCGGCTCGGGCAGCGCCCGCGGCTGGGCGCACATCGGCGCGATCCGCGCGCTCGAGGAGCGCGGGGTCAAGCCCGATCTCATCTGCGGCACGTCGATCGGCGCGCTGGTCGGCGCGGTCTATGCCTCGGGGCAGCTCGATCAGCTCGAAGAGTGGGTCACCGGGCTCGCCTGGACGCAGGTCGTGCGCCTGATGGACCTCACGTGGCGCGGCGGGCTGATCCGCGGCCAGCGCCTGTTCAATCTCTTCCGCAGCACCTTCCAGGACCGCGAGATCGCCGAGCTCGAGGTGCCGTTCGGCGCGATCGCTACCGAGCTGAGCTCGGGTCGCGAGATCTGGCTGCGCCACGGCAAGCTGCTCGACGTGGTGCGCGCCTCGATCGCGGCGCCCGGCCTCTTCACGCCCGTGGTGTTCGAAGGCGCCGTGCTGGTCGACGGCGGACTGGTGAACCCCGTGCCGGTGTCCATGTGCCGCGCGTTCGGCGCCGAGATCGTCATCGCCGTCGACCTGAGCTGGGGCAAGCTCGGGCCGTACCGCAACATGGGCCGCGACCTGCCGGCGCCGCCGCCGCAGGAGCCGAGCTGGATCGGGCGGCTGCTGGGCGGGTCGCGCGCGAAGGGCGCGGAGCCGGCGATCCCGTCCATCTTCGAGGTGTTCAATACCGCGCTCGACATCGTCGAGCAGCGCGTGGCGCGCAGCCGGCTCGCCGGCGAGCCGGCCGACGTGCTCATCACGCCGCTGCTGCCGAACTTCGGCACGATGGAGTACCACCGCGCGAAAGAGGCGATTGCCGAGGGCCGCGCCGCGGTGGAGCGCATGATGCCGCTCATCGAGCAGATCATCCGCTAGGAAATGGAGATCAGCCTGCCGGTGACGCTCGCCGTCCTCGGAGCGGCGCTGCTGCACGCTGCGTGGAACGTGCTCGTCAAGTCGGGCGCGGACACGGAGCTCGAGACCGTCAACATCGCAATCGGCTCGGGCCTGATCGCTTTCATCGCCGCTCTCTTCCTTCCGGCGCCGGCCCCGGCGTCGTGGCCGTGGGTCGCCGGCTCCGCCGTAGTGCATATCCTGTACTTCGTGTTCCTGGCCGGCGCCTACCGCTGGGGCGAGCTCTCATACACGTACCCGGTGATGCGCGGCGGCGGGCCGATGCTGGTCGCGCTGGTCGGCGCGCTCGTGCTGGGCGAAGTGCTGCCCCTCGGCGCGACGCTCGGCCTCGTGCTGATCTGCGCCGGGATCTTCGCCTTCGCCTCGGGCCGGCACGACCGCCGCGCCACCGCCTTCGCGCTCGGCAATGCAGTAGTGATCGCGGCGTACACGCTGATCGACGGGCAGGGGGCGCGGCTTTCGGCGGCGCCGCTCAGCTACACGCTTTGGTTCTTCGCCGCCAACGGGGTGGTGATCGCGATCTACGGCTGGCTGCGGCGCGGCCGCGCGGTGAACGCCTATTTCCTCGGCAACTGGAAGCGCGCGATCACCGGGGGCGGCTGCGCCGTGGCTGCCTACGGCATCGCGCTCTGGGCGATGACGCGCGCGCCGATCGCCATCGTGGCGGTGCTGCGCGAGACCTCGGTGATCTTCGCCGCGGTGATCGCGGCGTTCGTGCTGCATGAAAAGTTCACGCGCCGGCGGCTGGTGGCCACCGGCGCGGTGCTGCTGGGACTCATTGCGCTGAAGCTTTAGACCGGCTGGAGGTTGCCTTCGTAGAGGCGCACCCGGTCGCCCTGGTGCCAGAAGGGCTGCGTCTCGCTCGACATCGTCTGCGTGGTGCCGTCGTCGAAGTTGACGGTCAGCTCCCAGTGCTTGGTGGCGCGCGCCTGCTTCTCGATCTGGTTGCCGAGCAGCGCGCCGCCCGCGGCGCCGAGCACCGTGACGAGCTTGTTGTGGTCGCCGATGTTGTGGCCGAGCACCGCGCCGGCGACGCCGCCGCCGACCGCGCCGATGCCCTTGGCGTCGCCCTTCTGCTCGACCTCGCGCACCGCGACGACCGTGCCGAGAAGCCCCGGCTTCACCACCGGTTTCGGCGCTTCATACACCTGCGGCGTCTGCGCCATCGGCGCCGGCGTCATCGCCGGAACCTCGGCGGCGGCGACCTTCGGCGCCGTGTGGCGCGTCACTACCGGCCTCTTCACCGGCTGCGGAACCGGAGCGGCTGCCGGTGCCGGCTCAGTGACGGGTGCCGCGGCTACCGGGGTAGCCTCGCTCACCGAGCCCTTCGAGTGCGGGATCAGGCCCGTGAGCGCAGCAACGCCGACGGCCGAGAAAACAGTCAGTGAGATCGCTGCCAGGGTAAGCAGCGGGTGCAGCTTCTTGATGTTGGTTTCCATCGCGTCGTTCTCCTTTCGTATCGCGAATGGAGACAGGTTACGGAGGCGGAGCCTGCCGTGCCGTGAGCAATGGTTACCAGTTGTTACGGCTGTTAAGACTCCGGCCGCATGTGCGGGAAGAGGATCACGTCGCGGATGCTCGGGCTGTCCGTCAGGAGCATCACCAGGCGGTCGATGCCGACGCCCAGGCCGCCGGCGGGCGGCATGCCGTACTCGAGCGCGCGGATGTAGTCGGCGTCGTAGTACATCGCCTCCTGGTCGCCGGCCTCCTTCATGCGCGCCTGCTCGAGGAAGCGCGCCGCCTGGTCCTCGGGGTCGTTCAGCTCCGAGAAGCCGTTGGCGATCTCCTTGGCGTCGATGAA
>DASQAW010000215.1:0-2237 GCA_035635495.1 Burkholderiales bacterium
CTGGATCTTCTCCACTTGATAAGCGCCGTCCAGCGTGTCGCCTTCGCGCACGGTAAGCACCACGTCCCCGCGGGCAAGGATGATCTGCGTCACGCCATCGTGCATCACGCGCCCCGCGACCCGGTAGGGCATCGGCGGCGCGACCGGCGCCTCGACAGGCGCCTGCACAGCCGCCACCTGCCGGGGCGGTTCCCACGACTGGGAGGAGAACAGCGGACTCGCCGGCCTGCCGATCGTGTCGCGCTTGGGCAGCGCGTCGAGCCGGCCCTCGCCGCGCGGCGCCTGTGTGCGCTCGCCGGCCTTTGCATCGCGCTCGGCGCTTACCGTGGCCGTCTGCGGCAGCGGCCACCAGGCCGCGACCGCGGCTGCGGCAGCACCGAAGATTAGCCAACCGAGAAGCCGTTTCTTGGGCACCGAATGATCCTCGTTCCGACGCCCAGTGTAGCTCAGCCAGGTTACATCGCGAGTGGTGAAATGCCACCCGCGATACCGCATTTCAGACCACTCGTCCTCCTCCGCGCCGCGGCACTCGGCCCCACCGACGGCAGGGTCTACCCAAACAAAAACGCCCGCTCAAACCGAGCGGGCGTTGGCCGGAAACGTCGCCATTAGTTCATGGACCGCTGGCGTCGAAGCACTTACTGACCGGCGGAGTCGTGCCGGGGACAACGTGGAAGTCCTTGCAGAGCACGTCGCTGTCGGCCGCCTGGTTTACGAGCGCTGCCCAATCGTCCGCGACGCCGGCCCCGAGCGCCGTCGTGCACTTCGCGCCCATGTCGGCCGCGGCCTTGCCGGCGTTCAGATAGCCCTGGCAGGCTGCGCTGTCGGCGGCCTTCCTGACCGCGGCGACGTAGCCTGCATGCGTGGCGTAGCGCTCTTCCAAAGACAGGCGCGGGTCGCCCGCGGCCGTTCGCTCGGCCTTGGTCTTGAACAGCGGCACCATTCCGCCGACGTAGTTGCATACCTGCCCGGCGTGGAATGGCCGGCCGTCGTAGCCGACATCGCTCGACGCTGCGGTGATGTTCCAGCCGAGATACGTGGCGAGCGGCGCCATTACTTGCACGGTGGGCACACCACCGAGCTCGTTGCCGTCGGCGTCCACGCGGGGTACCAGCATCTTGATCACGTGGCGGATCGGCGGCGGCGCGTTGGTCGGCACGCCGTTCGCCTCGCTGTGGTCGTATTGCGGGCCCCAGTTGTAGTCGAACACCGGGAAGATGAAGTTCCCAGGCAGGAAGATCGAGTCCGGGATGCCCGGCACGCCGCTCGGGAAATCCATCGCCTTCTTCGTCGCGTCGACAAGCGTCGGCTGCCAGCGGGAGTGCTCGTGCTTCTCGTGGCCCTTGCCCCGCTCGTCCTCGGCGTCGTCATCATCGCGGTCGCCGTCGTCACCAACCAGCTTGCCGTTGCGCAGCTCGCGCAGCGTCGGCCATTGGCTTGGCGGCGGCTTGGTGCCGTTCCTCACCCAATCGCGCAGCGCTAGGCGCATGCGGTTGACGAGGGCAGTGGAAGGAACGGGATTCGCCCTGAGCGTGCCCTTGCCCCAGTTGTTGCCGGGGCAGCTCACTGCGCCAGCGGCTTCGGGGCTCTGCGTCGTCGCGCCGTTGCCGCCGCCATGCGTGGAGCTCGGCAGGTAGTAGCGCCGCACGTTTTTCGGCAGCGGAATGTCGCGATCGGCCGAGGTGCCGACCCACGACATGGTCATCTTCAGCGCGAAGACTTCCGCGCCGCCGAACGTCTCGACGATCTTCGGGCAGGTATGCGAATGCTCGCAGCGGTCGAGGATGCCGCGCGTCGGCAGGTCGCGCACGCGATCGGGCCATTCGTGCCACCACTGCGGACCTTCGCTTCCCATCTGGTAGAGCTCGAGCACGCCGTCGGGCTGGCCCCAGCGCGAGTTGTTCGCGACGCGGCGGCCGGCGATGAGCGGCCACGCGCCCTCGTGCACGATGTGGCCCGACTCGTCCTCGTTCATGCCGAGGTGGAGGTAGTGCCGCGTGAAGTTCCCCGACTGCGATACGCCGCGAATGATGGCCCAGCGCACCATTCCCGCCACCGGGTTGGCATTGCCGAAGTCGTCCTGCTTTTCGCGCTTGAAGAACGCTTGCACGTCGCGAAACGCGGCCGTGCCCGCGCCGAGGACGTACGGGTCCTTCACCTCATAGGCGACCTGGTAGAGCTTCTTCGCGTCGAACGCGACGCCGTTGCCGAGGCACACGCGAACCGGCAGGCTCGGG